>JAIETE010000135.1 GCA_019745505.1 Candidatus Obscuribacterales bacterium | reverse complement strand
ATCCGGTTTTGCCACTTACGATAGGCCTCTGGAAATAGTGTCCGTCCGAAAAGTTGCACACCGAAGAACCAACCGATTGATTCGACCATGATGTAGGGGGTGAGCACATGGTATTTCATGTCGTCGAGCATTTCTTTGATCGCATACAAGACTCGTGCTCCGCCATTGTGCCTGACGCCCTGGTACTTCTGGTCTTCTCTGACAACCTCATGGACCGTGTATTTGGGTTCTACGATGGCGGGAACCTGATCTGTCTCGTGATGTTGGTCCAGCGCACGACAACGGATAGGAATTCCGAAAAATCCGGCAAAGCCGATTGTTTCATATCTTCCAACCGCTTCAAGATGGCGCCGAAAGGGCTCCGAGCGAACGTCGATGCAAAACATTGCCTGCGCCAAAGGACGCGCCAATTCAGTGTTGTCTCTTTCTAGCTTGGACACTGAATCTCTAAGGCTCTTTATGAATTTCTCGTGGAAACCAGCCTCGTAAGCGTTGAGCCACACCGTCCCGTGCTCAGACTCAGGAAACTCGTCCATCCACTCCAGGAGTCGGTTTAGCAGGCCCGCCTCGGCAGACTGAAGTTCTTGCTGAGAAAAGCCCAGGGCGCTTCCAAGCATTGTCAGCCGCCAGGCTGATGCAAGTCGCCCGATCTCAGTCGAATTCGGCTTACTCGTGGCTTGCAAGTGCGATACTACCGCCTTAAAGTTGCCTTCGATACCAAGCCTGTCTCGACATGTCTTATCGACGAGCTCTCTTTCGTAGAAAAGGCGCACGGCCAGGTACTGAACCAGATCAATGGGATATGCCGCTTGCCATTCGTATGTACTGCGTTCTGAGCGCCAGTTGATGAAGCTGGCCCAGCCGGAAAGAGATGCCAGAGCAAGAGACAGATAGTCCTGGCGCAGTTCCTCGGGGATGGCCAGCGCATCGAGATGGGCAAGCAAGGCTTCATCAGCGGATGCAGGCAGGGTTCTTACTTTCTTACCGCTGTTTGAGATTCCACATGGCGACCACTCGAATGCCGCCAGGGTTTTCCAGGTCTCGTAGAAGCCTTTCTCTCTGTAGGGCATGGGCCATGGTGACTTCCCTTCTTCGAGAAAGCTCTGGCACCATTTGATCATTTCCTTGTTGACCAGCCACTCCAGTTGTGTTTGGAATTGTCTGTCACACCACCTCAAAAGTGTCAGCTCTGTGCCGATCGTGCTGGATTCACTCGGTGGCTCGGGTCTGGGATCAAGTTTTTTAGCCAGTTCGCGAATCTGGTGGCTGGATAAATGAAGGCGCAATTTCGGTGCCGCTTTTTCCAATGACCCACGTGCGAGATTTAAAACCTCCTGGCTGATCGATGCGCGATCCACAAGCGCCTCAACCATGTCATCAGAAGGAGCTGTAATTCCGACCAACATATGGGCCCGAAGAACGTCGAAGTGGCTGACCTTTCGTCCTGCAATCTCTACGTACTCGCTGCGTGCTACTGAGTGGATAGCCGCATCCAATTGCTCGTAACTGATCCGTCCGGTTCGTACAAGCTGTCTGTACTGCTCATTCGGCAAATAACCGCGTCCGCCGTTGAAGCGCCGCGCAAATCTGATGGCGTCGTGAAACGGGAGAGTCTCCAGGCTTCGTATCGGGTTGTGATGGACAAAGGTAGTCATCGGCCAGTAATGTGCAAGGACCAGACTGGCGCGATGAACCAGTTCTCGAATCTCCGTGATTGAACTCACACATTCTTTCTCTGATTTTGTAAGCGTCATGACCGATCCTCTATTAACGAAGTCGCAGCGGGGACCTTTGTCTCCAGCCAGTCTTGTGGCATGGTGACCGGAACGACTAACAGGAGAATCACAACGGCGAATGCCGCAACTTCAGCAGGGCGAAGATCTTCATATCGAAGATCCTCTCGATGTGTGCCAAACAACAGCTGCTGCATCAATTTGAACAGGTACCAAGATGCGGCAAACCAGGCCGCGATGATCGCAAGCAGACCAAAACCAAAAGACATAGCTGTTGATGGGCTGAGCATAATTCCCAGGTAACCGAAGAAAAGACCGAATGGCGGCAGTCCCACGGCAGCCATAACCAGCAAAACCATGCACAGAGCAAAACGCGGCATTGGCTTCAGCAGCCCACCTATATGGTTCAAATCGAGATCGCCATGCCGGATGCGGATGCGATCCCAGCCGAGCACCAGCCCACCGATGACCAGAGTAACTGCCCAGGCATACAATATCGCAGGGGCGGTTAGCTTGCCCGCTTGCGCAAGATGCCACCAGAGAACGGAATACAACGCCAGGCCTGCGTACGAAAGAAGGTGCAAGACTCGAACCTGCATCAGCGCTTTTGCTGATCCCCAGAGCGCGCCGAAGGCAGCCAGAGCACCAACAGCCGGTAGGAATTGAGACGGAATCCGAGGCAAAAGAAAGATTCCTATTATTGGCAGCAGGACTGCCAGCGCCACGGCCATGATTCTTGGCGCACGCGTCAATGCAGCAATATAGAGGCCGTGAAATGGGAATAGAGGCAGGTATAATGCTGCCAGCACCAGAAGTCCAATCGTTACTGGCAAATCCGCCGGTAGCGAGGTAGTTTCTCTCCATGCAAATCCCAAAGCGATGAGCGCGATAATCAGGAAGACCGCACGCGACCTGTCTAAGACGCGTCCTGCAGCTTTCAGCGAGTCAAACAGCCGCAAAGCAATACCATCCATATAGAAGCGATTTACGATGAGCACGTAAACTCTTGCCCATAGCTCGCCCTTGCGGACTGCGGTTCTGTCGTGATAGTGGAGGTAAATCATGAACCAGCTGGCCACGATTGCTCCGACAAGTAACCCGGCAAATGCCAGGAAGAGCCAATTAGGAAGGGCGGCGGCCTGAAAGTATGCGGCGACCATGCGCGGGTCGGGATAAAGGAAGTGGGTAAAATGTTCGGCTGCAAAAAAGTAGCCGGTGGCAATCAGCGCGATCAAACACAGAGCCCCGGTCATACCGCTCCAATGTGCATCCAGTCTGCACAGCGTGAGCGTGACGTGTGAGGCTGTAACCCAACTGAAGAGCACAAAAATGAAAATGCCTTGCGAGGTGAGAAAGTCGATGCCCAGCATATTGTGGATTGAGATGATCAGTGCCAGAGGCATGATCAGCGATGTAATAACACCGGCGGCCCATACAAACACGCTCGGCGGACCCGGTTTCGAAACCGGTGGGCTATATGGATTCAACCGTGCTTTATGAATCACATCACCGCAGTTGAGGAACACGGTCGCCTTGAAAAGACCATGAGCGATGAGATGGAAAACGGCCAGAGAGAAGGCTCCCAGTCCGCACTCCATCATCATGTAGCCCATCTGTCCTAGAGTTGAGTATCCTAATGATTTTTTGACATCGCTTGATGCTAACATCATGCACTTTCCGCAAAGCAGTGTTAGCACACCAGCCAGTAGCACCAGATGCAGTGTCATTGGACTGAGTGCATACAGCGGCGCCAGGCGGTTGAGCAAGAAACCACCTGCGTTGATGATGCCGGCGTGCAAAAGCGCATGTATCGGAGTGGGTGCATAGAGTGAATCCGGCAACCACATGTGTAGTGGAAACTGAGCCGATTTACTCATAGCGCCGATCAAGACAAGAAATGTTACAGCGGTAGGACCGGTAACCTCGAGCCCGCTGCCGAACAATACAAATCGAGTTTGGTCGGCGGCGGCCGCCGAAAACAACTCTGCAATTTGAACAGTGCCGTACAGATGAAAGGCAAGCGCGATACCGCAAAGGAACGCAACGTCTCCGAAGCGCAACATTATGAACGTTCGAAAGGAACTCTGCGCTGTCGGAATGTGTGTGAGATTGTGCGCCAAAAGACACAGAAACCAGCTCAACAATTGCCAGGCGACAAAAAGCGAAATCAGGTCGGCACTTGCCACCATGAATAGCAGCGTACCGATAGACAACGAAAGCAAGGTCATAAACCGGGAAAGGCCAGGGTCTTGTTGCAGGTAGCGTAGCGAATAGCGATAGAGCAGCATGCCAATGCTGGAGATGACTACCGTCATAATTGCGGCCAGTCGATCGACAGAAAGCTCGACTAGCGGCAATACATGCCAGGGCAGAGTAAAGAGCGCAACACGCACCGGCTCCTCGCTCTGGATTGCGTGCCACAGTCCTGGCAGAGAGCATGCGAAACTGGCGATAAGTAAAAACCAGCCGAGCTGCATTCTCCGTGCACTCGTCGAGCGCTGTGGAAACGCCGTCAAAAGAGCCGCCATGAGTGGCGCCAAAAGAATGATTAGTTGATAAAAGCCAAATGTCACTTCGTATGTCCTTGCGTTACAGTGCGGTCAATTTACTAATCTCCTCAAAACTTATCCGTCTCCCCAACTCGATCATGAGTTTCGAGAGGACCATATTTCACGATTAATGAATCAGGCAACTTAAGTTGCTGTCCGATGAATGCTCGATGTTTTGGATCAAACACTTCGAGGTGGTTTTCGCCTGACTCGTAAAACCAGCCATGCACCTTCAGCCTTCCTTGCTCAGCAATTGGTGAAATTGTTGGATCGGCCAGCAATTGCTTCATCACGAACAGAACATTGAATCGACCCACATCTCTCCAAACGGCTTCATCGTCAGAGTCAAGAGCAACTGCATACAAATCTCGTGTCGGCTGATCAACAGCCGCCCTGGCGCGAAACTTTGTGTATTCGCAAACTGAATGTCCATAAACCACAACGTTTTCAACACTTTGCCCGACAACCGTTTCAACGAATCCACCAGTAGCATAATCGTGTCCGAAGTTTTGAAACAAATACAATCGCACGTTTGCTGAACTGCAAAGGTACGGCACTAACCCACCCATGTCCGAACACGCTATCACGGCGGCGCTTCTAATGGCGCCGGACAGCAAACCATCGGATAGCTGCAAATCGTCAAGATAGCTTACGCAAGAGAACTTTGACAGCTCCTTAGCGATACCATCTATAGTATCAGCCAACTTCGCCGACGATTTAGGGGCTCGTTCTTCTTTCCTGCTCATTCCATACTCCGGTCAGGGCAAAATAAACTCTTCTTGACTCACTGCAGAAAATCCAACAGATTGAGCGCCTTTGACAGCACACCAGATATCCACCTCGGTCGGCATTTGACCATCTCGGAAGTCGATGTGCTCTGTCAGCCGGCGAAGCTCAGGCACAAAAGGTGTATCTGGTGCTTCAGAGAATAAAACCGAGCGAAGTCCGTACAACATCCGTATCGCTCGCTCTTTCACCGCAGGGTTATTGTCATAGACGACGGCACACCCTCCTTCGCGTATCGTGTCAAGAATTTCGCAATGCAGTGCAGCAGTTCTGGCAGTTCTTTCAAAGGATGGCAACGGGTGGTAAGCCTTACCGATTATTGCGATGTCCGGACCAAGACGATATCCGACTCTCGCTACATCGCCCCTGTCCGCTCCACTTACTTCCGCGATTAATAGCTGTGTATTCTTTGGCATTTCCAATACATCAGACACGCAGCTCAGACCATTGCCTTCGAAAGCCTTGTGGCATCGATACATTTCCTTCAGCAGAAATTCCAGGATGTTTATTATTGCCTTTCGACCGATAGTAGCAACAACGACAATCACCTTCGGATTGACTGCATGGCGCCAGTAATTGGCCAGCTCAAGTATTGCCACTTTTGTATCCGCAACGGCGATAAGGGTGGCGGCTCTATTTGTGAAGCTATAACGGCTTTGCTTGTTAACAATACAGCCGCGTGCACCTCGCTCGAGAGCAACCGAGAGCTGATCATGCGTATCTTCTGCTCCGCGCGACATGGCTACAAACCAGTCTCCATGCTGAATATCATCCAGGTTCCAGACAAGACGGCCGGCTTCGTTCCCAATGCCACCACTGACTATCCGACCATTGGCTGCATAGAGAATCTCATCTCCGGTGAATGTTGCACTCACTGCCGTACCTCCTCGATGTCGAGAACATTCTCACTGCTCGGGTATTGTCCATCGCCGGTCTGCGCTTCGCCCTTCGAATCTTGTCCTGTAAATTTCAAGCCCTCAACAATCCATCGCGCAAGTTCAGGATCTCGCAGACTGTAGAAAACATTTCGCCCTGCTCTGCGCTCATCAACAAGTTTGTGAACTCTCAGCACAGCAATCTGCTGAGATACCGTCGATTGGCTCACCTGTAGGTGACCAATCAGGGACGAGACGTCTCTTTCCCCCCTTCGTAGCTCCTCCAGCACTAACACTCTGAGAGGATTCGACAGAACCTTGCAAAAATCTGCCAACTGCCTAGCAACCAGACGGATGTCCGGTTCATTGCGTGGGTCTAGCTCGGTGTCTCGCATTCTATGCATCCATGCTAACATCTGCATACATGTATATTAACATGTGCAGATAAAGCGACCTTTATAGCGAGAGTGTACTACAAACATCCCTTCAAGGCGCTTTCTGGCGATTCTCTTCGTGCTGCAATCTATATATGCAAATGTTTGCATATTTTAATTACAAAAGACGAAAGCACCCGCCCACGCACCACTTAGGGCAAGGCTGTTGCTGTTTTCGGCAATAAAAAATTCAAGTGCCTAGAAGATGAATGCGTTAAAGAAACAAATCAACCCAATCGAGTCGCACGTCTTCGTCTGGGGCGACTGGTTTTTACTTGGGCTTCTTCATCAACAGGCGTCCATACGCTCTTCGCGCGATCTATTGCCGTGATCATACTCTGGATTTCATCCTGGCTGGGAGAGATGAAT
This sequence comes from Candidatus Obscuribacterales bacterium, assembly GCA_019745505.1. Classification (GTDB taxonomy): domain Bacteria; phylum Cyanobacteriota; class Vampirovibrionia; order Obscuribacterales; family Obscuribacteraceae; genus QKMZ01. The sequence continues at coordinate 9,393 of JAIETE010000135.1, read as the reverse complement.
TTGATTCCGGCCAACACCCAGACTGCAAGATCTGGATCTTTAAGGTGATAAAAGACGTTTCGCCCTTCTCTTCGCTCGACGACAATTCGGCTAGTTCGCATTATGGCAAGCTGTTGGGAGACGGCCGCATGAGTTATGTTCAGCCGGTGCTGGAGATCATTGACGGATAGCTCGCGCTGACCGAGTTCTTCAATTATGCGAACTCTGTTTGGATTTGAAAGCACAGAGAATAGTTTCGCAAGTTCGGTGCTAATTACAATCCTGTATGGCATGCGGAGTCCCTCCATTGCAAATATTAGCACAAATGCATATATAGATCGAGAACTCAGCTTGAGGCAGTCTTCAGAAGCAGGAAACTAGCCTAGCAAAACCGCCCCAGCCGAGCCCGCTGCTCTCTGCGAGAAAACTGTACTTTTAAGGGAATATAAATTGAAGAGAGTTTTGCCAGGGTGCATCGAATGACCGAAGAGAGCCACGAACTCGCCATTATCGACATGCCCATCTTGAATCCCGAGCAAATTCAGCCTCAGGATTACCTACGCCCTATGGTGGGTGCCACGATATATGCGATAGTTTTCACATTTCCGGCCACGCTGATTGCGTTTGCCACCGGACTTTCGACTGTTCGATTGATGTCATTCCAGCTGGGAGTGACTACGACTGTCGTCGGAATGTTGCTCATTTCGGCAATGGTTCATCATTTCATGTGGTGGCACAGGCTGAAAAATCAAGGCGCCGGAGCATTCATAGCCTACGAAGATTTGGATCTGCCGCTCGAAGAGGCATTCGAACTCTGTCTCGGCGCAACTACTCAATTGCCGAAGTCCAAGATAGAGACCTTCGAGGAAGGCAAAGTCATTCAATTGCGGGTCAAGGGAAACTTCTGGGTAACGGTCGATCGATTGGTCGAGATCAAATTTCAGACTCTTGCAGAAAACAAGACGCGCGTGATTGTTGATTCAGTGTTCAAACTCACGGCTGCTCGAACATTCCTCCTCTCCAAAATCTGGGGTCCGAAGTGGACGCCAATTGTTTTCCGTCTTGATATTCGCAAGAATAGGCAAATGCTTGCACAAATTACAGACTATTTGCGCAGAATTCCGGAATGGAATCACAGGTACATCTATGGTGATTCATTCGAATCACTGAGCGGTGAGAAAGTAGCCTAGCAGTATTCGCAAATTGGCCTTTTAGTGCTTCCAGAACATCCCTCGAATTGTCGATTCATCGAGAAGAAATGATAGGTCGACCCGCTTGACTACAGCGCAAATCGAAGCTCGGCAGGCGCTTTAAGCGATTCTAATCGGTTGCAAAGCAATGACAGGAGCGCTGATTAAGAGATTGGCGGCGAGCTGATAAGAAGCTGCGCCTGTGAGGTTTTTCGCCATAAATGTATAATCGAGCTGAAATCTCGACAAGGGCGCTCCATGCCATCGTATTTAATACTACGAGCAATCAGCTTTCTTGCAGCAGTAGCCATACCGCTACTGTTGTTCAAGCCTATGGCGTTCGCAATATTTTCAATGCCCCTTACAATAGCTCATTACCTTCTCGCGGTTCCCTACTCGAAAAAGTATGTGGTCGATGCAATGAAGCGTCCGACCAGCGGCACGCTTTTCATGCTGTTGATCGCTGCATCGGTTGTGCTTGCATGGATCAACGTACCAACAATGCTCTTCATTGCATTCGGCATACATTACGTATTCAGCGAAGTCTATTTGATGTATGAAAACACACTGCCGAATCAATGGAAAGACACCAGAGCAATAAGACTGGCATCGCTGGTCTGCAATTCTTTTGTGTATTTCGCTTCGACCAGATATCCAACTTACGGGCACAGACCAGAAATGGAGTTGTTCTACTGGACGGGCTACGCAGTCAGCGCATGCGTGTTGGCGTGCTTGATTTTCAAGACGCGCAAAATACTCACAAAAGACCAGCTTATGAATGTTTTCGCGTTTGAATCACTTGGGCTCGCATTTGTGATTATGGGTCTAATGCATCCGGTATCGCTCGCCAATTTCATCTTCTATCACGTTCTATTCTGGGTCCTTTACCCAAGCTGGAGGATGACTTCAAGCAAGCAGACAAAACAGCTGATGGTCTTCCTCGGTGCAAATGTCGCTTTGACAGCTCTGATTGTATTGTTATCACCATACAGCCCTCTTGCGTATCACTGGCTCTCTCGTGAAGAATTCTTCCAATGGTACGCATGGGGTGCGCTAGTGCACATAATCATCTCGCTAGGCATGAGCACGGCACAGCCAGCATGGATAACCAGGCTTTTCCATCCTGATTTCGAACGCCGAGAGAATTTGCTCTCGCCAAGCGCCATCTTAGGGCAGGCCAATTTTTCGCGAAGACAAGAAGGTGCAAATCCTATTTTGTAAGGGTTTTCACATTGCCATTGCTGCCGATTATTACACGCTCGACCATATCAATAAACAATCCATGCTCAACCACACCGGGGATAAGCGAGAGCTTCCGTGCCAGCGAGCGTGGATCAGCAATCAATCCAAAGTCGCAATCCAAAATCAAATTGTTTTCGTCGGTTTGAAAAACGCGGCCATCTCTTTCTCGAACTGTACTATTGGCGCCCATTTCGATTATTGTTTTTTGAATCGAACCGCAAGCAAAGGGAATTACTTCTATAGGCACGTGAAACCGTCCAAGCTTATCTACTAGCTTCTTTTCGTCGACAATGATCACCACTCTGCGGGAAGCAAAAGCAACAATTTTTTCTCGAAGAAGCGCGCCTCCGCCTCCTTTGATGAGACATAAGTTCGGATCGACTTCGTCAGCGCCGTCAATATCCAGATCCAGCCGGGGACATTGCGCAAGGGTAACGATTGGAATTCCAACGCTCTTCGCTAATTTTTCAGTCGATTCCGAAGTTGGAACTCCTTGGATTTTCAAACCATCTCTAACTCGCTCACCAAGAAGCTGGACGGCAAAAACAGCAGTTGAACCGGTGCCCAAGCCCAATGCCATTCCATCAGTGACCAATTCTACAGCCGCTCGAGCTGCCAGCATTTTATCGTCATCAGCACTCAATTCGAATCACCGCGGCTGCTTTGCACAGGGCATTAGGCTTCACCTTCGAAATCTCAATATACATATACCCAACCGGCTTAAGAGACCCCAAACTGGGTACTGTTATTGAAGCATGAGGTTTTTCAGAACAAGAGTCAGGGCAATTTTGGTCGGCAGCATCAGCACTGCCGTAATTCTGGCGCTCGGCTTTCAGATAAAAGGGCTGGCTGAAACAAAGAAAAACAAGGAAGATACTGTTGTCACCGAAGCTCGTCTACTGATTGAAGCAGGCAAAGTCACTGAGGCTGAGTCAAAATTGGCAGCAGCTTTGCGATCTAATAGTGCCAACGACAACATTCGTTTCGCTCACGCAGACACGCTTTACAAGTTGGGAAGGTTTCACTTTGCGGCTGATGAAATCAAAGATGTTCTAAACAACAACCAGAGCAATGCTGAGGCGGTACTGCTAAGCGGTAAGATTTTCCAAAGCATGCACCACCCCAAAGAGGCAGTTGAGGCATACAAGAAATTTCAACAGATGAAACCGGATGATACACGCAGCCAGCAATATGGTGCGCTAATTTCCGTGCTGGAAACTGAGGCGAGAAACGACTCCCGGAAGAAGACCGAGCAGAGCAGCGGCGATAACTATCTGGCGGCGGTTGCGGGCAGCAATTTGTTGAGATGGAATCTTGATAAACCCATTTCAGTTTTCGTCAAAGACGGAACCGCAATCCCCGGCTACAGGACTGAATACGAAGAATCGCTGCGGCAAGCTTTTGACGAGTGGACCCAGGCGACCGACGGCAAGATCAGATTCGCCTTCACGCAAGATCCCAGTCTTGCTCAAATGTCGGTAGTCTGGACCGACGATTTGCATGCACCAGCGATGACAGCTGAAGCCGGCGTGGCGAAAACAGCCTTCGGCGCAAGCGGCATCGAAAGCGCGGAAATCTTGCTGCTTACACTGGACCCGCTGAAAGATGGTCCGCTCGGGAAAAACAGATTGTTCAACACCTGCCTGCACGAAATAGGACACGCTCTAGGATTGCAAGGGCACAGTCCACACGAAGACGACATCATGAGCAGCACGCTCATTGTTCAGCAGGGCCTATCGCCTCGCGACGTGAGAACAATCAATGCTCTTTATTCGGACAAAGCCACGGCCGAACGAACGCTGCCCGACAAAGACGAATACGGTCGCCCGCTTCCACCATCGCTGCTTTGTCAGCGGCATGTACAGGAAGGTTCCGTCGCCGCTGGAAACAACCAATTTGACAAAGCGATAAGCGAGTTCGAGCAGGCTCTGAAAATAGATCCGAAGCAGGAGCGTGCGCGCGAAGGAATTGCCATCGCCTTCAATAATATGGCTATCGAAAAAGAGACAAGTTCTGAGAAGTCGATAGAACTCTTTCGCAAAGCATTATTTTGGGACCCGACTTGCGACATTGCACGCGGCAATCTAAATTCATACCTTCAGTCAATGGGCATGGATCCGAAGTCATTCGATGTGCGCGTAAAATTAGCAGAACAATGCCTCAAGAACAACGATGTTCGAGGAGCCATTGTTGAATACGCCGAGGCTCTAATCTACAGATCCGACGATAACACAAGAAAGAAGCTGGAAGCCCTGCGAGCAAAGAAGCTGCCTCCTAATTAGAAGATGGAGTTTCAGATTCATCCGAATCAGTTTGCAGCTCCTGGAAGTGCTCCCAGGATTTGATGGTCTCCTTGGGAGCCGGATGATTCTTGTCGTAGACTATCAGTACATTGGTGAGCGGTCGTCCAGCTTTGATGATAATCGAGCCGTTATGCGCCAAAGCTCTTGATGCCCCGCCATCCAAATTCATCGCTTCGTAGCAGCCTATTTTCTTCATCATCTCAGCCTCTTTCTCGAGCGACAGACCATAGAGGAAAGTTACAAGATAGATTCTGTCTTTGCTCTTGGGATATCCCATCGCCTGCCGGGGACCGATCGTCAGCACATGAGAGTCTCTAAACCCTTCTATTTCAGGGTGCACCCAAATTTCACCTTGACGCAAAAGACGAGGACCGCAGGTCAGCGAAAACCAGTGCTTATCCCATTGCGGCTGCCCTTCGGCGCGTGCCGTCACCATTTCCAACTTATTCTCGGCTCTAATACCAATTGTGGTGCCATAATTTTCCCATCGGCTGTACTTGAGCACCTTGCCATCCGAAACCAGATTACCCATCACACGCTGCTCTTTGTCTTTGCTGAAGAACGTGCCATTCATAAGCACCGCACCTTTGTGGTCTGTTACGAATGACTCGAAATTCTCAGCTCCATAGCTGATTTCGGAGCTGTTTGCTTGTGTAGCATTGTGAGGCAAGAGCACCGATAGATACGTATCGAAATCAGTCAAATCGATCGTCGTTTGATAGAACGCAATGCCACCAATCTTTCGCTTTTCGAATTTAACTGGATTCTTCCTTCCGCGATGTCTCTTGTTGGGCTTCTGCGGCTCAGGAATAAAAAATGGAGGAGGCTCAGGCAATCCGACTGCCGCCAATTCCTCTTTTGTGGGCGGTGGGATAGAAAAGCGTGGCGGCTCCGGCCACTGTTTTTGCTCCTGAACAGACTGACTTTGACCGGGATGTTCTATGGGAGACGGTCGCATCAATTCTTTGAACTTTTGTTCAAGGACGCTGCAGCCAGTCAAAAATATCAGAGAGCAGACAACCACACTAAAGCGAAATACTTTTCTCGAAGATTTGGTGCCAAAGACAGTTTCAATGTTGGCGCGAGGAGCAATCATCATCGCCCCATCGTTGAGTAGAGTTCGCCAGCCGGCAATTCATAGAGTGCTCGCAGCGTCGCGTAGTCATTTTTCGTAACGGCGCTTTCGCTCGAGAATGAAGTCATTTCGCGGTAGCTTATGTCCTTTCCTGAAGCAGCCATCAAATCATTGATGTTATTGCTGTGTTGGTTCAATCCAAGCACGTGCCCGAATTCGTGTGCACTGGTCTTGCGCAATTCCGTCGGAACACGCGCCCCCCACTTTCTCAAATACTCGGTCTCTATATGGACTATACAACGGGCATTGGACGTTCTGGTCCAGGGATAGTAAGTTCGTCCGACGCTGCCGGCGCCGCTTACTGGGCACCAGAAATATAAGACATCGGCTTTCGTCGGATCGTCGGTAAATTCGAAGGAAACTATACCTTCACTGGCAACCCAGCCCCAATCATTAATGCCATTTTTTACCATGTCTCGATAGCTTGGCACATAGTGCACTGCAGTCTCGAGTTGATTGAAGAATCCAGGGCGCTGAAACATTGAATATAGCGCCTTGCACTTCTCACTGTCGAGTTCTGGCCCTACAAATCCCCGAGGCAATTGCAAACCATCGGAAACCCAGACCTTTATTGGTCCTTTGCCCTTCTCCCAGCGCATGAGCCTGCCATTTTCCAACTGGGAATACGGCTCTATTCCATGGAATTCCTTGCGCCATTGCTTCAATGACTTCATTGCTAAATTACTGAATTCGGAATCTGGAGGTGACATGACGACAACACGGCACAGTGCGTGTTCTGCCGTCTTAACATCATTTGCAAAGAGAGCTGAAGCACCCAAGTAATAGTTTACCGATACATCACTCGGGTCGACGTCAAAACATTGTTTGAAGAGTTTTGCCGCCTCAATGTAATTGCGCTGCAAGTAGCAAGTGAATGCTTTTCTTTGCAGAGCTTCGACATTAGGCGCAACCTTTCCCTTCTTTTGCACCGGTTTGCGAGGATGTGCTGAGACACGCGCATCAGCAGGTAGCGCACTGTATTGAGCAGTTGTTGCAGCGAGAACAGCCAACACAGCGATCTTTGTCACTGCCGCACTAAATTCAGTTTCAAGCCTTCGATCCGTTTTGCTCAAAGACAAGTTTCCTCCTGCGCAATTTTCAATCATTACAGCTCTCAGCATATCTCTATGTGATTATTCCGCCACAGGAATAACCCCAATCGAACTTTCTTCTCTTCTACTGCTTCATAGCCGCTTCGAACGTCATGGATTGAAGCAATGCAGGACTGCTGTCCATCTCATCTATTGAAAATGAAATAATCGTCAATCCCATCTTTGTCAGTTCGCAGATCGCATTTTCTTGGACTCGTTGTGAAAATCCACGCAAATCATGGAGAATTTCAGTATAAGTTCTCGTTCCTGCAAGCGCTCGCGTCTCAGCAAGCAAGATTTCAGAAACCACTTCGGCAATGTGACCAACCGGCTTGTTGAGAAATAGTTCCGCTGCTGACAATACACTTACTGTATCAGCATTGACTTTGACCTGCGCAACCGCTTTGAACTTGACTTGAGCACCATCTTTCGTGACATAAGGGGTCTTCGGTTCAAGAACGATTGATTCAGCTTCCAGGCTCAGGTAATCGGCTTGCTGAATCACAGGAAAAACCACTGTGCCGCCGCCAATCAAAACTTTGCAGCGATTTGCGCCAATCGAGCCACTATCAGTTGAAAGCATGCCGGAGACGATCATCGCCTGGTTCGGCGCACAGCGTCTGTAAAAGGAAGAAGAAATGCACACTATTACAAAATTGAGAACGACCAATGCGCCCAATATCCCCGCTGTTCCAATATCAATGCCCATAAAAAAATACTCCCTTCAGGCGACCTGCTCGAATCTTCCAGGCGCGCCCTCGTTGTTATCTAATTTTGAATAGCTTGTGAAACTCGATGCTTCGATCTTATCTAAAGGCAGCCGGATGAACCAAATTCTCATCAAAAGATCATTATCTTGACGACCGCATCCAGCTATCATTTACTGGCATTTTTGGCACAAATAATAAGGACATTTTTGTGGAATCTCTCGTCATTCGTCCGGCAGTTGCAAGCGACCTTCCGCTGCTAACCGAAATCTACAACTATTACATCGCCAACACGCAAATTGCGTTCGACACGGAGCCGATGTCGATTCAGGACTACAAACCATGGTTCGACAAATATTCGAACACCGGACCGTACAGACTTTTCATCGCCGAAATGAATGGAGAGGTAATCGGCAGCGCAGGCAGCAGACAATACAGAGACCATCCGGCGTTCATCGAAACAGTGGAATTCGGTATTTATCTAACTGACAAAGCGCGCGGAAAGGGCGTGGGAAAAAAACTCTACGGGGCTCTTTTCGATGCGCTCAAAGGTGAGAAAGTGCATCTGGTAGTCGCAGGAGTCGCTCTGCCCAACCCCGCGTCAGTCGCCTTGCACAAATCAATGGGATTTTCTGAAGTGGGCGTGTTTGATGAATACGCACAAAAGCACGGCCAATACATCAGCTCGATGTGGTTTCAAAAGAGAGTCTAGCGGCAGGCTCTGCAAAGTCTGCGGCAGATACCACCGGGCGTGCAGCATTTCTCGCGGATGCATCTGTCGCTGTAGCAGCAACCACCGCTTGCTCTGACTCGCGCTCGAGTTTCTGCCGGAAGATTGGCTCGATACTCGGTCCTCTTTTCAGTTACTCGTACAGGATCACCTGCCGAGTATGCATTGTCTAGTTTTTGCTTGATCTGCTCAGCTGTCACTGGCGAAGAATTATCAGAGTCTTTGCTCAACTGATCGACATTGACACCGGCCTCTTTGAGAGCTGCTGCAAACTCGGCATTACCCTTAAGCTCGGGCGCAGATCTGTATGCATCCTTCAGGACGTCCAGACCGGCCTGCATCATCGCAGCCTTCTTCTCGGGCTTGGAAAGAATGCCGCTGCTGCGCACCATGTCCAGCCCGAGTTCGGCACGCAACAATCTGGGCGCATTTTCGAGCTCCCACAATGTAGCCAGCTGTTCTTTCTTCTGATTTTCATCAGTGAGCTTTTCGATTTCTTTGCGGCGCTCGGCTAACAGATCAGGTCGCGCTTGAGATGCAGCCATCAACGCTTTGGCAAATTTTGCCTGGCGCTCTCTTACGGCGTTCATATCTCCGCCGGGCATAGCAAGCGCTTCTTCGCGAGCGGCCTTAATCGAATCAGAAAGCGTCTTTGCGCTTGATGCATCCAACTTCAATCTGAATTCATTGGCATGCGATGCGGTTGCATCACTTGCCAGCGACGCTTTGGTTGCCAGCTCTTGGTTGATATTCGAATTCCAGTGAAAGCTGGTTACCTTTTCCGGCGCGGGATAGCCGGTGGAATCGGCTTTCAAGGACTGAACACTGGTCAAAACAGTGTTTTTGTCATTGCCGCCGCAGGCTTTCAAGCTCTCGTCGATCCAGGACTTCCATTCCTGCATCTTTGCATTCTTAGGATCGGCTTGAAGCGCAGCATCGATCTTGTCGCGGTCGATAACCAGGAATTTCAGCTTGGGATTTTCTTCCTGAAGCTTTTTCACATTCTTCAAGGCTTC
>JAIETE010000050.1 GCA_019745505.1 Candidatus Obscuribacterales bacterium | reverse complement strand
GCTGGCGATTATCTCGGTCGTGCGAACCTCTTCAAACCCCAATTCCGGATTCTTGTGGATATCGCGGCGAATGTCTACCATCCGTTTTAGTAATGGAGACATGGCTTGTGAGGACATGTTTGCTATTTCCTGTGCTTGTAATGGCCGTTATTTTAAACCGCGGAGAGTGCAAATTGCAGCCGGAAAAGTATCGTCTGTACGGACTATTTGAATTTGGCGAAACAGCTTTCTCCGACCTCATGGTTCATAGTCAGGCGCGCTCGTTAAATTTTTTCAAAGTCAATAAATCCTTTGGCTGCATTCGTCGACAGTAATCGCACCTTTATTTTGTCGCCGACGTCGACGTCCATGTGGTTTTTAACTAATCGACCTTCGGCCGATGGCTTTGAAATCCGCACGTAAACTCCGTCTTCTTTGACGCCGGTGACGATTGCTTTGAATACTTCCCCAAGTCTAGAACTCAGCAGCACTGCCGCAGCAGCTTTGCGCATAAAACGTTCGACTGTGTTGGCTGATGACGCCATCTTTGTACAACGTCGTGCGATTTCTTCCAGCTCCTCTTCGGAGTAGGGACATTCCTTTCCGTCAATCACGGCCTTTAGTAATCGCTGAGTCACCAAATCCGGATATCTTCGATTGGGCGCGGTGCTGTGCGTGTAATCTTGCACTGCCAGTCCGAAATGCCCCTCGTGCGCATCACCAGATTTCACGACGACGTATTCACCTGGACCAAGCAGTTTCAAAATCGATAGAGATAGTTCGCTGAAGTGCGTCGGGTCGGCGAGTCGGCGCCGCTTCAGAAAGTCGGAAAGAGCCTTAGGGCTCGGTTCGGCTGGCAATGTTTCACCAACAGCTTTTGCCAACTCAACGATTCGCGGCCATCTTTTCGGTTTGCGCACGATGCGCCGCAAAGAGTAAGTTCCTTTCTTGTCCAGCGTGCCTGCGACCGCACTGTTTGCTGCCACCATGAAGTTTTCGACCAAATCGCGCGCATCATTGGTATCGAGAATTTTTATATCGACGACTCGTCCGTTGATTGTGACCGGCGTCGCCTCGATGCGTTCCACGTTGAGTGCACCCGCCTCCATGCGCAAGTCTTCGAGAAGTTCTGCTACTTTTCTTTGCAGGCGCAACTGTTCCGCGAGTTTTGGGATGGGCTTGAGCAGCGGGAGCTCGTTTTCCTTCGCACCACCATCGAACCATTTGCCTATGCTTGAATAGTTGAGCTTTGCGTAGTTGCGCACCAATGCACGATACACATCAACCGCAAGGAGCTTTCCTTCGGCATTAAGCACCATATCTGCCACCACTGCCAGCTTGTCGGCGCCGGGCAGTAGCGAGCTGATTTCGCAGGACAGCTTTTCGGGAAACAGTCCAAAATTCTTCACGCCAGCATAAACCGTAACGGTGTTGTTGAACGCATGAACATCGAGCGGCGAATCTTTATTAACAAAGGCATCGACATCTGCAATGCCCACCATTACCCGCGTATTGCCATCGGCGAGCGCTTCGGCATACTCGACTTGATCCAGGTCCATTGAATCAGCGTTGTCGATTGACGACCACAGGAGATGCCGCAAGTCTTTCGTGTCGCTGGTGGCTGGCAGCTTATCCGAAATCGTGTCGACCTGAGCGATGGCGGCGGGTTCGAAGTCGGGCGTGAATCCGGCTTCTTCTAGCGCTTGACGCGCCATCTCTTTGAGGTCGGGCTTAGAAGTCATTGGGGGTTCCTGTTGTTTCTCCATCTTTGACTTGCTTAGCCCATCTATGAAACCCGTTTCGGCCTCAATCACGTGACCCTGTGCTTTTGCTATAGTTATTCTGGATTGGTGATTTGAATAGGCATTATACTGGACTGATATCAATTCCAAGAGGAATGTTCTGTGCCGGACTTCTGGTCATTTATCACTGTTGGTTTATGTACGCTGTTTTTGACCTCTGACCCTGGGCACAAATTCGGTTATGTAGACAAACAAGGCAATGAAGTAATTCCTGCCAAGTATTTGCAAGCCTGGCCGTTTCAAAACGGATTTGCCAGATGTTATGGAATTGATCCCAAAACGGGTAAAGACGACTGGTTGACCATTGTTTTTATTGATAAAAACGGTCACGAATATAAGATACCAGCGACGGCAGTCGACGGAGATCCGTTTAAGGCGAAAAGGTTTCTGATTGATGGCATGGAAATTCGCGATGATCGATTGGAGATTCAAGTCATCGAGAAAAACGGCATCAAGTTTGTTCGAGGTCCCTACGTTGTCAGCATTGTTGCGCCGGGTGAAAAGAAGCCTATTGATGCCAATTCTTGTGGCTGGAAAGGAATGAATCCGTCCACGGGCAATCAGTGGTTCTTGATGGACGGCAAGGCTTTTGAGTTTACAGGCGCAATCGGCAAGAGTATTGTGCCTGGACTGGAGCCGGTCCCCATGCCTCAACTCATTAGCGATTGGTATGGCGTGAAAACCAGAATGAACGAAAAGTATGACTACTTCGGCGAATTGTCCGATGGTTTGGTGGCGGCGCGGTTGAGATCCTCCAAGCGCTGGCATTACCTGCAACCGAACGGCGACATCGCTATTGAATTGCCTGCGAATGTTTGTTCTACGCAGCCGTTTAGCGAGGGATTGGCTGCCGTTGCTATCGGAGGTGTTGCTTGGAGTGACATTGGCGGCAAATCGAGCATTAGCCCTTTGAAGGGTGCAACATTTGGCTTTATCGACAAAACCGGTAAGTTCGTTATTCCACCTAAATTTCCCTGCCCGGCGAAGGATTGGCATTCGACATTTAAAGACGGGCTCGCACTGGCGACTGCCGAGAAAAATGCCAGCATAGCGCTCGGATACATCAATACCAAAGGTGATTTTGTAGTGCCTCCGAAATACTTACGCCTCGATGAATTTAGCGAAGGACTGGCTACGTTCGATGCAAGTCCAGTCGGCTTCAATCCATACCAATGGCAGAAAACACGCTACAAAGACATATGCCAATTCTTGCGGCAATACAACATATTCTCGATGAATAAGGCGGAAGTGAAGAGTTTACTGGGAGAGCCGAATGAACAAACAAAGTTTCCCGATGCCGATGCCTATCTATTGAGCAGTGGATGCCTAGGGTCAACCTACATCGCTATTAGATACGATGCTAACGAGCATGTTGTCGGTTATACGATGCCTCCGAATTTTTGGGCATGGAAAAGTCTCACCACCAATCAAGAGGAACCCACTGAATGGATCGTCAGTGACCAAAAGCCCGACGCCGAAGAAGGCTTCTACGAATTTTTCAAACGTGCCATGAAAGTTAAGCTCTTTCCTCCTTTCGTTAAACCAGCCGATTGAAAGTGCTCACCTTCTTGGATTTTGAACCAGTGAGGTCGCATTGCACATGGGAGCAGACTCGCCGGTGGTGGAAATCCTCGAGTATTGATATCAGACAACGTGACTTACGAAAGCCAACCGTTTACAAGTTGTTTGCAGACTTTTTCATCGGACAAGTAATCGACGGCAAAAAGATGGAAATAGCCGACAGCGCGCGGAACATACACGATTGTATTTGCTTCAAATGCTCCTCTGACTGTATCCACATTGTCGAATTTCGCCTCTGTTGCGATAATGATTTTGATTTTTTCGCCTGGGTGATCCAAAGATTTGCGACTACAAGACTCGTTGTCACACGTCCATTCGTCGCGCTCTTTCAATTGCGAAATGATGTTTTTGCCAAATTCATCAATTTCTGAATGCGTTTTTCCGTGTTCTTCCATAGCGGCTTGGATAGCTGGAATCAGCGGTATTGCAAACAAAGTTGCCTCGCCAGGGTAATAGAATCTGCAGTCCCAATTTTGTGAGCCTTTCAGAAAGTCAGAACACCAGTTCACAATTTTCTTTTGATGGAAAGGAAACTGATAACCTTGCGCAAGTCTTCGCGAGTAATCCCTTTCTTCGTAAGTCGAAAGCAAAATTTTTGGATTCCACTTCCACTCTATGGTCAAGCTTGTAGAGCCGCCGCAAGTACGAGCATAGAAAGTGTCCCCATTTGATAACGTCCCTTCCCAGATAGCGTCCGAACCATTTTCAATCAGGCGCAGATCTTCGAAAAGTCCTGTGTTCAGCATCTGCCGATGGGTAATTTTGCTATCCCTTAGAAACTCTTCCCATTCCTCTGGCCACATAGACTAAACCTGTTGTATTGGGTTTGCATTTCTAGGTAGAAGCGAGGAGCTGATTTAGGCGAATTACTCAGTCCAGCGAACGCCGGCAAGATACAGAGGTCGATCCTTGCCAGGAGTGTACTTTTGGGGGCGTGAAGTGGACGTGAATTTTGAGGTCGGGCTTGAAGTTCATCGGGGTGATTCAAGATTCTCAAAGAGTTCCATATAGTCAAAGAGAAATGCGCGAGTTCGATGGTCAACTCACTGCTGCGTATATAGATCGACAGGGCAAATTTCTCGATCTCAAGCTGATGGAGCCGAAAGACGAAATTAAGCGTGCGGAGCCTTTCCGCAATGGAATTGCATACATCGATTTGTACTCTGAGCGCGAGGTTCATACAGATTTAGCCCTCGACAAAGCTCTGGAACCCGCACACTTCGAGTTTCCGTAGAGTCAGACTAAGCGCAGGGTAGGGTGCTCTGCATGTAGTATGATTCGGGAGAATGTCTAAATCCTACATCGCTATCCTTTGCTCGCTTTTCTTGTGGTCTTATCTGGCGCAAAGCGCGTTTGGAGCGGCTGGATTTGAACCTGAACGCCAGGATAGAAAAGAGAGGGCTGCTGAGGCAGTCCCTGAGGCGGTATCCGAAACAGCAGTTGCTGCATCAGTTCCAGCGGCACCTGCCGAAACTCCTGCTATTTCATTTGCGGCGGTCGACAAAGCGCTCGTTGTTGAATTGGTAAAGCTTGCGAAGTTCAACATTCACTTTCATCTCGAAGCAAATCACCACCAGCGGTGGCGCCAATTTACATACCCGCTCGCAAGGGAAGCTGGAACAGCACTCTCATTTGCTGCGACTATAACTGACCTCAATGAACAAGCTGAAGGACTCAGTAATCCGGCATTGATTTCAAGAAGCCGGCTGAAGAATGCTGTGGCTTGCGCAATTACGGGAAATGCTATCAGTGGCGGCGCTTCTTCTCTGGAACTGGCGCAGAATACTTGGGTAATGCTGAAAGCTCGGCGCGCCGGTTACTCACCTTCCGCATCTATCGCTTTTGTGAAAAGTGTAGTCTCAAAAACTGATGAGCTTCTCGCGACTCGAGATCAATTGGCAGCGCAGGAACCTGCAGCCGACCGGCGCCAGGTAAGGGAGCTGGAAACAGCATTGGTGCGAAGGATACGCCAGCAGTTGTTGTTTGAGTTTGCCAACTGGAGCTGCCACTCCAGAGACCAAGCATGGCGTGAGAATACTTTCTACGCTCTCGACGCCGGGCAAAATTTCACACGTATGGGCGCTGGAATTCTAACGATGAGGGCTTTCGACAAGCCACCAATTGCTCGTCAGGCAGTGGTTTGTGCGCTGGTGGCAAATTCTGTTGCGACCCTCAATCCTATTGTTAGAAACATCACTGGTGTCGTTGTCCGCAAACATCAAGAACGGAGAATTGCAAGGGAGATTCCGTCCGAGCGTCCATCCGCTCTGTCCCTGGAGGAGCTGAAGCAAAGACTCGCGCTGGATGCGGACCCGGCGTTTCTGAAGAATCTCTCGTCACTTACATCCAGAACGCAATTGATGGACGCGCAGTTGAATCGCGAAACCAGAGAGATTGAGCGCTTCCGGCAGGTCGCTCAGCAGCAGTCTATTTCTGGTCCACTCATCGGTCTCACCGGAGTAGTAAGCTCTACTTTGGCTACGGTTGCTGTTTATGGCTATCCGCGCGACATCGACACAGCGAACAAGCTGGGCTTTTCGGGACGAATCACGCAGGGCACGGGACAAGCCTACGCGTTAATCAATACGCCATACACCATGGTCAAAGGCATCATCAGAAACCGCCGGCTCGCAGCGCGTGGCGAGCTGCCCACTCAAATACTGAGAGAACGACTCGAGAATCTGGAGAAGCTTTAATGTGCTGAGCGCACTATCAATTTTGTGTGCCAGTTTTGCCTATCCTGTCCGGAGCTAGTCTTTTCGCGGTCAGCAACGCCTGTGCTGATTCGATTTCATAAAGAGCGAGCAAATTTGCACTAAACTAATCTATTGAAAATCAGTTCTTGTTTTCGATGAAAGACAAAGAACTACTAGTTGAGAAACTCATTCTTCGGAGCCGCCGGGTTAATTTCAATCAAACGACATCCAGCATTACAGCCCTTGTCTCGCGATCATGTAATTGCGCTATATCATGCTCATCAGCTGATTTGGCTGTCAGAAGGTCACGCCAGGCACGACGCAGTTACGACAGTAGGCAACTTCCGCGAAGCGTGGGTTGCGGAAGTTTTTCCTCACTTCAAAAATGAGGAGCACCTTTTGCCACCACTGCCGGTGTCCACGAAAAGCATCGAGCGTCTTCTTGCAGAACACAAGTTGCTTGTTGACTTGATAATGCAATTGGATAAGCAAGAGCAGCCCGACATCGACCTGTGTAAGAAGCTTGGGCAAGCGCTGGTCGACCATATACGCTGGGAAGAGCATGAATTGTTTCCAGAGGTTGAACAGTCGTTATCACCAGCCGAACTGGATAAGCTTCAAGAACAAACGCGGCTTATCGATATAGCCAGAAAGCACAGCGAGTAACGATTAACTGATGCCTCGATACTTTGGGGATTGAGAAGCACCAATTGAGGCTACTGGGGAGGAGCGCAAAAGAAAGCGCCCCAAAATAAAAGCCACTCTCTAATGGAGAATGGCTTGGTGGGCGAGGTGGGACTTGAACCCACACGTATTGCTACACTAGATCCTAAGTCTAGCGCGTCTGCCATTCCGCCACTCGCCCGTGTTTGTGATTGCGGCAACCGCCCGAATCGGGCAGCAGAGCTGCATAGGATACCACAGTGGGGATGGCAAGATGCCGCCTGTGCACCGACAGGCGGTCCCACGCGCAATATCTTGGACCTCCGCATTTCCCACATGCCCGCTTGAAAACCCACTCTGGCTCCGTGCTGAAAACGAGTCAAATTCGCCCGACCGCCGGCCGAAATGTAATCAACCGTACAAAGCGTGTGGGCGTTAGGCGCCATGCCAAGTGTGTGTGCGAATCAAGTTTACTTGCGGCGAAAAATGGAATTCAACAGGAACCTCAGAGCCCGAGCAAGGTCCACCAAGTGGGTCAGTTGTTTGTAACTGGCTTGCAATCAGCTAGGAGGTGTATTCAGATGCCCAGAGGAAAAGCAAAAACAGCGATGGATGTAACTGAGTTACTGCATCAGGATCATATGAAAGTTTCGGAGCTCTTCTTCCAGTTTTCGAAAGCGGAAGAGGAAGACGAGAAAGAGGAGCTTGTCAAACAAATTCTTACCGAATTGCATGTTCATGCGAAGGTAGAGGAAGAGGTCGTCTATCCGGCCGTTGAAGAGGAAGCCGAAGAAGGCGAAGAAGTCGTTGGAGAAGCCGAAGTTGAGCACAAGATGATCAAGTATCTGATGGCTGAATTGTCTGAGATGACCGGCGGTGATGAAGAGTTGGATGCCAAAGTGACTGTTCTTTGCGAATTGGTGAAACACCACGTGCGCGAAGAAGAGAAGGAAATGTTCAAGAAGCTGCGCGACAGTGGTGCGGACCTTGAAGGTTTGGCAGAACAAGTTCAAGAGCGCAAAGAAGAGTTGATGACGGAGCCGCTGCCGACAATGTCAGCTACTCTCGAAATCGGCGATGAAGAGGGCGAAGCGGATGACGCGACTGATGATGCGGAAGAAGTCGAAGATGAAGAAGGCGAGTTTGTTCCGCAAATGAAGGCGCTTGACACCAAGCGTGCCCCAGCGAAACCGCCTGCTGCATCCAAAAAAGGTGGCAAGGGACGAGGCGGCAGGAGAAAGTCTGCTTAGCGGCAGCCGGCTAGCCTGTCTCCTGCAGGCACGAGCGCCAGTAAATAGAGCAGCCTGATGAGTCCGTCAGGCTGCTACAAATAAAGTCGATGCTGTTTTGTTTTATCTCGTCGGTGCTTCTGTGTTGACCAATTTCGGTTTGCTCACGCCGGGTTTTTTCTCGATTTGATATGCGCCCGGTCGCGATGCTTTCTCAACGGATTTGACTTCCACGGGCTTGCCAGTGGCAATCGATTTGTTGATAGCTTCGATGATGAGAATGTCCGCAAGTCCTTCGTATCCAGAGGGCTCCGGCTCTTTCCCGCTGATGATGCAGTTGGAGAAGTGCATAAGCTCGGGCGCGAACTGGTCACGCTTCGGAATTTCCTTTTCAGTCTTCTTCTCGCCCTGCATAATCTCGTATTTCAGTTTGGTCGCGTATTCATATGCGGGATCAATAACAATGTGTCCATCGGTGCCGACGACCTCCAGGCGTGACATATCTGCGGCTCCAAAGCTGCACGTAAAGCTGGCGAGACGCTCTCCTGGAAAGCGCATAATGACGCTAACCATTTCGTCGATTTCTTCAAAACGCTTATCAGCGCTTGATGCCGCTGCTGCCATAACTTCCAGCGGTTCCGCCTGAAATAAGTAACGCGCAGCATTGATGCAATAGATACCGATATCATCCAGAACACCGCCACCCAGTGAGCTATCCAATCGGATATCACCCTCTTTAACCTGCTGGCTGAAGCTCGAATTAAAGTAGCGTGGTTCGCCGATCTTACCTTCCTGGATGGCTTCGACCATTTTCATGTTTGCTTCTTCGAAGTGCAACCGATAAGCAATCATCAACTTCACGTCGTTTTTTTCCGCAACATCTATCATCTCCTGGCACTCTCGGTGATCGACTGCCATGGGTTTTTCGCAAAGGACGTTGATGCCCGCTTCCGCCGCACGAACAGTGTATTCTCGGTGCATGCTGTTCGGCAGACATATGTATATTGCATCTAAATCAGCCTCACGCAAGCATTCGTCAAAATGCTCGTAGTCATAAAGCTGTTCCACTCCATATTTTTTCCCGATCTCATTTAGCTTTTCCGGGTCGTCCGACACCAGCGCCACTAATCTGGAATTTTCTTTAGCATGTTCAAAAGCCGGCAAAACGGCGTTTTGAGCTATGTGACCTAGCCCAACTACACCGTAGCGAATAATTCGAGTCTTTTCTTGCGCCATTACATCATCCTCGAGAGTTAGAAATTTATAGCTGCCTGACGGCGAGGATGTGATTGGGTTCCTCCGTAATCGAATCTCGTGAGCCGCCGTTAAGTGGCCGGATGCGAGAAGCGTATGCAGAGGACGAGGGACACGGAGAAGATTAATAAAATTCATGCCGGAAATTAGGAACCTTCCTTTATTAGCTTGCTCTTCTCACAAACGACAATATTAAGGAGCGTCTGATGAAGTTAATCTCTCTTACTGCGAACGCAGTTCGTCTTACTGCGAAGCCGGGTCGTCCACAATTCGAGTCGTCCGTCTCAGCTTTTTTGTCAATTGCTTTGAGTCTTTCTGCGACATTGAGTCTTTCAGCTTCAGCGCCCATATTGGCTGCGGGTAGTGACCCACAGCTGACCTCTGATAAAGGCACTCTCATTCAGGGCCAGCCTTCTGGTCAGACAGGGCAGGGTGGTGAGCTCCATCAAGTATCGGATAAGTTGCCGCCGCTGACTACACAACAAGGAATGCCGATTTCCGACGATCAGAACTCGCTAAAGGCGGGTTCTAGAGGTCCGACACTTCTGGAAGATCATGTTGCGCGAAACAAACTGTTCAGCTTCGATCATGAACGCATCCCGGAGCGGGTGGTGCATGCGCGCGGCTTTGGCGCTCATGGATATTTTGAAACGTATAAGAATCTGTCAGACCTCACCAAAGCGGATATCTTTCAACGCGCAGGCGAAAAGACGCCTGTTTTTGTGCGCTTTTCCACTGTCGCCGGCAATAAAGGTTCAGCCGATCTGGCTCGCGATGTTAGAGGCTTTGCAGTGAAGTTTTACACAAAGGAAGGAAACTGGGATCTGGTTGGAAACAACATTCCAGTGTTTTTCATTCAAGACGGAATGAAATTTCCCGATCTGGTTCATTCAGCCAAGGATGAGCCGGATAGAGGTTTTCCGCAAGCTGCCACGGCGCACGACAATTTCTGGGATTTCATTTCTTTGACTCCCGAATCGATGCACATGATTATGTGGGTCATGTCGGACAGAGCCATACCAAGATCTTTCCGCTTTATGGAAGGGTTTGGCGTGCACACTTTCCGCTTGGTCAACGCGCAAGGGAAGAGCACATTCGTCAAATTCCACTGGAAGCCGAAACAGGGCTTGCAGTCGGTTGTTTGGAATGAAGCTGTGAAGATAAATGGTGCAGACCCTGACTTCCACCGGCGCGATCTCTGGAACGCCATACAGCAGGGCGCCTATCCGGAGTGGGAATTGGGAATACAGGCATTTGATGAAGAGACCGCAAATAAGTTGCCTTTCGACGTGCTTGATGCGACGAAAATCATTCCGGAAGAAGTGGTGCCGGTGAGAAAGATCGGCAGGCTTGTGCTCAACAGGACTGTCGACAATTTTTTCGCCGAGACCGAGCAAGTTGCATTTTGCACTCAGAACATCGTCCCCGGAATTGATTTCACCGATGACCCGCTCTTGCAGCTGCGAAACTTCTCTTATTTGGATACTCAGCTGAAGCGCCTTGGTTCTCCCAATTTCACGCACATACCTATTAATGCGCCCAAGTGTCCTGTTTTCAATTTCCAGCAAGACGGTCACATGGCGATGAACAATCCCAAAGGACAAATTAACTACGAACCGAATTCAGCTGGTGGTCCGCGCGAAAATCCTGAGATTGGTTTCAAGAGTTTTCCCCAGCCTCTCGAAGGGACCAAGGTGCGTGTCAGACCGGAATCTTTTTCTGACCACTACAGTCAAGCGAGGCTTTTTTACGTGAGCCAAACCGCCGTTGAGCAAGGTCATATCGCCGATGCCATTGTCTTTGAATTGTCGAAAGTCAAAAAGGCTAATGTTCGCGAGCGTATGGTCAGCCATCTCGAGAATATAGATAAAGATCTCGCTGAAAAAGTGGCTAATGGCCTTGGTCTTCCGTCCATGCCGCCGGCAGCGAAAGCTGCAAAACCCACGCGAACTGATCTGCCACCATCTGATGCTCTCAGCATTTTGAAAAATGGACCGCAGAGTTTTAAAGAACGAAAGCTGGGAATTTTGGTATCGGATGGAGTCGATGCACGCATGGTGGCAGCTCTGAAATCTGCTGCTTTGAAAGAAGGGGCGAGTGTTGCCATAGTCGCTCAGAAGATTGAAGGAGTAACTGCCAGTGATGGCAGCAAGATCAAAGCCGATGAGAAAATCAACGGCGGTCCTTCTGTTCTTTTCGATGCTGTGGCTGTTCTGACTTCCAAGGATGGCGCTATGAAGTTGGCGGTAGAACCTTCAGCCAGAGACTTTGTTGCGGATGCTTACGCGCACTGCAAGTTCGTTGGTTATAACGCCCTTTCACTGCCGCTCTTCGAGAAGGCTGGGCTTTCTGCTGCCATGGACAATGGCTTTGTGCAACTGAAAAATCCAACTGATGCAAACGGTTTTATTTCCACTTGCAGAAGACTCAGATTGTGGACAAGAGAAGAGAAATTGAAAATGCCTGGTTAACTTATTTGATCGGTCCGACCCAATTACGTGTCATCGTACTCGCTCCATCAAATGATAAGGAAATAAGTCTTTTATTTACATCTGATTTTCTCGATGTGGTTTGCGGTTGCAGGCTTGATTGATTTGTTCCCCTCAAGTGAGGGATGCGTATTGCATATAGATCCGGCAAACTAAGATCAATGAAGAACTGACAACTCTCCATGCCACTCGAGTGAGGAGAGTCAATGATTCAAGATCCCGTCAAAATTTTTCGCGATTCGGAATACTGGGCTGTATCCGAGAAAGACACACTTTGCTTCAAAAGCACCAGATTCGAAATTTGTTTTCAATACGCAAGCTACCTTGCACGCAAAAATCAAACTCTTTTAGAAGTCAGCGTTCATAGCAAAGTATTCAGAACGCATTTCAGTGACATTGAAATGTCTTAGGAGTTTGAGCATATGAACAATTCAATTTTGTCCGAACCTTCTGCAAAAGCTAGAGGTGATGCGGCATATCATCTTGCCGCCCAGCATTTGCATGCTGACCGCATTGTTGAAGCGTATGATGCGGTAACAGATGCGATTGCATACAGACGTATGTTTTACGGTGCTAAGAGCAAAGAAGTCCAGGAAGGCTTGGACCTCGCCAGGAAAATTCAGTCTGCAATCGTTGAAAAAAATCCTGCGCTGGCGACAAGAAAACGTCGCAAAAGAGTAGAGGGTAATTTAGTCTAGTGTCGCCTGCTTAAGTAGGTCAAGCGCTGGCGCTTTCCCTGTCTTCTTTGCTGGTGACCACTCTCAATTTATGTCGCGCCGAAACAGTCGTCCAGTGCGCCAGGGTGTTTTGGAAGTGGACAGTATCGAAAGGCTTGGAAAGATAGTCGTCCATTCCACCGGCCAAACACTCTCTGCTCTGGCTTTCTGAAGAGTGTGCCGAGAGTCCGATGATGGGTGTGTTGTGATTTTTCTCTTTCTCGAATTCGCGTATCTGCCTGGTGCACTCGAGACCATCCATCACCGGCATGTTCAGGTCCATTAGAATTGCATCGAAGGGCGTCTCACGCTTTTTCAAAGCTTCCAACGCTTCATGTCCGGACCTCACGACGACCACCTCATAGCCGTAGCGCTCGGCTAGAACACTTACGACCTTCTGATTGACGGGATTATCGTCTACGGCTAACAAGACAGGCTTTTCCATAAAACTCCCGAAGTCCCCCACAGGTACTTTATCCGGGAATTGTGAACAGCGTGGGAACATATACCCTATGGCGCAGCTACCTCTGCTGCTTGGGAATTGATGAACACTCTGTAGCTGTCGCATCTTCGGCCGCGACAATCGATTTTCCCGGATATCACATTTAGAACGTTGTAAACGCCTATAAGTTCCTGCCACGGCGATATTTTTTGTAAGCTAATCTTTTCTTTTGTCTGGAAGCAAACTGCCAATCTTGCCGCGCAACTTGAAGGCAACCGCGATTGCGAGAATACCGAACGCGAACACACCAAAAGCCACAGCGGCGACGGTAAAGAGAATAATAGTGAGCAGCTTATTCAATGAATCAAGCTGCCCTCGCACATCAGTCAGCGGAGATGAAACACCATTCATCGGATCGCGCAACTCTTTCATTTGAGTAATCAGCTCGCCGATTTGCGACTCCATCTGAACGAGTTCTTTGTGTACGTGCACCACTTTTCCATTGACCGTATTCAGCTGGCTTTCAACCGTGGCAAGTGGCTTGGTTACCGATGTTAGGGGCTCTCTGATGTCCGATAGAGGCCCGTGTAATTTATGCATGTGCGAAGTCGCTTCGCGAATGTCGTCACGAACGCCCTTAATGTCGCGCAAATCTCCGCGCAGCCCGCTGAGACCTTGCAGCTGACCATTCATGCTCTTAAGTTCGGGAGAAAGCTCTTTCAAGCCTGAAAGATCATGAGTGAGCCGGTGCAAATTGCTGTTAACCGAACCAAGTTCGCCGCCCATGGTTTTCAGCTCGCCTTGCAAGCCGCTCATTTGCCCCTCTAGGCTGTTGAATGCCGGTTCTAATTTAGACATGGGCTTCTGAAGGTTGACCAGGTCTTGGTCTAGTTCTTTTGCTTCTTGCCTTAGTCTCCATACTGGACGCAACATTCTTCTAATAGGGTGAAACCCCTTGATTGGCTGGTTGAAGTCGCGGGCATGTTTCGCTTCAATCCTCGATTGAATACCAGGCGCATGGGGCGTCCTCGAATGTGGAGCCTCGGCTCCAGGTTCGTCCCCTTCTTCTTCGGAAGCAGGACCCGGCTCAGAGTTTTTAGGCTGTGAAGAGGTCGGGGAGGCAGCCGTAGATGCTTGAGCCACGGACCTAGAGGCAGGAGCTAGAGCGGTAGCGGAAGCTCCTACGGACGTAGCGGCTTTAGCCATTGACGAAGGGGCTCGCGAAACAGACACCGAGCCTACCGCGTTAGATTCTGCGTGGCACGGCACTGCAGTGGCACCACAGACGACAACTCCCACAATAGGTATGAAGCGCAAAAACATCGAAAACCCCAGTTCTGCTTAGTATAGACCATTGGAAGAATGGTCGAGCCCTTCTTTTGTGGGAAGTCAACAGTGACGAATTTAAGCCATCGGTTTTTGCGCTCAATTTTGGCTTGGAACGAGGCTGGCGCCTGTCATGCGAGATTTTATTCTTAGCCACCAGATGAGGTATCACCCATTGTAGGTTTTTATACGGCGTCTGCATTTGCGATACTAGTATTGGAGGAACAAGAAACGGTCATGAAAAGAAAGTACTGGTTTGAAAAAATTGATGCCACATCTACGCTGCCGAATTTCTATCCGTATCGCGAAGATTCGTCGGACGTAAGGCAGTCTGAAGACTTCGACGAAAGCGTTCCCTCAATTTTCGAACATTGCGAAAACGTAGTTACGCTGAAGAGTTGGACAACAGACGATCAGATGGCTGTATAAATTTACAGGTTTATCCCGACCCCAGGGAGGAAAGGAAGGAGTGCATTGCACTCCTCTTTTTTTTAGTCGAATAACCTGATGTAACCGGCGATTCTCTATTCGACTCCATCAATGGAACCATCGGCTAACCATCCTGTCTCTACATAAGACACCATGTGCGACCGCACGAGGTTCACTGAGAGAAGGAGAACTGCCAATGAAAGAAGTCGAAGAGTTTGAAGGTGCTCAAAATGCCGAGCGCGCTAAGGAGAAGGCAGACAGTCGTCCGACTCGCTTCACTAATAAAGTAAAACCAGAACATCGAGATCCGGACGATAAGTCTATCGATCGCTCCGAGCAATCTAAAGAGGAAGCCCTTGCGAAAGTAGAGCAGGAAAGACGCGGACCTGGTCGGCCTTAGTTTCTAGATCGGTGATGTCCGTGAAAAGGATACGAGGTTTTAGGAACCATAATCCTTCGTGGCTGTCGAAACCAGCAACTAGGAAGCAAGAGGAATAACGCTAATGAAAGTTGCAAGTGATAGTCGAGCCCCCGTCGGCATAACCTTTTTGGCAATTGCCTTTGTCGTGGTTATGGCGTTAGTAATAGTTTGGCCAAGATCAACTGGAGACAGAACCACAGGTTATTCGAGCGGCGAAGCTGTTCAGAGTGACACTGTAAATGTTCTTAACCCCGTAACTTCGCCAAAAGATGACCGGTCTGCTCGCCGCTAGCCGTGACTGTAATTACGGAGCAAGAGTTTCCCTTCTCATGCGCAAAATGCGCCGCAATTGTCTCACCGCCGGAATTGGCGTCGACTCGGCGGCAATTGTTGTCTGCCGTCGTCAATCAGACACCAGGCTAGGCAGCTTTTCTAGCCCTGGTTTTTCCCGCCCTGGCTTTTCCACCCTTTCTTCCTGCGGCTGCTTTCTTTTTGCTCGTGGATGACTTCGTGGCACTAGACCGCTTTTTTCCAGATGTCGACTTGCTGGATGTGGCTTTCCTTTTTTCTCCTGCACTCTTGCCTTTTTTGCCGCCACCGTCTTGTTTATTGACAGTTGCCCAGGCTCTGCTCTTAGCTTCTTTTTCGCTCACACCTTTGTCTTCATAACTCTCTTCGATATGCTTTGCTTGACGCTCTTGTTTGTCTGTGTATTTGCTTCCTGGCATTATGCTCACCTCCAAGGGATTCCATATGTAAGACATACCGTAGAAAAAGTGGTTCCTAAATGTTTAAAGCTCGTTCTCTCGCATTACGCTGGCCACTCAACGGAGACGGTTATGCAAGCAGCCGGAGCTGATTGCCCCGGCTGCCTTGAAGAACCGGAAACTTCTTGGTAGGAGCTTCCGATTATATCTTCGGTTTCCTTCGGTTTTCTTCAATTTCTTGAATCGTCTCGGCTTCTCTACACCGAGGTTTGTCTCAATTTCTTTGATACCGGGATGACGTATCAAATGTGAGCTGGTTCCTGACAGTTGTGTAAATTGACTAGATAATGCTTCGCTTCAGGCTATGCCCAATTTCTTTTGTGCAACCTTAATTGCGACATTCATTTGTTCTGCAGATTGCCAGCGCTCGTTTGGATCTTTTGCCAGAGCTTTC
>JAIETE010000337.1 GCA_019745505.1 Candidatus Obscuribacterales bacterium | reverse complement strand
AGCAGTAATCGCAGCAGCCGCGCTGTGCTCACTGAATGTTCCTGTGTTTGCACAGGGAACGACGACGCTACGTACGCCGCTCATCCCGGGAGCGATTCCTTCGCCTCCCTTTGTCTGCCCACCTGAAGGTCAGCCGCCGGCAGTCGGCGACGGACCGACTTCAGCGCCAGTGACCCCGGGTCACTTGAATGCGCCGGAATTACTTCCGTGGGTACCGGCAATTCCCGCCAACCAAATCGACCAAGGGTCTTCCGGCGTTCCGCTTCCATTTGGACCGCCCGTCGAAATGCCCCCTGGCGTTCTTGGACCGGCATTGACTCCATTTATACCGAAGTCGCCATCCACACCCGGTGCTGATCCCGGCTCGATGACGGCGCCTGCAGGATTCATTAATCCAGCCGATCAGATGAATATCATTCCGACCGGCGGACTACCTGGAACCGGTGGATACAACACCACAATCAATAAGATTCGCCGCGGCGGACAAGAAACCCACCAGTGGGGTATCCGCGAAAACCAATCCGTACTTGGAGGCGGCGGACCAACTCAAGACATCATCACAGAGTTCGGCTCTCTTGCCGGCTGGGGTATGCCCTACGGCGTGCCTACAGGCAACGGCTACAACAAGGGACCAGCCGGAACCAATGACAGTTTGAGAACCAGCGCCATTGAATTGGGCGGCGGTCAGCGCTTCAAAGTCGGAGATTGCAAAATCCCAACAGGATCTACCCTCCTCGACTACGGCACATCTGCCACCCGTATGAACGGAATCGGGGCACTGAATGCATGGCAATCGACTGAATTCGGTCAAGGCTTCCGCCGTATGCCGCTCTACAGCTCGAAGACCACTGATTTTGGCTATCCCTACACCATCTTCGATCCAGCCAATATCAACTATCAAAAAACTGGTCAACACCAATTGCCAACAGCAATCGAGACAAATTTCTAGCCCATGGCTGGAAAAAGGGGGGGATCTTCCCATGGTGGTGGGAAATCCCCCGATTTCAAAACCCCCGGCAATTGCCTACTATGAGCACATCAAGCAACCGATTGGTTTGCTGACCGCACAGTCTCCCACTCCATAAGACCGAACTAAGAAAATGAAAGCCATCGACACCGCCAGACAGATTGCCAAGGAAGCAGCTACCAAGCTCGCACTTTCCTTGACCATCGTTTCGGTTGTCGGACTCTCAACCTCACCGGTAATGGCTCAAGGTTTGCAAGCCGGTCAAATGGAACAGCTCTCTCAAATGAGCGGGCTGGGAGCAGATCAAGAATCACTCCTGCCACCGGAAGTGGTGCCGATGGATTCGCAAGCAGCTCAACAGCTCTCGCAATCCCAAGCACAAGCAAGACAGATGGGTGGATACGATATAAACGCTCGTAACAACAGACAAGATGCATTCAACGCTCTTATGGGCCGCGAAGATCTCAGTCAACAAGTGAATCCGGCACAATTCCAGCCGATGAACGGAGCACAGATGGACCAGTACGCACCTGGTCAGCTCCTTCCGCAAGCTCAAAATCAAGCCGGTCAACAATTCAGCCAACAGCTCGCTCAACAGCAGCAACAAATGGGCGTGTCCGCCTGGCAGCAACCGGGACAAAATGGACAAAATTCCTTCCCAGCCCAAAACCAAACTCTCGCCGGCAAGGTCAAAAAAGCACCTGTCAAAGGTATCGCACGCACCGGCTTGAGCCACACACTTACCGGCTTGGCCGCATTCGGCGCCGGAGCCTACACGATGTCCCTGATGAGAAGCCCCGCGATGCTCTACTCCGGCGGAATGATGGGATTCGGACTCGGCAATTACGCACTACGCAACGGATTTCGGTTTTAACCCAAGGTGATTACGATGAACGCCAAATTTGCAATCCTCTCAACCACAATCGCAATCATCGCCGCTTCGAGCACATTCCAAGCCGCGGAAGCTCAAGGCGCCAGATTCAAATATGCTCCGAACATCTACAAGATTGAAGAGTCAAGAATGCCGGCAGGTTATGGTCAACCGGCAGCCAATCCTCATTCTGTAACTCATGGCTCTGCACCCAAGGGCATGTCCGCTCTAGGACTCGACCCGACAATGCTGGCCGCCCGCCCGGTACGCAGGGCACCGAGTGTAGCACCTATTGCTAACACGACAGTAGCCGCCTCGCCGAGCTGGACAAATGCAGTTCCTTTCTTGAATCCATTCGCTCCAGTAGCGAACAAAGGTCAATTCGGTCAACCACTCAACCCGAATGTTCCGCCTGTAGTGGCATCCTTGCCTCCGCAAGCGGCCAAAGCCCAACCGAAGTCGATTGCTCCGGCTTCAACCAGCACAGGTGTGTCCGGCAAAATCAACGCCCGACGCGCATCCACTGCAGTTGCCGCTCGCCGCATTCCGCGTGCGACTGGCTTAGCCGCCAAGCCTGGATCTCCGATTCAGAGCTACGGCAACAACTTCGGCTATACCGCCGGATCGACAGCGCCTACGGGCAGCGGTGCTAGCACCAGCGTGACCGGCAATGTATACGGTCGAGTCCTGTACAAATCAACAAAGCATTAAATCAGACGCCACGGTCAACACACATCTCATACGAAAAACCTAATGGAGGGTAATTCAATGGCAACCACTATCAAATCACTGGCGAAGAAAGTAGCTTCTTCCCGTCACTTCAAAGTTGCCTCTCGCGTGGGCTTCCTCCTGGCTCCTCAACTGGTCCTTATGGCTATTGGTGTATACGACCAAGCAGCTCATGCTCAGGGCTTGGTTGGAGCTCCGGTCGACCCCCGTTACGGGCAATCCAACGAAGTCGGTCAATTGGCAGACTTTGGATATGACACCGCTCGCGACATTTCCCGCGTAGTTACAGCTCTGTCCACAGTTCCATCCTCGATGGCTGGAATGAAGATCGCCTTCGGTCAACGTGACGGCGGTGAATCCGCAATGAACGTAGCTAAGGGCTTGGGCATCGGATTCGGCGGACCGACAGCGGTTCACTTGATCGGTACCTTCGCTATCAACAACTTCGGCGGTCTCGGCGGCGGTCTCTAAAAAGCACCTGCAACCAAGATTCACCAAAGAGTTGAATCGCAAAGTCCAACTAGAAAAAACTAGATAGGAAAAACTACAGAGAATTCGGCATTGCTCGCCGGACTTCTCCTGGACAGAAATTGAACCGACAAAAAAGCAATTAGTCGGAATCATCTGAAAGGTCTGAAGGGCCGGTATCGCCAAGATACCGGCCTTTTGTCCCGGATGGGAATTTCCCCAATGACAGGGTCTTGCATTAATCATAATATTTGACCATCGCCAAGAAGGCACGCACCCACGCCGACTAGCCATGGTTCTAAATGACAAAGAGAATTCACCCCGTGAATAAAGGCAAACAACTCCGAAGACAAACAATACAGGCGCTATTCGCGTTGTTCTTGACGCTGGCGCCTATGTTCTTTGCTGGGGCTGCATTTGCCCAAACCAAAGAGCCCACACTGTCCGACAGCTTGCCTGTCGACCCAGGTGTAGGCAACCTCTCTCCCGGCGCTCAACAAACGCAGAACACCGTTCCCGGTGCTTATGCCGATGCGCCAGGCGAAGTGCCGCTCGTCTACACGGCAGCGACCAACAACACAACAGGCGTCATTCAAAACGTCACCAATACTCTTCTGGGAACCGGCGAGCTCGGTTACATCAACGAAACCTACATGGGGATGAAGAAGTTCTGGGGCGATGACATCATCGGCAACCTTTTCCAGAACATCGGCCAACTCATTGGTAAGTGGATTTCAGAGTGGATCAACGGCTGGGTGGCCGATACGGTCCGCTTCCTTACTGCATTTCTGCGCACCTTTGTTTTGAACCCGAACATCGCCGTCAATGGTATTCAAAACGGACCTGGTGCCGGACAAGCTGACGACATCTCTCCCTACATCCGCGCTGCTGCAGACGTGATGTACGGTATCGCCGTCGACTTGCTCTTGCTTCTCTTCATCTTGTGCATTTGGAAATTCTGGGCAGAAGCGTCCTGGCGCGGCGGCGGCGGACTTATGGGTTCTGTCGGTCGATTGATTTTTACAGCAGGTCTCTTGCTGGCGTGGCCAACTATTTATGCCTTCATCATTCAAATCACCAATGAAATGATTCAGGCGATCTATTTCAATTCGGCAGACGACATTATGCGTCTGGATGCCGCCATGGCTTCCGCTGTCAAAGGCGGTTTGATGGCAGGCGCCGGGCTTCTCGCTCATGCTTTTGCCCCTATCGTCGGCGGTGCGGCCGGCGGTCTGGCGCTCGGCTTGGTCGGTGAAATCGTTGCTTTTGCCGGTCTCGTAATCTACTTGATTATCGGTGGCATCCTGATTGCGCAGCTCATCTACATATTGGTTTTGAAAGCCATCCAAACTGCGCTGCTCACCGCTCAATATATGTTTGGTCCAATCTTCCTGGTGTTCTTCGCAACACCTGACACGGAAAATGTGGCCACTGGTTATGTTAAGTCCTTCGTTGAAGTCAGCCTCTGGACATTCGTCTGGGTCGGCTTGCTGAAGATCATGGTCATCATCCTCTTCTCCGACTTCAACCCCTGGGGCAAGATCATCATGGCGGTCGGTGTTCTGCAGCTGATGATTCAGGTGCCGTCCTTCCTCGCTCGTGCACAAATCAGCCCGATGTCCGATTTCGTTTCAGCTGGTCTTATCACCGGTGGATTGCTCGGTATGGGCAAGGCGCTCGCCAACAAGGGCGGCGACCTCATGGACAGATTCGCCAAATGGCGCGGCAGTTTGCAGGACGGCGGCGCTCGTGGTCCGCAACAAACCCAATCCGTCAAAATGAACGGCTTGCCGCATGCTCCGCAAGATCCGGAAGCATTCAATAAGATTCAAAACGCCGCCAAAGGCGATTTGAACAATGGCAACAAGCCCGGCGATAAAGACAAGAACAAGCAAGAGCAAAACCCGAACGGTCAAAATCTCAAGCCTCTTTCCGAAGCTGACAGAAAGAAACAGGAAGAGGACGAGAAGAAGAAAAAGATGCAAGGGCAAGGTATGCCTGAGCAAGCCAAAGCCGTCACCGGAGCCGATGGCACGACCACTGCAGTACCGCCGACTAAAAAGGACGGCATGGCTGAAGGTCTGAAAAACGGCGTCAAGGGTGGTTTGGCAGCCGCAGGTGTCGGCGCGGTTCTGGCTGGTGCTCAAGCGTCCGACGCTCAAAAGAAAAATCAAACCGGTTCAACCTCAGCCGAGCAAGCTGCCAGAGATCGTGCCAACGAGATGGCGGCAATGTTTGGTCTGGACACGAGCGGCAATAAAGACCCCAACCAACAGCAACAGCAAGTTGGTCAAAAGCCGATGACCGAGAAAGAGAAAGAAGAGGCTGAAAAGGCTAAGGCTGCAGCTGCTCAACTCGGCGACAAGGGAGCCAAGCTTCAAGTTCAAGACAAGACAAATGCCGGCGATGCCAAAGGCAAGTCCGAAGAGAAGAAAAATGAACAGGCTGTTCCTGTCTTGCCCCCGGCAAGCGGACTTCCGGGCGCCAAAAAAGGCGATGGCGTAGTTCCTCCTCTTAATGCAGTCGGTCCTGACGGCAGACCGCTCAAAGTTACCGAAAAGGGCGACGGCACCGGCGCTGAAAAAGGCGTCAACCAAGTAGAAGCCGAACAGAAGAACGAAACTCAAGAAGGTACTGTCGGTGCTCAAAGAGACACTCACTTGCGTGTCAATCAGACCGACGACAAGAAAGGCGTCACCAACAAACCCGGCGATTCCAAACTGACCACCGATGCCAAAGACCAGACCGGAAAGGTTCCTGGTCAACAAACAGCCGGTGTCGGTCCTGTCGTTCCGCCGCTCACACCGCCCAGAACTGATGCTGCTACTGCAGGCGCCAACCAAGGTCAGAATCTCAACAACAAAACCAGTGAAACTCTGCAAGGCGCTCCCGGTGAGCAAGTGACCGGAACGCAAGAACACGAGCAAGTTGTTTCACTCGGTCAAGGTGTCAACGGACAAGGCATCAACCTGCGTGTGACTCAAGCACCTGTTAATGCAGGTGGACGCACACCAGTGACCCAACAGATCGCCCAAGTCGTTCCGCCCAGCAGACAAGCCGGAACCATGGGGCAGCAAACGGCCGCACCGATCAGCGGTGCCGCTGCCAATCTCGGACAATCTACAGCAGCGGCTGCCACGCAAGGCAACCCTGACGTCACCACCATGAATGTGCCGGAAGCTTTGCAAGATATTGCCGGTCCTTCTAAGGTCGACCCCTTCACCGCATTCGACCACTCCGGTTATGGCGGTGTCGCTCCGAACATCATGGCTAAGTTGATCCGTACTTACGACGGCGTATCCATGGGTAAATCGCCTGACGGTCAAGCGACTATCGTTGGTTCACCAAGAGGTGTCGCTCACGTGCGTTTCGGCGCCAATGCGACGCAAGAACAAAAAGCTATGCAAATCGCTTCAGCCGGTTATGCGCAAACTATGACCGACGATGCCGAAGCTTTCGATGCCGCACGTCAATCGGCAATCGACTCCGGTGCCGACCAGCCCAAAGGCTTTGCCGACAGAGTGGCCGGCAACTGGTTGCAATACAAGGGCTCGAGCTGGAGAGAAACATATCGCGCCAAGCGTCAATTCCAACAAGCGATGTTCTCGGAAGCAGTCAGCGGTGCGCAAGCCTACGTGACCGGCGACGAAACAGGCGCCAACGCATTCACTGAGCACCTGCGCACACGTTTCGGCGATATGACTCCCGAAAAACAAGCGTGGATGATGCACACACTGACCGACAATACATCTCCCGAATCAGGTTTCGGTACAGCTCGTTGGCCCGCAACGGACGCCTTGGTCCAAGCCAACATGGGTATCGATCCATACAACAGAGCCGCGATGGCCAGAGTTCTCGGTACAAACATCCCTGTATGGCAGCGTCCGATCGCCGCCAAGGGTATCGCCAACTACATGAAGGGTGTAGTCGACGAGCGTGCCACACCGGATACGACAAACGAAGAAAGAGCAGCTATGGCCGGCGGTTTGACCGGCAGACTCTCACCGGCGATCGTGGATGCTTGCGCAACCATCCAACAGTTCGACGCAAGCCCGGAAGCGACACTGAAGAATCCGAATTTCGTCAATGCCGTAGCCATCAGAGGCGCATCTTACGCCAGAGATCCCAACGTCCAAAATCCGATGAGACAAGCCTACGACGAAGAAATGCTGAAGAGCAGAATGTTCGGCGGCGGCGGCTCGACCGTAACCACCCAAGTATCGGGCAGTATCATGAATGGTGGTGGCGGCGGCGGAGACAACGGTGGCGGCTACAGCCGTGTCGTAGATCTTCCCCCTCCTACCGACGGCGGTGGTGGAGGAATGGGCGGAGCTCAATTCAGTGGTTCGTTCAATGTGCCGCCACAACGCACCAACACCACTCAGAATCTCACTTACCGGGTCGGGCAAGGACAGTCGCGCGGCGTAGCCAACGGTGCCGTTCCGAGCCTGAATGCCGAGTCGATGCAAGGCAGAACCGAAACGCAAGTAAATATCGTCAACCCGCAAGCCGGCAATCAAGTCGTGAACTTCGAGGCCGAAGCGATCGTTCAACAGCAAAACTCTGCTCTGCCGCCGGTAATCAACCAGGGCTTGATTCCTCGAGTACCGACCAACACGGTTAATGTCGTCAACGTCAAGCTGCGCCATCAGCAAGGCAACGTCAATGGACAGAACATCAGCATGTCCGTCAACGGAGAGACCCAAGGAGCTTCCGACGTCCGCATCGGTCGCGTTACTGAATCCGGCAACAACGGACCGCAAGTAATTCAATCTGATGCGACCGTAGAAGTTCTGCACAATGGTGGCGGAGATAACAGCGGCGCTATGCAGCAAGCAGTATCTTCCGTAGCACAATCGGCTCCAGCTGCTCTGCCTCCCGGCGTCGATATCTTCGTTGAGATGCAGCAGTCAGGTTTCACCGACGCGCAAAGACGCGATCCCAACATCGTTGCGGGCGCATCGCAAATCTACAATGCCTCCGGCGGTGACAGACAAGCCATGGTGACTGCAGCCTTGACTGCACGCGCGCTCGGCAGTGACACCGGCAGCTTCGGTATGAAGTCCGTTCAAGTCGTTCAAACGATGATCGACGCTGGTTGGAAGCCTAACCAAATCTCCGCTCACGATATTCATATCTCCGAGATGATTATCGACCACGGTGGCGATACCGGTGCAGGCGCAGGCGGCGGCTATCCGACTCCGCAATACGTCCGCTCGATCAGCGACCACCCTGAATTCCGCAGAACGCCTCCTATCGGCAGCGGCATGAGCCAGGCTCAGATCAATCAAAACAATAGAAACGTCGTCGATAAGCTCGCCCAGCAGCGTTTCGCTCAGCGCACGCAGCAAGGCGGAGTGGATGGCTACCCGCGCATGGGTGGCGGCAATCCCGGCGGACGCGTATAGTCTCTAGAAGCATCGCGATGCCGAATCGATAGCTTCATGCTCAGGCGGCAAGCCACTGGCGCAGGACTGCTGTGGAGACGGATGCAAGAATTAATGCGGGATCTCGCGAATATAGTGATTCGCTCCGCGCATTTTATCGATCGCTCATGCTGCTCTCGAAGTGTTTTCACCTGACACTTTTTGTCTCTGCGAACTCATCGAAAGACGAGCGTTTTCGTCGTCTCAGGCAAGAATTAATTACTGTTTCGTAGTTCTCCCATGATCCGCGTTGCCAACCATGGGAATTACCCCACCAACGTGGGAGAAACCCTGATTTACCCGGGGTGGAGAAAGTCTTAATGTATATCCAGATTGGAACAGCTGCACCCCGGCAAATTCGCAATGCAAGACATCTACAAACAATTCGAAAACTTCATTCTCCAGACCGTATCAGTGCAATGCCCTGAATGCGAAGTAGTTTTCGCCACCGACATGCTGGCTCACACGCCAAACATGACGAAGGACACACCGGTCGAAACCGACTTGCATCGCATTCTTCCACATCCCTCTGTGCGTGCCGCACTGATCGCCATGTGCCCGGCATGCCTGTACACCAACTGGTACAGCTCGTTCGTGGAAGATTCGCTGATTCCCTTCATGGCTGTAGCACCGGCTGAAGTCGCATTCTCCAAGAAATTTGCGCACGCTGTTCTTACCGGTCGCAAAATCGGCGCTCACCACCTGGACCGCGCGCTCTTCGCGCTCAACGGCTCCTGGTGCGCACGCGAAGCCGGCGAGCCTTGCGAGAAATGGCTCGAGCTTGCCGGACAAGAACTGGAAGCCGCACTGGCAGACGAGAATTTGACCGCCAACCGCAGCAGATACCAGTACATCATGGGCGAAATCTGCAGACTCCTGGGAGACTTTCACGGTGCAGTCAGGCACTACAACCAGGTCGACCGCAAGTCGCAATTGCCGAAATCGCTAGTCGATCACCAGAGACAAGAGGCAATCAACGGCAATTCAAAACCAGTCCAACTGCCTCCCGAATACGTCGAAGCAATCTTCTTCCCAAAACCGATAAACCTCGACGAACTGCTCGGACCAATGCCAAATCAAACCCACGAGCTCAAATCATCGTAAAAGACATAACAGGACAGAATCCAATCTAAGACAGACAGAGAAAGAGATAGAAGAAGAAAGAAATGGAAGACATCACACCACTCAATTTAGAAGACGCCCCTAAGCTGTTCGGCTTACGCTACGATCAGCTGATAGCGCTTCTTGCCGGACTAATCGTTTCCACCCAGCTCTATTCCTGGATGAATCCGATCATGGTCGGCACGCAAGACATAAGGCTCCACATCTCCCTCATCATCGGCGCCTTTGGTCCCATCTACTGCTTGTTTACACTCAATCATTCAAGCGGCTACTGGGAAACAGTTCTCAATCATTACGTATCATCGCAAGTGTACATTCCTGGTCCGGACCCAAATCCGGTCCGCTTTTTGGTAGACGAAGACCTTATCGATTTTTGTGAGTAAATCACCATGGTATCGACAATCACCCGCTCATACAGCAAAGAAAACGGACTTTTGAATCTCTTCAAAAGAAACTCGAAAGCAGAAGGTGGCTTGAGCCAAGAAGCTCAATCCAAACTTCCCGCCCTGGCAGTGCCGAGAGCACATCCATCGGCGGCTGGTCTCGTGCCAATCTGGGACCTGTTTCATGATGACGATTCCGGTCTTGGCGTTATCGTTCTCAAGGACGGCAGCTACCGCTGCTGCTTCGAAGTAGACGGCGTGCACGTGAGCGGTTTCGACGAAATCCGTCTTGTCAGTCTGATGAATCACTTCACAGGCTTCCTGAACGGTATCGACACTTCCGTTCAACTGACGGTCGTTTGCCACAACATCAGCAAGCGTGATTATTTCGCCAAACATCCTGTAGAGGTCGTAAACGATGATTTCCTCAAGTATGTCGCACGAGTTGTCGAAAACGATGAAGCGTTTCTTCTTTCCAAAAACTTTGTGCCTGAGCTCAAGTTCTTTGTCACTTTCTGCTACAGACCGCCCCGCGAAAAGCCAGCCAAAGAGAACATGGTCGACTCCACTGTCCGCCGCGTGCTCGATGTCTTCACCAACCAGGCCGCTCGCCAGACAGTAGGCGCTCACTTCAAGAACGTCACCACTCTCATTCAGCGCGCTTTCGGTTATGCGGGACAATTGGGCAATTGCGGTATGAGCGCTCGCCCGATTGGAGCAGTCGAATACTTCCACATGCTCTACAAAGAGCTCAATCCGAAATTCGGTCAAGATCAAGAAGAGTTCTTGCCGCTTCCGCAACGCCCCAAGACCAAGCCGCTTCCTTCCGGTCTGCGCCGCGTTTTCCCTGATATGGAGCCCGCTTCGATCAGAGAACAATTGGTCGAATCGCGATACGATTTCAGCAAGCCGGACTATGTAGTCATTGATGATTACACAGAAGTAGACGCCGACAATCACAACGAAGAACCGGGTCGCTATGTCCGTACTCTCTATATGAATCGCTTGCCTGAGCGCACCGGTCCACTCTGGCTGCAGCCGCTGCTGCGCTTGAACTGCAACTGGAGACTGAACATCTACGCTCACAAGCTGGACAAAGAAGTTTTCAGAAAACAACTGCAACGCAAACAAGCCCAGGCTCACGCCAACACCTATCAAGGCATCATGGGACAGCGTTCCGCTCCCAACCAGGAAGAAGCTGAAAAGGCGCAAGAAGCAGCCAATATCGGCTCCGAACTCTATACAACCAACGTTGAAGTGTTCAATTACGCCGTCTACTTCACCATGATGGGCGACACTTTGGACGAGCTGAACCGCTCGACTGAATTGGTCAGAACCGCCGGCGCTCAGTGCCGCGGCGCTCGCTTCATCGTCGGCTATCACGAGCAAAAGAGCTTGTTCGTCGGCAGCTTGCCTGGTCTGGGTATCGACGTTACCCGCCGCGGGAAAATCGCCAGAACACCTACGGTGCGCAATTCGTTCCCCTTCGTCCACGCCAAACTCGGCTCGGAAGACGGCGACTGGTTGGGCTTCTCCAAAGAGACTCTGGAACCGGTATTTTTGAATCCTTATAACGAAAAACTTCCAAACGCCCTCTGCATCGTCTTCGGTCAACCTGGTGAAGGTAAATCCATGGTTGCCCAGCAGATCATTCAGATGAAAACGCTTGCCGGCGCCAAGTCGATCATTATTGACCGTTCCGGCTCATACAAAATGCTCACCGAAGTCTATGACGACTCGGCGTATATCAAGCTCGGTCCGGATGGTTCCGTCTGCTTGAACTTGTATGACCTCCCGCTGGAAGGCATCGACGGAAAGCCCATCGATCCAGCCAACCCGCCGGAATCGCACATCATCAAGATTTTGAACTTCCACTCCGTCATGCTTGGCGAGAAGGGTGAACAAGCTCTGACCAAAGATGAAAAGCCGGTGCTCATGCAAGGCATCCAGTCGATTTACCGTCTGGCCGCAGAGCAAGGCCGCATTCCAATCGAGTCCGATCTGGTAGCCTGGCTGCAAACTGAGTCGATCAATACTCAAAACACCAAGCGCCGCGAAACCTGCGAAGACCTGGCCAACCGCTTGAGCCTTTACTGCCGCGGAGCTATCTTCGGAAAATTGTTCGACGGTCCGACTTCGCTTCCGCTCGATGCGCAGATCATGGTTTTCGATACTTCCGAGCTGGCTCACGATAAAACTCTCGAAGCCGTCGTAACGCTATTCGTTTCCGACTTCGTTCTGCGCCGCGCTCAACAGCACAAAGCTGAGCAAATCAAAAAAGGTCAACCCTCCCGCTTCGTTTTCTGCATAGACGAGTTGTGGAGACTGCTCCGCTACGAAGGCGGCAAGACTCTGGTTGAAGATGCCTCCCGCACCAGCCGACACTTAGGTCTGCTCTTCATCGGCATCTCTCAAGAATTGGGCGACCTTTTGCGAGACGACAGAGCACGCACTCTGGCTTCCAACAGTTCAATCAAGATCATCCTCGGCAACGACCCGAGCAACTTCGATCTTATTCGCGATGCTTGCGGTTTGACTCCACAAGAAATGTCCGCGATTGCTCACCTGACCCGTAAGAACCGTGAGTATTCCGATGCATTCCTCGTCTATCACAAACTCTCGCGTGGTGTTGTGAAACTGGTTGTGCCGCGTTTCATGTACTGGGTAGCAACGACTGAGCCGAACAACGATCAGCCGATGCGCGCCAAGATGATGGAGAAGTGCGGCGGCGATCCGCGCTGGGCTTGCCACCTGCTCGGACAGGGATATCACCCTGACACCGTGCCGGAGCACCTGCTCACACCGCAGTAAACAGCAGACTTTCAAGATCTAATAAACAGAAAACAGGTTCAAGACAATGTTCGACTATCAAGCAGGAGAAAAATACAAGCTGACACTAATCATGGTGGCGATTGCCGGCATGATGGCAGGCATGTTTTTCACCGTTTTGTTGATGCCGACGCCCGAGCCCGCACAGGCTCGCAAGCGCGCCCGTCAGCCGTGGATGGACAATCCGGATGTGACAGGCGGTCGCACCATGGCACCAGGCGCTGCTCAAGCAGCAGCTCCCACCGAGTTGCAGCAGAAGGCGCAAGCCGCGGCAATGGCTCAACCGGCTATCAAGACGGACCCTGTCACTGCCCAGACTCTTGTCGAAAAATGGCTGCCATTCGCATTCGACTTGAGTTCAGGCTCCGCCAGCGACAGCCAGGAAAAAGCTATCGCCTGCATGACTCCTGAGTGCGCTCAATCTTACAGGCAGAGCGTCTGGACCCCGGAAGTTGCATCACAGATTGCCGCTTCCGGAATGAAGAGCAGCTTCCGTGCCACCAAAGTGATTGCCGGTGCCCATCAAACCGATGGCTCCATTGTCATCACTGTGGAAGGCGAACAAATCCTCTCACCGCCCGATCAGCCATCCAGGCAACGAAACGTAAAGTTCGAATATCTGCTCAAGCAGACCCCGGACGGCATGAAGATTTGCGGAATCAGTGAAGTGGGAGCGGGTGGCTAAAGGCATAAATTAAAAGCTTAATGGCAATTCAGTGCGGAAAACCGCACGTTATGCGCGAAACACGAATGAAATTCTGAGCAGAAATATCTAATATATCGGTCAAGATGGCCGTCTAGCAGCCGAAAATCGGCTTAAAAGGACAGAGAGTAAAACAAATATGGGTTTTAAAGCACAGATTGACGAAACGGGGCACATCACCCGGTACAAAGATACCGACACCGGTGAAGTGATCAGCGCTAAAGAATATGCTCGTCGCGCGCAAATGGTGACGATGCCGGCCTATTCTCCGTATCCGTCGATGCAGACGGGCCAACCGATGATGATGCCGGCGCCGATGTACGGCGGCAATCCCGGCGCGGCTAATGCCTACCCTGTTCAGCAAACCCAGACTGGTCGTCCAATCGGGCAAGACTTAAGCCAACATCTAATCAATCAAGGAATTCAGCAAGCCCCGCAGCAAATGCCCGCTCCAATGCCTATGCAGGCAATGCCGATGCAGGGTATGCAGGGGCAAAATCCGCTTATGCAGCCTGGCGCTCAGATGCTCGGAGCCAATGGCGGCATGCCGGGCAATCTCAACAGCACTTCCAACGGCAGCCCGCCCACCGCCGGTATGGCTGTGCAAGGCAAAAACCTGCGCATGGAAGGTGTTCCCGGAGCCTCGCAGCGCGGACATGGTTTGCCGGTTGCACACAAGTCCGGACACGGATTCCTGGATGCAACATCAATCGCTATTTTGCTGCCCACACTTGTTTTGCTCGCATTGATTATCGCTGCGGCGCACAAGAAGAGACTTTTCCCTTGGCAAACGATCCGCACGTTCAATCCTCCGTCCGGTCTTATGACCCCGCGCGATTACGAGCGTTCATTTGTATGCCCGCCCAACCTGCGCCGTCATGGACGCCTGGGCAAGAAGAATCCCAATTCCAGTTGGACGGATGTCGACGGAGTCGTTATCCCGTTCGGCTTCCTGGCAAGAACGCACTTGCCCGTCACCATTCCGATGGGACGCCTGCCCAACAAAAATATGTTCATCGTAGCCCCATCCGGTTCCGGTAAAACGACCTTGATGCGGTCTATCATGAAAGCGCTCATGGCTAAGCCCTGCGTCATCATCGCCTTGGAAGCGAAAGCCAACGATCCCAACCTGGACGAGAAGAAAGAAGGCTTCAAATATTCAGTATTGCCCGAAGCGCAACACGCCGGCTTCGACACTCTGTACTTCAACCCGTTGGATGACGAGTCTGTTCACTGGAATCCGCTCGATCTCGATCCGATCGTGTTTGCTTCCGCAATCGTGCAAGACGTCAACTCGCTTCCTCCGGAAGAGCAGCACTGGGCAGAACGTGACCACGGCTATATCCATGGTCTGGCGCAAATTCTCGCCTGGGGCGCCGTGCAAGTTACGGCCGAAGACGAGAACGGCTCGCCATCTGAATTCACAGCCCTGCCGCGCAACCCGCGTGGTTTGATGAAACTCGTCAACAATCGTCGTAATATCGTCGAATCGTTGAGAAGACTGAAGTCTAATCCTGAAGTGGAAACGGCTGAGCTGAGCGAATTGACTCAGAAAATGTCGTCCATCATCCGTACCGACAGTGACTGGGATAAGAACATCCAGGGCATTCGCGGACGTCTTAGAATGTTCAACAACAAGCAAGTCATGCGAGTGACTGAGAAGTCGAACATCGACATCAAAGCCGCCATGATGCGCCCAACGGTGCTCATCTTCGGTGCTCCGGCATCGATGGGACCGGACGCAGAATCGCTGGCATCATGCTTCGTCTACACTCTGCAACAAGCCTTGCACACCAGATACGGTACGAAATCTGCTCTTCCCTTGTTTGCGTTCTTCGATGAATACCAGACATTGAACCTCGACATAGCCGGCCGATTGTCAGCTATCGTCCGTGGTGCCAACGGCGGATTGACGGTTATCTTGCAGAACGTATCTCAGATCGCCAACGCCAAGGGCGCTACCGGCGACTCCAGCCAGTCCGGTATGTCCGAACTGAAAACCATCTTCTCCAACAGTGCAGTACGCGTTTGCTTGCACAACGCTGACGAAACGACAGCCAAATTCTTCTCCGAAGAAATCGGCAAGCACGCCGTTATCGTACCTGGTATCGCCGACCACTACGCTGCGACAGGATTCGGTATCTTCCCGAATTCATGGAACAAGATCCACTCGCAGCAAGTAGTAGCCCGGGTCGATCCAGACTCTATCAAGCGGATGGAAAAGCAGCACGCACTGGTGTTCTTGTCTCCAGCCGGTGACGCCGAATTCGGTGAATGCAAACCGATGATGGTTGACCTGCGCGGTATTGAAGAAATCGCCAGACTCCACCTCTTGCACAACGTTTCAAGACGCGGCGCTGCACCAGCGGCAGAAGCCACGCCGGAAGGAACGAACCCGTCACATCCGACACCGGGAGCACCGCCTGCTCCTCACATGCCGGAAGGCGGAGTGCCGAGCTTCGCTCGCGGATTGGGTCAAGCGCAGGCAATCGCCCAGGACCTCGTACCGGACAATTTCGCAGCACCTGCTCAGGAGCAGCATGTTGCTTATGCCGAACCAGCTCAGTACGCTCAACCGGCAGCAGTAGCTCAACCAGCTCCCGCCGCTCAAGTGGCAGCATCAGCGAGAATCTGCCCGGCTTGCGGAAAAGAAGCCGGTCAACGCAAATTCTGCATCGAATGCGGACACTTC
>JAIETE010000058.1 GCA_019745505.1 Candidatus Obscuribacterales bacterium | reverse complement strand
ATGCGCAACCTGGTCAGCCGCGTGTTCGCTGAGATGTTCGACGAGGCGCTGGACGCCACGAACGAACAGCTCATCGCACTGGCTGATGAGGTGCACGCGCATGTGACCAACGTCACCACGCGGTGACTTCCCGGAGGGCTGTGTCGCAGGCATCACCTGCTGGCGCCACAGTCCTCTCGTTTTTTACGCAGAGAGACTATAAAGAGTAGTAAAACTTCAAAGATAAGGATTTTGTTCGCAAAAGGATGATGCTCAACATGCCAGTAAGGCAGTCGAATAGCCTTATTGGCTGCACTTCAATCAAATCTTACGCTTGCAGTTTCTTGGTCTTCACCACGCTCTCGTACAGAGACGAAGTCAGCTTATGCCCTTGTCTGATTGCCTCTTCCATTTCTGCCGAAGTAAACACGCCTTTACCTTCCAGAACTACACCGTCTTTCATGAAGCGCGCAAATCGGTTGCCGTCACGCATCGAGGTGCTGGCGAGCTCGGTCAGAACCGGTGTTTCGTGTGTGACTGCAAATCCTTTGATAGCGCCTTTGCCTTCTAGTTGGACTAGAGAATGTACACCCACTTCTGAGGATGTGAACTTGGCGGCATCACCATATTTGTTGACTGCATGGAAAACATTCGGCTTCAATAAATCATTGGTGGCAACAACTGTTCTGTCCGCCTGCACAAACAGTTGTCCATTGCCGTGGATCGAGTCGGCGCCCGGTCGCAGCCAACCGTGCATTTTTGCCAGAGCGCTGGGGTCTGCTACTTCATTGTTGCGAGACAGGAATTTTGCATAAGGGGCAAGGTGCACTTCGCCGGTCAATCCGGTCTTCGCAACTTCAAGCCCGCGTCCCACCATTGCTAAGGCTTGTCTGTTGAAGCCATATTTCTGACCGATGGCTCCGGCTGCGAACAGAGCGCCGCCCAGGACGTAGTCGCCGGTCGAATAGCCTGACGATGCTTCCGCTTGAGCTGCTTCTTGTCCGTTCTGAGCCTTTGCACCGGCAACTTGAGTCGCTTCACCACTTTGTCTGGTGGCCTCGTACAACGTCGCTGAAGGATCTTTAGTAGCAAGATTCTCTTCGCCTTGTCCGTCTGCAACGTTAGCAATTACGCTGTTGTCTTTTCCTTTTAGGTCGCCGGTTTTTCCGGTCTGAGCCGGATCAAAAGTTTCAACCATTTCTAGCTCCTGGGGTGACGAGATTCAAAATCTCGCATAGGTGGGGAAGCCCTATTAGAGCGGATATTTCTATGGGAGGAAGTGGATGTATTTTGGCATCGTACTTCTACGAGGTCATTGGGGAAAATACGTAGGCTTTGATTAAATATACAACTATACAATGTAGCAAATATTGCGAAAAAACAAAGGTGGACAGCCCCTCCAAAAGTGGACAAAGAAATTTCTAGACAAAACTCGCCAGTAAATGGAAAATTTGGAGGCGACATGAAGAAACCAAAACCCAATCAGTACAACTACGAATTCAGGCAGAACGCGGTGAAACTGGCGACTGCCCCTGGCAGGAGCGTGCAGTCTGTCGCGTCGGAGCTTGATGTGCCGACGTGGAAACTCAGAAATTGGATCAAAGAACACGAGCAAAAACTAGAACGGAGCTCGGAAATAGACGAACACATCAAAATGCAGCGGCGAATTAAGGAACTCGAAGAAGAGGTCGAGATCCTAAAAAAAGCCGCGGCATACTTTGCGAAAGCCTCGCAGTAAAGTATGCCTTCATTCGCGCGGAATCAGTTAATCACGCCGTTGTGAAGCTTTGCAGAGTCCTGGACGTATGCCGCTCA
This sequence comes from Candidatus Obscuribacterales bacterium, assembly GCA_019745505.1. Taxonomy (GTDB): domain Bacteria; phylum Cyanobacteriota; class Vampirovibrionia; order Obscuribacterales; family Obscuribacteraceae; genus QKMZ01. Next base: position 14,432 of record JAIETE010000058.1, on the reverse strand, counting down.
GGATTCAACAAGTGGAAGAAGGCGGGAGAAACATCGGCGAGGCAGCAGTACCGAATCTGGCTTTCTCAGCAGATTTACAGGATATTCATCGAGAGCCGGCAAACGTATGGATCTCGAAGAGTCTTCAAAGAACTGAAAAACAGGGGCATCTGTGTAAGCAGAAGCACTGTTGAAAAGATCATGCTTGAGAAAGGCTTGGCTCCGAGACGCACTAGGGCTAACAAATCAACAACAGATTCGAAGCACAAAATGCCAATATCAGAAAACGTATTGAATCGAAATTTCAATCCAGGCAAGCCAAACGAAGTTTGGGTAAGCGATATCACTTACATCGAAACTCACGAAGGATGGCTTTACCTGACAGTTTTCCTTGATTTGCATTCAAGAATGATTGTGGGATGGTCAATGCAAAAGAACATGACCGCGGACCTGGTCGCAAGCGCCTACAGAATGGGCGTTTTGAGAAGAGGTGTACATCCCAAGCTGGTGCATTCTGACAGAGGCAGCCAGTACGCAAGCGAGGAGTTTCGGAAAAACCTCAAGGGAGTATGCCCTCAAAGCATGAGTGGAAAAGCCAACTGCTGGGACAATGCTGTCTCCGAAAGCTTCTGGAAGACTCTGAAGGCTGAATTAGTTTGGCGTGAAGTTTTTAAGACTAGAGAACAAGCAACAATGCGGATCTTCGAATACATCGAAGTGTTTTACAACAAAAGGAGGCTACATTCCGCACTAAACTATCTTAGCCCGGCCGATTTTGAGCTTAAAGGACAAAAAGTGGCGTAGAGCGAGCTACGCCACTTCTGTGTCCAAAGAACGAGGGGCATATCATTCCTGGGTGCGGCGACACCAGAAATATCCAGCACCATCAGTACGAAAACGCGCTAGTTTTCGTACTGATGGCAGAACCTTTATGCCGCGAGGCTTTAGAGCATTTCGTGCATTTTTCAAACGCCGCAACTATTTGCTCGAGCAACGTAGAAATAACCTTTTCGGGCGTTTGAGCGCCCCCAATCAGTACGAAATCTCTTCGGTTTTCGTACTGAAGAGACAAATGCAAATTCAAAGGTTGTTAATGCTTGGTGAATTTAAGGGGGCTTCTCTTGACAACCACCTATGATGGCAGCATCGAATTGCAAGCCACTCCCAAACAAAAGTCCCCCTCACACGCCTCGAGTCCATCCCCTATCTGGAAAGTGCACGCGCATTTTCCAAGGAGCTCAGCATGAAATTTGCCAGCCGTTCATCTGTTGTACGTTCGCAAATCGATTCTAAAATCCCGGCTATTTCCACCCGTTTCTCATTCAGAGCGGCCGCGTGTGCAATCCTGATACCGCTAATCTGCGGCAGTTTTATCGCCGCCCAATCGATGCCGCAACACCCTCCTATAGCCGAAAGTCAACCTACGCCCGAGGGAGGCTCCTCAGCCGAGCAATCCGTGGAAGAACTGCTCACACAAGGCGGCAAACAGCTCGAAGACAAACTCTATTACTCTGCAATTGAAACTTTCACAACCTGTCTGGAAAAGGCCCCCGATAACCGTGACGCACTCATAGGCCGCGCCCGCGCCTACAGAGAATCCGGTGAACTGGAAAAAGCTCTGGCCGACGAGAAACAACTACAAGCTTCCAATGCCACCACAACAATTTTGCAGGCAGGCGATGAAAATCCTTCTCAAACAGCTGCCGAATTGGCTGCAAAACTGATGAGCAGAGGCGACCATCAAGGGGCGCTGGCGCAACTCAATCTGGCACTGAAAGCGAAGCCGAATCGGGCTGATTTGCTCTCAGAGCGAGCCGGCTGCTACCTTTTCTTGTCAAAATGGGACAAGGCCAGAGCGGACATTGCGCTGGCATTGAAACTGAATCCCAATCTAGCCTCTGCATATGCTCGCCAGGCACAGTTGGAGAATCGCACCAAAAATTTCAGCCAAGCCATCGTCAATGCAGGGCGGAGCACTACCTTGGATCCCAAGCAGAGCCTTGCTTACTGCGTGAGGGCGATTACTTTTGCCAAAATGAAACAGTTGCCGCAAGCACTGAAAGACGCTCAGACGGCTGTCGCTAACGATCCCGATTCGGGACTCGCCTACTTCGTTCGCGGACAACTGACTCTCAATCAGAAAAACGACAAGGCGCTCAATGATCTTACGAAAGCAATAGAGCTTTCGCCCAAATTTCTCGACTCCTATCTGCCTCTGGCGCAAATTTACGCCGATAGACGCCAGTGGGACAAATGCCTCGACGTGCTCACCAAATGCATCAGAGAGAATCCTAAAAATATTGAAGCCTACAGGCTTAGAGGCGATCTTTATTTCCTTTTGACACGTTACAACGACGCACTACGCGATGCCAATACGATGGTCGAGTTGCAACCTAAATCACCGGCTCCGTATGCATTCAGAGTAAAAATCCTGATCGCTCTCAAACGCGAAAATGAAGCGTATCAGGACTGCGTAAGAGGACTGAGCATCAATCCTAAGTACGCGCCGCTCTATTCTGCCCGCGCCTGCTTGTATATGTTCCGCGAGCAGTACGATTATGGTATCGCTGACGCCACCAAAGCACTGGCTCTCGATCCAAAGTACGCTGCAGCATACGTAAACAGAGGTGCCTGCTATGCGGCTCTCGAAAAATATCCGCAAGCGCAAGCCGATCTGCTCAAAGCGACAGCAATGTCTCCCGGAGATAAGGACGCCTGGAGAAATCTCGGCTCCGTCTACATGTACCTGTCTAAGTATGCGCAAGCAGTCACTTGCTATACGAAATCGATAGATATCGACCCGCGCTTTGCCTCGGTATATCACGACAGAGGCTCAGCATACAGATTGCTGGGCAAATACGACCTGGCCATGCGCGATCTCGGCATCGCTCAAGCACTGGGATACTCCAAGCAATAGAAGCCAACGAGTTAAAACACAAACAGAGGGCGGCCCGAAAATTACTTCGGGCCGTTCCTCTGGCTGCAAAGAAAATGCAACAAACTCACCCTACGATGTTTGCAGAACACTTCTATCCAGCCAGGAAGTGTTCAATTACCAAAGTGCCATAAGCGCCCGCCTCCTCGGTGGGCGTCTTTTTAGGCGCCAAAGATGCTGAGCGCTTCCGCTAGTTGAACCGGTGATTCATAGCCAGGATCGCGCACTATTTTGCCCTCGCTGTTAAGAGCAAAACGCAATGCTTTCAGTAAAATTGCTTCTTGTTCAGGAGAACAGCCCTTATCGCGCGGAAGAAAGAGGGCGCGCAAAGCGGAAAGATAGAAATTGCCCATATTCTCCTGACTATCAAGCCAATCGTACACTTCACGAGAAATTATTTGATTGGTGTCAACACCGCACAGATAACGCGAATCGCGCTCGATCAGCGGTTTTCCCATGACAGCATGCCAGGCCATCAGCCCCAGTGCCAGAACATCATCAGGTCTGAGCAGTGGGTAAAACTCAGGCGTGGTTACAAAAACACCCTTAATTGTTCCGTCCGCCATTTTCAATTCTCCAAAATGACCGGGGTCGAGAATCTTCACACCGCCCTGCGATAGAAAAATATTGCCCGGAGTCAAATCGCCGTGATAGGGCAAACCGCTTTCAAATAGTGCCGAAAGCGCCAGCCCGGCTTGCCGTACAGCGGTAAGAGCGGGCGAAGAAAGACCAAACTGACCATTTTCAATGAGCTGCAAAAGAGTCGCACCCTCAAGGAGCTCCATCTGCAAGTAAGCAAGCCCTTCATGCGCAACTTTGGAGAAATACTTTGGCAGGCACGGCAGGTCGCGCTTTGAGAACTTATCGAACTCCAGATTCAGTAATTCTTTGGCATCGGGAATCGCCTCGCCGATGCCGTTGGTTCTGAATTTCAACGCCTTTGTGCAAATGAAACCGGTCGCCATGCCGTTCAACACAAACTCATTCGGCTTAGCAACTTTGAAAGCCCGTTTCTCGCCACTTTCATTTACACCTCGATATAACCAGGCGAACGAACCTTCACCAATCAAGGCATCTATCGAGTATTGCTCAACTGTAAGTCCAACCCAGGTCATCTGCTCGTCCGCCTAGTCTAATTCATTCGCAGGAGGAGCTTCGCCGACGGCGCCCGCGAGCAAGTCTTCGAAGCGAAAAATATTGCTGCGCGCATCCGCATCTTTGTCCAGCAGTCTATCGATAATGAGAACAGTCGGCTTGGAAAGGCTGTTACCAAAGTCCAGAATCGACTTAGGCTTTTGCCTGGCGAGATTGTCTATTACAGCCATAGGATCTGTCTCCATCGGCATGCTGCAAGGGGTTTCGCCACACAACAGGTAGAACATCAAGGCGCCCAGCGAATAAATATCAGATTCTCGCGAAGGCGGAAAACCTAGCAAAACCTCAGGAGCGAAGAACCGCAATGCGCTGAGGGAAACCTTCATAGGAAAGTACTGAAACAAATCCGGATCGAGCGTTTTGCCGGTCAGGCTATGTGCCCACCACATCTCACCAAGGCGATACTTTCCAGCCTCCTCATAAATAGCCTCCGGGCAAATGGCTGCATGGACAAACTCATTCTTGTGAAGATGTTTCAGAGCCCTGATCAGGTTCAAACCCAGATGCAAAACATCTTGCTCCGCCATACGCCCCGATTTTTTTGCAAGCGAAACTGCTTTTTTGTCGAGATCCAGCACCTGATAATAATCGCCATTATCGAGCCATCCAGCATCGAGGATGCCGACCGTAAAGGGACCGCTGCCGGCGCCTTTGGAGAACATAGAATTGGCACACAAGCTGACAAGGCAAGAATCGTCATCAGGAGCGACAAAATCGGCAAGGCGTTCGCTATCGTCCGGCTTTGTCACCGACCAGCGACTGCCATAGAGACCTTTCTCCACAGAGGTGGCGAATACATAGCCTGAAGGAGTGCGCGCGGTGGGCGGTGACAATGACAAACAGACGTTCCTCGATACTGTGCGTGAATTATACCCGCGGCGCTTAGGGTTCATCGGTTGCAACAAAACTGAAATAAACAAACCATAGGATTAATGTAGAGACGCCACCCCAATCATGCGTCCGAATGAGCACCCCTCACGACCAAGCCTCCGCAAATCGTCCTCAGGGCGATAGCCTTTATCGGCTGCACTGTGGCTCTGAAGGCTCCCTCCTCGGAAAGCTTATTTCTGCTTTCTGAGAGTTGTTTGCTTTAAAGAGTCGGGAATTAACTAATAGTGCGTCCTTCTGCCGGCTAGTTTCTAAAAAATGCCAGAACAAAAACACGATCCCCAAGACGACCAGAAAAAGAAACGCTCGCCTATCGAAACAGAGATTGATGAAGATCTCGACTTAGATGCCGACGATGAGTTTCACGGACTGGATGAGTCGATCGCAGAGGCTGAAGAAGTATGGGAGAAGCGTGCCGGAAAGGCAAAGTCCGGTACCTCTGAAGAACAACAACTGGCAGAACTATTCGCGATGGCAATTCCCACCGCCACGGAAACACAGACTAAACCTTTAGCGATTCCCGGCGAGCCCATGCGTGGTCCCCTGGCAGACACGCCCCCGGCACAGTGGCGTGTCAATGTACGCGACGTGCTCGGTCCCACCGGCGACAACCCTGACGACAAACCGCATCAAGAACATTTCAAAGAATTCGGCGTGCACATGAACGGCAGAGAAGTGAACTTGCCGGGCACTGAAAATCCGACATTGAGGCTCGGGCGCAACCCACTCAAAACAGACCTGAGCTTTACTGATGGATATGTCAGTCGCGAACACGCGAACATTACAAAAGAAGGCGGCAAGGTCTTTATCACAAACCTGCAAAATTCAAACAATACTACGATCATAAGAGACGGCAAGGAAATACCGGTAGCTCAGTCACCGGAGAAAACAGAGCTTTTGCCGGGCGACACTATCAGACTCGGCAAATACTCAGAGATGCAGTGGCTCCGCTCCACGGACATGCAAAACCTGGGCAAACCGGCACTGTACAGTCCAAAACCTGGTGAAGCGGACCCGGCAGCCAGCGAAAGCGCCCGCAAGGAGTCCAATCAATATCTTCGCAATCACGAATATAGCAAACCGTTTCCCGACGGCTTCCAAAACGTAGGCGGCATCAATGAAATCGACGAAAAAGGATGGCACCACGACAAAGAACGCCCATCTGTCGTAATCGATCAAAGACCGGGTGCAGACCCCGCTTTGGAACAATTCGTCAAAGACATGAAAGCGAAATATTCGCATCTGGCAGGCGACCCGAAAGCGCTGGCCGAGGCAATGGCCAGAGAAGCAAAAGCGGCCCTGGAACCCAAGGGCTGGAGCAGTGCGGCGATTGATGACGGTTATGCAAAACTGCGCAGCGAGAACGCCGGCAAGCGCATGTTGCTCGGCGATTTCTTAAATGCCGCAAAATACTCCAAGGGTGCCGGCGTTTGCAACCACCAGGCGATGCTCACAAAAGTAGCTTTTGACAGTTTTTACCCGGCGGACATGCCCAACCGGCCGGAGATGAAGATGGTGCGCGGCTTCTATGGCGAATCGCCCGCCGGCCTGCCGGCCGAACTAGCCATGAATCACGCCTGGAATACGCTGACAATACCGAATAAAGATGGCAGCAAGGGACAAGAACTTATCGTCGATCCGCGTCATCAAATCCATGGCGAGGCTCTAGCAGCGCATCCCAACCATCACGCCGGCAAAGACGTACCGCAAATGCGGCCGCCGGACATGATTCCCAAAATGTTCGATTTCAAAGAAGCTCCGCTGACTTCGTCGGAAGTCGAGCGACTGAAAGGGCAGGAAGTGATCTACGGCGGCAAAGGCTGGAAGATCAAAAACATAGACGGGCAATTCGCGCAGATAAGCTCTTATGCTGTGAAGAATGCCGACGTCGGACAGCTTGCCGAAGCAAATCCAGAAGCGGCGAGAAGCGGCAAATGGGTAATAGGGCAGGAATACAACATAAGAAGATCCAGCGGCGAAATGGAAAGCGGCTGGACATTGAACAACGTCGTCGAAGTAGAAGGCAAGAAAGTCTTCGTCATGGGCAAGGCAGATGCGCTCGTCCGTCCAGTCCTGTTGCAGGATCTGCAAAGACAAAACGGTGAAGTATTCGAAAAGGTCGTGCAAGAGCGCGCCGCCAAGCAAAAGGCGGCAGAGATTCCGGCACCGAACAAGGTGAACCCTGAGAGCCATGGCTTTGTAGCAGGGCGCGAAGTCTATCACAATGGCAATCATTGGGTCGTTCAGGGGCAAGACGGCAAGAATATCGAGATTGCCAGAGCAGCAACCAAAACCACTTCCCAAGCTCAGTTTGAAGAACTGAACGGGACAGCCAAACCAAAAGTAGGCAACGATTACCTCGTTCGTCGCTCATCTGGTGAAGTAGAAACATGGAAGCTCACCGGTATCGACCACAATACCGGCGAATTGACCCTGCGCAGCCAGACTGCGTTTAGAGAAAAAGTCTCACTTGAAAGACTGGCGGAACAAAATCGCAGCGTTGTCGGACCGCTGGATATATCGAAAGTTCTGAACGATCCGGCATCAAAAGTACGATTGATAGCTCGATGGACAGACGGCAATAGCAGCCACGACAAATGGATTGGAGAAGTGGAAGGCCCAAAGGGCGAACGCGTCAGCGTCATGGTGCACAAGCCTCCGCATGGCAATCAGAGAGACTGGGTGCGACTGCGCAACGATCTGGCTGCACAAGAACTGGCCAAAGCAATGGGCGCACCCGAGCTGTTTCCGCCCACCGCTCTGAGAGACGGCATGATGGTCCAGGCTTTTATCGGGCAACAAGGAGAAAACGTCGCCAATTACCTGCACAATCGCTCGCGTCAAGATGCAGAACTACGAGCGGCGGAACCGGATTTAGAGAAAAGAGTTCAGAAGATGCTGGAAAAAGACTCTGTCCTCAGACAGAGAGTCGCGGAAGGCATCGCGTTTTCCGTTCTCCTGGGCGATCACGATCAGCACGGTTTGAACTTTGTCATCAACCGTGACGGCGCCGGTCCTAATGACTTTCATATTGCCCGCATCGACACAGATTATGCTTTTTCGCGCGACAAAGCCCCCAATATGGACCAAGCCGGCAATTATGGAAGCATTATCAATGGCGCCTTTGCTCATCTGTCTGAAAAAGACTTACCTGCAGATGTGCGAGCAAAAATCAAAGCAGTCAGTGACCAACTCTCGACACCTGCCGGTCGTGAAGCCTTTCAGCGCACGACGAATCTTTCCAAAGAGAGCGTCGAAGCACTGGCAGAACGTGCCCGAATCATGTCGGAAACCGGCAAATTTCCACGCAGCAAAACGATGGACGAACAACGTCGTGAGTTTGGAATCGGCTCGGTCAGAGCGGAAGCAGCGAAGGTCGGTGACGTTGTTTCGGTAGAAACAATTGGCACTGTCAAATCACCAGCCGACAATATCAAAGCAACTGTCGAGAAAACAACGAAGTTGATGACTGAGTTGCAAACGGAATTGGCTAAGGGCGGCGTTTTAGAAGGCGAGCGCCTCGAGTCTGCGCGCGCCAAAGTGAAAGAGTTGTTGCGCTTGGACCCGACACTTATAGATGTGCTCAAGCCTTTCTCCGACCAGCTCAATCCGGCGAAATATCCGAATCGCCCGCCAGAGATAATGTCCAAGCTGAATTCCAGCGACAAGAGCACGCGATGTGAAGGTTTACGCCAGGAAATTTCTCGCCTTCTGGGTCAACCGACTCAATCAGCCGCCGATCAAAATGAATTAGTGCGACTGAAAAGAGCTTTGTTCCAAGAAATGAAAGAGGACAAAGCCGCCAGCAAGGAAGTCAAACAACTCCACGACCGCGTTGCCAGGCAAGAGAAACTCAATGACAAAGATACTGCCCGTCATGCCGAACTGACGAAGTCAGAAGCAATCATTGAGGAGCGCCTGAAAAGCAATATAGATTTCACCGTAAAAATGCTGAAGGCAGAAGCAAAAGCCGGCATGCTCAGCGGCAGTACTCGGGGTGGTGATGCAACCCAGGGTCTGATTATGAAAATGTTCGATAAAAACTTGCAACAACCAAGGAGCGAGCTGGGCGGCAAATCTTATGCTCAGCTGGGTTATGAAGTTGTGCCGTTAAAGGCAAGTGTAGCAATGGATGATGCCGGGGCTGACTTCATACTGGTCAACAAGAATACCGGCGAATTTATGTTTATCGATCCGACACAAAAACCTTTGACCGACAGGTCCAAAGCCCGCCTGCCGGAGATAAGAAAACAAGGAATTATCAGCTCCGATCCATATTCGGAAGAATATACAGACGGTGACCGGCGCAACGTTGGTACACAGGAATACGTCAGAAGGCGAGAGGCCGATATCAACAATCAAATCGATGAAATTTTGCATCGCGCCAGAGAAGGTACAGCGCTGAATCTAGGCGACATCCCCATTCCACCCAGTACACGAGAAGCTGAAGCGACAACAAAAGAAGGCAAGCAAGAACGCCTCGAGCGAATCAGCAAGATGTCGGATATCGACAAAGCACTTGAGATCAAACAATGGAGAAACGAATTACTCGCACGCCAACAAGGGCTCAATGAGATGATCCCGCAGGCCAGAGAGAAGAGCCAGCAATTGAGAGAACAGGCAAAATTAGAGCCTGATATGAGAAAACGTGCCCAGATGGAATCACAGGCCACGCTCTTAAAGGACTGGTTCGAACATACACAAGGCACATCTTCTGTGCACAGAGAAGGCTCACCTCTTATTTTTATAGAGCGAACCTTGAAAGATCTCGATGTTGCAGAGCGTTCTTTGCCGGATAAATACAAGCCCCTGTCTCGCCCACAAGCTACGCCAGGCCAAACAGTTCAAGTCCCGGCAGACATGGCTCAAAAACTCAATGAGGCAACCGTCAAACTACAAGAACAAGAAGCAATTGTGGCTGGCAGAAAACCCGCCAACCACCAGGAAATTGCAGTTGCAGCAGACAGACTGTCTTCGATGTATGAGATGGGCGATGTGGAAGTCGATACGCTCTTAGACTTGAAGAACCGCTCGGAATACAGAAGCACGCTGGATAGTACAGGCGTCGAGCTGACCAACGAATTCATTGCCAGAGGCACTCTGGACAAGCCCTCTTCAGGGCGCGATGCTGCGGTTGAGTTGACTCTGGATCACATGCTTACTAAGCAGGGGCAGAACCAAACTTGGACAAACAAAGAGCTCAAAGATTTCAAGGCATTGGTCAAAGCCTACAAGAGAGGCGAAACTGATGCGGTTGAAGAGGTGCACAAGCGCATTTCTGCCGGCATCGACTCGGTTACAGGTGGAACGGCGCGCGCTGCAAAGCCGGAAACACCAGCAGTACGCTCACCTATGAACGATGAAAAGCTGAAGCTGTTTATTGACAGAGTTGAAAAAGCATTGCCGGCAGAAAATTTCAGGGAAGATTTGCAAACACGCGCCAAAGAGTTTTTCTCTCAAGAAGGATCAGCAGCTTATCAGCACGCGGTCAAGCGTTCTCTCATCAAATTAGATCCAGCCCTCAACCCAGGTGAATCGAAGCTGACGTTTACTCACAAAGGAGAAGCATTCACACCGAAATCATTTAACGCTGAGCCCCCGCCCGGACGATTCGAGGCTGCAGATGGCAAAAAACTTGAACTCTCCGAATGCAAGGTGGAAATATCCATCAGCGCAAAAGCCACAGTGCAAGACGCAGCCGCTGCGGTAGCAGCTGAATACAACCGCCTGGCTATGGAAATTCAAAATACCGGCAGCGGTACTGCACCGGTAAAGACAAAGGAGAGTGAAGCTGCACTTCAATCACTCAAAGAACGTCTCAAAGTAGTCAGGAATGGCGGCGAGGCACTGGCCTTAAATCCAACTGGTGCGCAAGAAATGAAGATCGCAGAAGTAGTCGATCTCGGTGGACGCGTCGTTGATGTAGCTCTCACGAACGAAGGCGTAAGAGTCGGCAACGAAACAATTTCCAATAAAGAACTCGTAGAACGCACAATTAAGAATAAGGAAGAGCTTCTCAAAAAAGCAAAAGACGCGGAAGAGCGCAGTAAGCTGGCTAAAGAAATCGAAACTCTCAAAGAACTGGCAAAAGATTTGAAGAGCGGCGAAATGCGCGAAGCTTTAGCAAAACACGTCCCCGGGGAAATCGAAGCCAGACGCAATCCCGGCGCAACAGGAAAGGCAAGAATCGTCGAGGGCGTGGGCAAAGCAGGTGCTTATTTGATGATCGCCGCCTTCGTAGCGTCGCTGGCGGTCTCACACAAGAGCAGCACCACGATAACCGACTCGTATGCACCAACGAAAATTAGATAGAAATTGAAAAGAGAAAGAGATGAAATTCGACAATCCAGAAAGTATCGCTAGAAAGTACGATGCGACAAGCGCCACAACCCTCACCTCCGGAAAGGGCGCTCAGACAACCCACCAACAAATTCGACGAAACGCAAAACCAGAGTCCGGTTACGCCCCAAGACAATCTCGCTTTAACAAGAGGAATGAAAGATGACGGCGGACCCAACACTTAAAAGGCGTTCGGAAGGCGACGAAGAGCAAAAGCTCAAGAAAAACGATGTGCCTGAAATTGAAGACGTCGAAGAAGAAGAAGAGGAAGACGATCCCGAAGACTTGATGTTTGACGACACCATAGATGGTGGCGACGGCAAAGCCAATGCTAGAGAAGGATCAGAAGAGGCAGAAGAAGCAGAAATCGAACAGGAGGCAGAAACGCAAAAGACTGTCGAACCAGTCAAACCCAAACCAGAACCAGTATTCCAGCCGGTTTCCGACTCACTCAATAGTCACACAGTCACACATCAATTTCGAGATGGGCTGAGCGATAAAATCACTGCGGATGTTGCAGAGGCTTTGACTCTGCCGCCCGGACATCCTGCACGCCAACAGATGGTAAAGGATTTAACCGCTAGATTTGACAACCCCACAACCTATGCGGAACAGCTCGCCGCCGCACGTTCTCTGATCGCACTGCAACGTGGCGCCGACGGGAAACTACCCGACGTAATATCGCAACGCGATGTTTTGATTCCCGAGAAAACAAAATGGGTTGGCGGCGGCGGTGGTCGCGGTGCACAACCACTAAAGCTTGTGGTGGAAAAGGAGCGGCATCACGAACTACAACCTGTTCGCGCTAAAGAAGTGCTCGACTTTCTCGAGCGCTCCGCTCCAGAAATTCAGACACGCACTCAAGCGCTGCTGAAGACACCGGCTGACAGCGAAGAGAGAAAAAGTTATGTAAAACACCTGGTCAATGTCTTTCAGACTTCTTTCCAAGAATCGCCTGAGAAGCTGGCTGCTGCGCAAGCATTGGTTGCACTGTGCAGCAAAACAGACGGCAGTTTACCGGACGTTCTCGGAACCCGTTCGATCAATCATCCAAAAGTTACCAGACAGGAAGGCGGCGGACGCGGCGGATACCGCACCGTTACCGTCAAAGAGGCTTATACAGAAAACGTCGACACGACATCTCAAGATGTGCGCAAATACCTTGACACCAGGGCGGAAGGTTATCTACGGCGTACCGAAGAAGCGCTCAAAAAACCCGAGAACGACCCGGCCAGAAAACAACTTATTGATCAAGCGATCAAGACTTTTCTCGACTCTAACAATGCTGAAGACAGAGCAGCAGCAGCGAATGCATTGCTGGCCCTAAACCGGAAACAGGACGGGACTTATAACGACGTTCTCGCATCCAGAGACGTGCCAATTCCTGCAGTGACTAAATACATTCCTGCCACAGGCGGCAGAGGGGGGGCACCGGCACGCACTGAGATAGTTAAGCCGGCAACCACGCGAACCGATACGGTGAAGCTCGAAGATGCAATTCAGTTTCTCAAGTGGCGTGCCGAAGATCCGCATGCCGGAAGCGGTCGCCTGGTGGCAGCGGACAGTCTCGTGCGCGCCAACAAAATGACAGAACCGGAAAGAAAGGCTGTCTACGAGCGAACGCTTACAGATGCAGAAACTCCGGAGCATGTAAAAGCTCATGTACGCGAACTTCTAGGACTGGACAAGAAAGATGCCGAAATTCAAAAAGTAGCAGATGGCAGAATCGAAAGGACGGAAGTTCAACCTAAGACTATCAAAATCTCCAAGGATGATGCCGTCAAACTGGCAACGACAATCGATCGATTGCTTCCGGCAGTCACCGCCGCCGGTGGCGAAGAAGGCAAGGATGTTATCCTTCCGGAAACAATTCAAGCCATGCGAGAAGAGCTGAAGAATGAACAATTCGGACCTGCCAGCCGCGCCGTCTACAATCGCTGCGCAGATTTTCTCAACAAGGCAACAACAGATATGGCTGCCGCATTGACACACCGCAATATCGCCTTGCCCCCGGGATGCCCGATTCCTGTTCCAAGAGATATTTCAGGAAGGGCGGAAAACGACCAGCTCTTCAAAGAAAGACTCAAAGACGGCACTGCCAGGATGGACCTCAGGCGCCTGGAAAACGATGAAGCACCAAGCCCGGGGGACTCCGACAGAGTAAAAGGCACAGGCGAATGGGTTACGATTGCGGCACGCCAACTTGATAGCGGACGTCTGCGCTGGCAAGTAAATGTATTCGACCAGAACATCCAGGAATTCAACTCAAAAGACGACAAGCTCAGCGCCTGGAAGTCCAAAGATGGCATGACCGATGCTCAACTGGAACAATTGCAGGCATCTCGTGCAGAATGGCTGGGAATGGCTCTGCAAGTGCGCAATTATGCCCACACTATTGCCAACTACAACAAGGCCTCGAAAGAATCCGTAGATGCTCACAAGATGTTCTGGGATCCGTCCGTGCTGGGAAGCGAAAACAATATCTTCCCTGACGATGCGCTTCTGGACCGCAATTTTCCAGGCAAAGTCACTCGCAAAGACGGAAAAATAACCGGCATCGAACTCGACCTGCCACGCACGCTTGATCGCGATAATCCAGAAAATTTAGCAAAGATGGAAAAGATCAGGCAATGGATGGAAAAGTATGGTCCGAAAGTTGACCAGGCTACCGCTGAAATCAGCAAGGCAAATAACAAACCGGGAAGGCAGTTGATCTGGGCATACATGCCGGCAGAAGGTAAAACCGAAGACGGCAAACCGTTCAACAAACTTTTCTTTGATATTTCGGCCAAGCCCGTCTATGCCAAAGATGAAAACGGCGACACTCAGAGGATGATCCGTGTCGTCAATTCAAAACACACCTGGTATTCCAACGACCTCTCTTATCTCGGAATCTTCGACTATGAAGTCGGCAAAGGAGAACATCACGGCAAAGCCACAATCAATGGACAACCGCTTGAAGAGCTAAATACAGATATTTCAGTCGGAAAGACCGGGAAAATCAAAATCGATCAACCAGGAGTTGAAGACAATCACTGCTTTGTGAAAACGGACGTCAACGGTCAGATTTTCATCTAAGTCAATTCGGACAGCGGTACTTTTCTAAACGGTAAACGCCTTACTAAGGGCGAGTGGA
>JAIETE010000098.1 GCA_019745505.1 Candidatus Obscuribacterales bacterium | reverse complement strand
AGCCTTCGTGCACCGATAGCATCGATTGCCGACGCCCTTCAAGAAGTGACTGCCTCTGGGAAAATTGCCGATGCTGAGCAGAAAGCGCGCAACGATCTGGTGCGGGCGAATCGCAGCGCCCGCCAGTGCATATTGCTCATCGACGTATTGCTCGACGCGCAGAGTGCTCAATCAGGAAGCATAAGAATCGAGCCGAAGCTTACTTCCATCGGGCAAGTAGTGGATGATTCGGTCGAGCTGGTGAAAAATATAGCCGAGAAAAAGGGCGTCGAAATTGTTCGAGAGCTCCGGCAAGACGAGCTTTTCTGTGACGCTTTCAAACTGACTCAAACTACCGTCAATTTCTTATCGAATGCAATCAAATTTTCGCCTCAAGGCGGAAAAATCTATGTTGCCATCGAAGATGCGGGTGATTCCATCGAAGTTTCTGTTACTGATGAAGGTCCGGGTATTTCGCAAGAATATCGCGAAAAGATTTTCAAGCCTTTTGTTCAGGTTCCTGGTGAAAAGGCCAAGGAAGGAACAGGCCTGGGCTTAGCCATATGCAAACAGATCGTCGACGGTCATGGCGGAGAGATTGGCGTCCGTCCATCCTCTCGCGCAGCGACCGGCAGTGCGTTCTATTTCAGGCTGAAGAAGGGGCTGAAAATCGAAGACCTGAAAGGCTGATGCGGCTTTGAGGCTGAAGGCGTCATTTAGAGGGTAGACTTTAGTACAGTTAGCAATTATTCCCGCGCTTTTCTCTTACAGTCCTGCTCTGCTCTTGCCATTAATACGCCACATTTTTGCAGTTTTGCCAGCCGTTGTCGCGCTGACGACGAGTCTGTGCTTAGCCGCCACGCCTGTGGTTCCTGCCTCGAGCACTGCCAAGCCGATCCAGTATCGAGATGAGAAGTCTCGTTTGCTCGACTATGTGTATTTGGGAAAATTCCAGGACGTGAATAAATCGTGCGAGCGCAAGATTGCCGATGGTGCTGCCAAAGCCTATCATTACCAGGCTTTAGCTCTGTCTTGGCTGTATCCGAATCAAGCGCTGACTGCCAAAGCCGTGCGCATCTGCCAGGAAGGTTTGAAGCTCTATCCAGGCGACATCGACCTTGCAGCCACGCTGGCTGTTTGCTATTTGCGCAGTTTTCATTGGGTGTCGGCGCTCAGGCAGTCTATTGCAGTGCTTGATACCGACCCGAAAAACGTTCCTGCGCTTGCCGTAAAAGCGATATGCATGCACAGGGCCGGGCGTGAAGACCCCGGTTTGTTAGTTCTGAAACGGGCGCTGTCCATCGATCCGGGCAATCAGGAATTGAATATGCTGATTGTTTTTTATGGGCGCATGCGCAATCGGCGTGAGGATGTTTACGTTGCCTTCGATCGATGGAATCAGCTCAATCCTCGCTCCGCTGTCAGTTTTGCCCATCGTGGCGAATTTGAATATGACGACTCCGAGCAAGACAGGGCGCTGAAAAGTTTTCAAAGAGCTGTTGATCTCAATCCCCAATACGTAACGGCTCTGTACAAGCTGGGCAAGCTCTACTGGAACAGGCAGAACTGGTCGGCTGCCTGCTCCGCCCTGCTTCAATATCAGAAATTGGGCGGGCATCAGCAGACTGGAATCGTGCGCTTGACCGATTGTTTGCTGCGCACCGGGCAATACAAAGAAGCCGTGCGCATCTGCAAGTTAGCTGTCGAGATGTATAAAAATGTCGATGAGAGAAAGGTGGAAGACCTGGGTATTCCGGGATACGCTGTTTTGAGAGAATCTTCTCTCTTGACCGAGAATCAGGTTAAATTGGCGATTGCATATTTCCATTCCGGAGAAAGAGACAAGGCCGAGGACCTTGTGAACGCTGTGTTGCGGGAGCATCCGGACAACGTGCCGGCCCTGGATTTGAGTCAGAAGATTGCCTTCCAGAGAGGCAATTACTCGTCCGCCGTCGTCACTTTGTCCAAGCTTATTGATATGGATCGCGATGTGCAGTTTTGGTATTCGGGTCGTGCCGCAGCCTATGCAAAACTGGGCAACAGCGAGGCGGCGAAGCGGGATTTGCAGATTGTGGAAGCTTTGGACAAGACCGGACGACTTCCGAAAGCTGCTCGGTAAATCATTCGAGCGGCAGCGTGAGCCAGAATTCGCAGCCTCTTGGTTGCATGTTTCTTACCCCGATATTTCCGCCATGTGCTTCAACAAGCGCTTTACAGATAGCCAGACCAAGCCCTGAGCCTATCTTTTCGCCTTGCGAGCGAGTTCCTACCTGGCGATATTTCTCGAAGACAATTTCGATCTTATCGGCAGGAATTCCCGGACCTTCGTCTCGAATCGAGAATTCAGCCCACTTTTCGTCTTTTGATTTAACGGCTTTGAGAGTTATAGTGCTGTTTTCGGGAGCGAACTTTATGGCGTTGCCCAGCAGATTTACGAGGGTGCGATTAATGCGTTCACCATCAGCGCGAACCTCAAAAGTGTCCGATTGAACATCGAGCTTGATGTGTTTTTTTTCTGCGCTAGGCTCGACCATGTCCCGGGCGATGTGAATTATTGAAGACACCGGATGCGAGTCAATATCGAGCGTAAGCCCGCCGGCCTCGAAATTCTCCACGTCCAAGAGATCATTGATCATGTTGATCAGGTAGTCGGAAGATTGCTGAGCGTTCTTCATAGTAGCGATGCCTCGGTCCGTGAGATTCCCGTAAACCCCCTGGGTGGCGCATTCGATAATGAGCTTGATGGAAGTAATGGGCGTGCGCAGGTCGTGGCTGATCATTGCCAGCATGTCTTTTTTAAGGTTCTCGGCGGCTACCTTTTCGGTAATGTCGAGGACGACGCAGAAAAAGGTTTTGTCTTTGGCTGACCAGCTCGAGGTCCATTCGGTGGACTTATAGTGACCATGCGCATCGCGCAAGCGGCATTCGAAGACGACTTCTTCCGAAGAGTAACGGGGGGCAGTCAGTTTTTCGTGCACGATTTCGCGATCTTCGGGATGGACCAGTGAGACCAGGTTGGTTCCGAGAATTTGCTCCGGCTCATATCCGAAACGCTTGGTGACTGCCGGGTTTATCTGCGATATCCTTCCCGACTGGTCGAGAGAGCATATGACCTGCACTGTTCTGGCAACAAGCGCTCTTTCCTTTTCTCTTGCTACATCCAGTTCTTGGGCGATAGTGTGGAAGGCGCTGTCCAACCTGCCTAATTCGTCGCTGCCTCCGATCGGTTTTTGCAGAGCCTTTCCAATTCCCAGATTGAGAGTATTGGACATGAGCACGTTCCATTTGCGCGAGAAGCCGAGCGTCATCCAGGCTGCAAATCCAACAGCCAGAAGAACGTTTGCTGCCGCCATGATGGAAATCGTCTGCTGCAGTCGGGCTCTCGATTCTCTTTCTGCCTTTTGCAGCGCTTGCTGTCTGGTTGTTTGGTCGTCCAGCAGTTCTTTTCCGGCGATTTCGATGCGCTTGTTCATGTTTTGAAATTTGGTCACAAAGCGCTGTTCGTTAATCTCGAAACTATCCGCTCCGATGCTGGCGATATTCGTCGAAGTTTCACGGATTTCCTGAATGATTTCCAGAAATTTGTCGATCGTGGGCGGACGGTTGGGCAATTTCGATGCCTCTTCCTGCAAACTCTTGGAATGCATCATCAAGTCGGTGGCAACGGACTGAGCTGTGACTATGTGCTTTTTGTCGTGGCTCATTTTGAACAGTATCAAGCTGCCGCCCGCCAGATTCGCCTCCTGGAAAACCAGGGTAACAAGCGTCATCAGGCGCGCTGATTTGTCCTGCTGATCGAGGAATGTCTCAAGTTCGGTCAAATTTTTCAATGCGGTGACTAGAAAAATCGCCTCGATCAGCAAGGGCAAGATAATCGCCAGAAGTATTTGATGGGTGATTTTGAGCTTCAGCATGGGGCGACTTATCCGTCTTTTAGGCAACTTGCAGCCTGCGACTGCTAAATTCTACGGTAGACTCGACTGAGTGTAATATGATTTAGCGAAAGCGGCTGTGATCGGCGCCCGACTTCCCATTCAGGAGATATTGACAGCTTCATGGCAAGAATTCTGGTGATTGAAGATGACCATACGCAACTTGACATTATCGAGCAGGGGCTTGCATTTCACGGACACGTGATCGATACCAAGGGCGATGGCACTGAAGGGCTCGAACAGTTACTCAACCATCACTATGACCTGGCGATCATCGACTGGGATTTGCCAGGTTTGCAGGGCGTCGATGTCTGCAACAAGTATCGAAACTCCGGAGGGCAGGCGGCGGTTCTCTTTTTGACCGGAAAGACTTCTGTGACCAACAAAGTCCAGGCATTCGATTGCGGCGCCGACGACTATCTGACCAAGCCGTTTTCTTATGCAGAGCTTCTGGCCCGCGTAAAAGCCCTTCTGCGGCGTCCACATGCGATGGAGAGCGAAAATCTGGTGTATGAGGAGATATCGCTGGACACTGTCACCAAAGTGGCTACTGTCAATGGAAAGGACATCGGTCTTACGCCCGGAGAATTTTCACTTCTGGAGCTGTTCGTCAAAAATCCCGGCCGGCTTTTCAATGCGGCTGAATTGCTGGACCGGGTCTTCAAATCCGAAACCGACCAGGAAGCTGTTCGGCAAAGGGTGATGCGCCTGAGAAAAAAACTGGCGGTCGACGGCAAGGAAGAGTCTCGCATCACCAATCAGAAAGGTTTTGGCTATAAGTTCGAATAGCTGTGACCGAGAAAGATTAGACACTCGCACAGCGTCGCGAAGTGAAGAAAATTAGGGTGGCGCTAGCGCTGCACGGTGTTTTGCAAATATGAACTCTAGTCAATCAAATTTTCTGCCGCGAAAATGAGCTGCGGCGCTTGCCTATTGCCAAGTCCGAGCGTAGGGTGGAAATATCACTTATTCCTCCAATCTGCCCGGAAACAAATCGAAGAAAAACAAGGCTTTTCGCCCGATTCACCTTCCTTCCCGTCGCATTCGCGTGTGTGGTCTTGATCCGCGCCATAGAGCAAACTTCTAGCCTGCCCCACATTGCAGTACTGGAAGTTTGGCGCCTCGACCATTCCCGCTTTGCGACTGATCCGGCAAATGACTGGAATTGTGGTTATACGCCCTCGACACATGCGAGAGGCTAGGTCCGAAAACGTAGCAGCAGTGACGATACCTATAGGTATGCGCGAAGCGAACTCTTAGATAGCCAGAGTCGAATACACCCTGAGCGACCTTTCGCGAGATTCTCGAGAACGTCCCTCAAAGAAACACGAACCTAGCTTGGAGCTGGACTTCGTAGTTTCGATTACATGAACCGTCGATTCGCGTTTCAACCACCTTGTGGTCGAAGCAGCGTCTCGCCGACTCTCAGGCTCTCACCGAACGTTGTGGTCTGGCCGAATGGGCGGCAGGCTACTTGATTCGGATTGCCCTTGCGACTGGATGCGGTACCCGGTCAGTCGGCCGGCTTCCGCGTCAGCGCATGGGCAGTTCCTCTTCCGACGCAATTCCGCGCTCGGGAGAACTTCGTCCAACAACCGAAAGGAGAATTACCATGGCTCGTTTTGATCAGTACATTGGGCTCAACGACTGGGCTCGCAAGACCGTGCTCCGCAAGGAGAAGGTGCGTCAGTTCGGGGTGAACGTGTTCGCTGACGGGAGGCGCAAGCGCTTCTCCAGGTGGACCAATCTCCCGGTGGCGCGCATCCAGGTGACTGGCATTCTGAACGGCGTCTACACGGATAAGGTCGCAGACCTGCACCGTTACACGATGCCGAACGGCAAGGTGTACGAGGAGTTCGTCCAGGCCACTCCGTGGTCCGGCGGTCCGATGTACCACATTGCCCTGCGGGATGTGAAGACCGGCGAGGCTGTGCCTCAGTCGCTCTGGACCGACGAAGAGATGGGTTTGGCGTAAAACCAAACCTCGTCTTGACGTTTCCGGGTAAAACCGGAGGTCGCTGATGGACCGGAGTAGCGCAAGGGTGCCCCCTAGCAAAGGGTGCCCCTGCGTCTACTCTTCTTGGCGGATGTTTTATTATAAAGCATAGTAAATAACTCGTCTCGCCTGCGGACCGTTATTTGAGTGTTATGTGGCGATGGCAGACTGAATCAACCCCGAACACCTTGCCGCCTCACATCCCTGGGCTGCATTCATTGAGAGGAAGGGCTCATGGTTTCTAAAGCTGTGGACGGCAGCGATGCGATTGCATACTGCCCCGGCGAAAATTCTTTGCAATCGGTTAGGGGAAAATCCGCGGGTCTCAGTTATTTTGATATCTTTGCCGGTCAAACCGGCGTGGCAGCAAAGATTGGTGAAGCGGTAGGCGCTGCGGCAATCAAAGATCTGCCGCAATGTTCGTTGGTGGAGAACAGGATAAATGTTGATACTGCCGGCGGTGCCGTAACCGAAGGGCAGGGCGGTGGAATAAGGACAGAAAAACCGGCGCCGAAATTAGCGACCAGTTTGGAAGCCTTGGGGCTCGCGCGCGAGCATTTTACGCAATTCGATCTTGATGGAAATGGTTTCATCACCAAGAAAGAACTGGCCAGACAAGTCGAAAATCCCAAGCACACCGGCATCATCGCGCAGGCTGTCGCTGCCTTTTACGGCGCGCATTCCAAGTTTGACCTGAGCGATGATGTCGATTCGGTGTTAGGTGGATCGGCGGGGATCTCCCGAGCCGATCTCGATAAGGTCGAGCAGGTGATCAAAGCGAAGCAGTCGCAAGGCGCAGGGAATACTCTTAGCGCCGAATATCTGGATTCTCTGGACGAGAACAAAGACAGGCGTTTGCAGTCGGGCGAGCTTGAAAAAGGGCTGGCAAAAGGCGTTTTGCCCTATGAGCAAAAGGAGTTGTTCGAGTACTTCATCGGCAACGAGGAGAAGGAAAACCCTGTGAAAATAAGCGATGTGCTTCACTATTTTTCGAGCAAGAAGCTGGGCGATAAGGAAGATGCGTTGCTTAGCAAGATGAATTTCCTGATCCGTCACGTCTGGGAAAATCAGCACCATGGGAGCGCTCTCTTTGCGGACGGCAAGGAAAATGACGGAGTTGGTTTGTACGGTATACAACAAGGCGTTATGGGTGACTGTTATCTTTTGGCTTCCATCGCTGCAGTTGCCCAGATGACTCCCGAGACAATCAAGAGAATGGTCGTCGACAACAAAGACGGCACCTATACGGTCACATTTCCCGGCGCCAAAGACGAGCCGCAGACTGTGCCTGCTCCGACCGAGGTCGAACTGGGGCTCTACAACGGATCGACCGAGAATGGCGTTTGGGGGTCCGTCATTGAGAAGGCTTACGGGCAGTGGTGTCAGAAGAGTTTCACCCGCCGCACTCCACTCAACTGGGCAGGAGGACTGACAACAGCCGAAGGCGCCGACGGCGGCGGCTGGCACTTGGATAGAGTGCTGCATCTGCTGACAGGCGAAGATGCGGACCAGGATTGGAATGCCTTTACCTTCAACTGGACGACTAGAAGGAAGTTGATCGAGCATGTGACCGGCGAAAATAAGGTGCCTGTCGTGGCCTGGCAAAGATGGTTCCGCGAATTCGGAGTGAGCGGAGTGGCCAATCATGTGTACAGTGTCTTAGACTTCAATCCAGAAGGTAAAGAGGGCGGCACCGTCACTCTCTACAATCCTTGGGGGCACAAGGAGTCCATCACATTTAAACAATTCACTAAGCGTTTTACAGCCTTTGCCTATCGGGACCGATGACTCACATTTAGGGCCGCATTCGACCGGAAGAAATTATGAGACAAATTCTTCTATTGTTTTATCTCAAAGGCCCCCTTTTGAGTGATTACAAGCTGGTGCGTATAGACCAAGATCGTACTCATGGGCTTCGAGCTTTGGGTTGTGGGTAATATTAGCTCGGAATCGCCTTTGCTGGAAATCACGGGATCATTCGTCCTCTAGTTCGGCGTGAGTATGTGGATGGCTGAAAAGGGCGTACTGTCGGACCTTAGAAGCAATTTCGCCAACTTGAAGCTTTCGACCAAGCTGTCGTTAAGTTTCGGGATGGTCTTTCTGGCATTCATCTCGGTTATTATCACCGCTTCGCTGACCCTGTCGGAATTGTCTGTCTATCAGCAGGACTCATTCGTCAGAGATTTGCCGGCGACCGAAGGCATGGCGACTTTGAGTGTCAACATGCGGCGCATGAAAACGGCCGTGCAGATGTTTATCCTGCTGGAAGATCCGACCGGTAAAGACAAGGCGATTGCTGAAATCGAAGCGGTCACCAAAGAGAATACGGAAATAGTCGAGCAGCTCAAAGAAATTTTTCAAAACGACCGTGAGATGAGCGATCTGCTTATGTCGATCGAGCGCCGCCTGGATAATTTCGACAAACGAATCAAATGCGTTTTCATCCCGGCCGGGTGCCAGACCAAGGATTTGGCGGTAAAGACCTCGACTTTGCGCGACGAGCGCGAGAACGTCAATCAGATGGAGGCTCTCGCCAACGAGCTCAAAGATTTGACTACCAAGTATGCAGCCGCTCAGACAGCACGCGCCAAAGAGCAAGCTCATCATTCAATCGGAGTTCTTTGGACAGTTTGTATTCTCGGTGTGGCGACGTCTCTGGCTCTTGTGGTGATGCTCTCTCGTATGACTATTGCGCCGCTCGCTCAGCTGACGGAAGCGGCCAGGCAGCTCGAGCAGTCGAAGAGCGCAGTGACTGTCAAAGATGACGGACGTACGGACGAGGTGGGCACGCTGGCGCGCACTTTCAACAGCATGGTCAGGGCTATAGAAGAGCGTGAGGCCGAGCGCGACAAGGCGCTTGACCGGCTGGAAGTCTCTAACGCCGAATTAAAGCAATTTGCTTATGTGGCCGCCCACGATTTGAAAGAACCGCTGAGGACGATATCGAATTATTTGTCGCTCCTGGGTGAAAGGTTGGAAGGCAAGCTTGATGAGAAAGGCGAGCGCTTCTGGAAAACGGTCGTGGAGAGCTCGTATCGCATGGACTCTCTGATTACCGGATTGCTGACCTATGCGAAGCTTGGCAATAAGGCTCTAACGCCTCAGCCTGTCGATATGAATGAAGTAGTCAGCAAAGTCGTAGGCGATTTGAAGGTTGTTGTCAGTGAATCGGGAGCCAAAGTCGAACGCCATAATTTGCCTCTCGTCTATGCCGACGGTTCTCAGATGGGGCAATTGCTGCAAAACCTCGTTGCCAACGGCATCAAATTCAGAGGCGGCCAAGCCCCGCAAGTGGACATCGGCGCCAATCGAGTCTCAAACGGCTGGATGTTCTACGTGCGAGACAACGGCATCGGTTTCGACATGCAGTTTCAAGACCGCATCTTTCTCATCTTTCAGCGCCTGCATGGCCGTGACGAATATGCAGGCACCGGCCTCGGGCTGGCGGTATGCAAGCGAATTGTCGAACGTCACGGCGGCAAAATTTGGGCTGAATCGAAAGAGGGCGAGGGTTCGACTTTCTTTTTCACTTTGCCGGATGACTTGCAAAATCACTCTTTGAACGGCAACGGCAAAGTCGATGAGAGCGATAAGTAAAAGTTCTCGGTAACTCTTTTAGGGGAATGACTGAAGGTATTTGTTATGACAAGCTAGAGGCTATAGTCTGCGCGTGAAATCTCCCAATTTGAACCAAGCAATTCCAGCCAAAGTGGTGGTTGCCGACGATGATCAATCGGCGGTAGAACTGTTGCGTGAAGCTTTCGAGCGGTCTGCTTTCACCTGCCAGCTGGAAGCCGTCTTCAGCGGACAGCAATTGCTCGACTATTTGCGAAATGAAGAAACCAGACAAAACGAGCGACCGTCACTTATCTTGCTGGATTTGAATATGCCGGGAAAAGACGGCCGGCAAACGCTCAGTGAAATAAAAGCCGATCCTGACTTGAAGGACATTCCCATCATAATCATGACCTCTTCCGAGCTGGAGGAGGACATAGAGAGAAGTTACCAGTCCGGCGTCAACGCCTACCTGAAAAAGCCCAACGTTTTTGCAGATCTTGTTAGAATGACTTCTGCTATCAAGGAATTTTGGTTCGACTGCGCCACTTTGCCTCAACATCCTTTCTCCTGAATGCTGACAGAGGGCGGATTTGTTTTTCGAAAGGGAAAAATAATGCGTAATTTGCTTCGTTCCGTATCTTTACGAGCGTCCGTCTGCGCACTTTTCGCTTTTGCGGCGGTTTTGCCGGCGCCGCTGGTTTTGGCGGCAGAAGAAGAGAGCGATGACCGTGTTCTGGTGGTATTTGTGTTCGACAAATCGTGCCGCATTTCATGTGATGCAGTCAGACCGATCTTCAAGCAATTGAAGACGGAATACAGTGAGAAGGTCAAATTCGTCGAGCTTGATGTCTCCCAAGACGTGCTGAGCGAATCTCAAAAGACTGCCAAGGCTCTCAACATAAAGCGTTTTCTTGATGACACTGAGGATTGGTATCCGGCAGTCGGTGTCTTTACCGGCGGGCGCAAGAAGATCAAAGAGATTCTCGGAGCGAAGCCCAAGAGTCAATATGTCGATGCTATCGAAAAAGCGCTGGCTGCTCAGCAAAAAGAGGGCACAACAGAAAAAGCGAAGAAAGCGAACAAGTAATAGGATTATCTGGCCTTTCGTGAACTCATACTTCTTACTAGCATGCTCTGCAAGTGTGGCATCTATCTATTTGAGCCTGTCCATGGAGACACCATGCTGTGCCGCTCCGCAAGCCGATCTGAATGCGCTGGAAAAGAGGGGGCGAGAGTATTCCAATGGCAAGCAATGGTCGAAGGCTCAGAGTGTCTACAGAGAAATCCTCGCAATCAGGCGAAAATCATGGGACGCTTCTGATCCGCGCCTGATCGGTCCTTTGAATGACATCATTCGCGTAACCTGCGTAGACGGCAAGTGTTCGGATACATTGCCGTTTCTAAATGAGCTGCTTGCCATTCGGCTGAAGAGATTGGGTACATGGCACGCAGACGTGGCAACGACATACGCTTTGATTGCCGAAGCAAACGAAAAAATGCAGCGCTATCCCGAAGCGATCAGGAATTTCAATGAAGCTACGAAGATAAGAGATCGTGTTTATGGAAAAACTTCAGGCATATCCGTGCAGTCCAGAATGAATGTGATTAGAGTGGCATTGAAACAGAAGGATAGAGTGACTGCAAAGTCCGTGTTGCAAGAATGCCAGACGCTTCTCAGCGCTCAGAATAAGCCGCAGCCGGACCTGGAGAAGGTGCTTTCTTACTATGCCGGCAAAATTTGAAACGGTTTTTGGCACGTCTATTGCCGACTAAACCAGTTTTGTTTCCAACTTTGTCACATTTTGTCCGTAAAAACTATGTATGGCCATCCAGGTGGCTCCATCTTCCCCTATAGATAGCCGGCGAAAAAAAATACTGGTTTGGCGAATTCTTTCAAAAGAAGAAAACGCTCAAACCGCACGGAGGTTTCATGCGAACCAGCTATGTGCAGAATCTGCCTGTCGTTCTGTTGCGTCAATCGCGCGTGTCTTTACCGCAACAAGTAGGCGATGAATTGAAGCGTCTAATTTTGGAAGGTTATTTCCAGCCGGGCGCCATCATGCCCTCTTCCAGAACGCTTTGTGAAACTCTGCAAGTGGGGCGCTCGACTATTATCGAAGCCTTCGAGCAATTGAAGTCGGAGGGGTATCTGGTGGCGGCCGCCGGCTCTGCCACTCGTGTCAGCGAGAGTATACCCCGGGCGATGCCGGAAGCGCCGCTTCCTGAAGCTCACCAGTTGCGTCTCAATTCGTTATCTGATTATGCAAACAGAGTGCAGAAGAGCAGCCTTCTCTATGACCGTAAGGAAGAACCTGAAATAGCCTTCTACGGCTGGAGAATTGCTCGCGACGCCACGCCGCTGCGTGAGTTCAAACAGCTCTTGTCGCGCTTTTCGCAAACTGCAGAGCAAGACATGCTTTTTGATTATCATGAAGACCCACTGGGTTACAGACCTTTGCGAGAAGTGCTCTCGAAATATCTCGAGAAAACCAAAGGCATCAAAGCTGATCCGCAGCAGATCTTGATTGTCACCGGTTTGCCTCAGGCCCTCAATCTGATTTCTCGTATTCACCTGGAACGCGGCGATCTTGCTGTAGTTGAAGAACCCTGTTATCCGCCCGTGCGCAAATGCTTTGAAAGCGAGGGAGCATCTACGGTTTCGCTTAAAGTCGACGGCGAAGGGCTGATGGTCGACCAGCTTTTGCGCGCACCGTCTTTGCGCGTGCGGTTGGTTTATCTCACGCCCACTCACCAATATCCGATGGGCAGCCGTTTGTCGCTGACAAGAAGGTTGAACCTGCTTTCCTGGGCAGGAACGAGCGGCGCCTTTATCGTCGAGGACGAGCATGACAGCGAATTTTCCTACGGCACCAACCCTATGCCTGCTCTAAAAGCGCTGGACAAACTCGATTCAGTCATATACATCGGCAATTTCGCCAAGGTGATGTTTCCTTCTCTTTCCGTGGCTTACATGGTGCTTCCCCGCGATCTGACAGGCGTTTATGCCAAGGTCCGCCAGTATGGCAGCGATGCGGTTTCATTGCCGATTCAGTGCGCACTCGCCGATTTCATTCAGCGTGGTCTTTTGCGAAAACATATTCGGCGCATGCAGGGAATTTACGAGATTCGACGTGATGCAATGCTTTCCAGCTTGAGAGAATTTTTTGGTGAGCGCGTTGAAATTGCCGGCGAGCATGCCGGTTTGCATATGTACGTCAAATTCAAAACTTCCCTGAGCGATGCTGAGATAGTAAGACGAGCCTGGGAAAAGGGCGTGGGTATCACGCCCATCGCTCCTTTCTATGCCGGTCTGGCGCCACAGTCGGAATTCGTTCTCGGCTTTGGGGATTTAGGAACTTCCGTGATTCGCGAGGGCATTCTAAGACTTGCTGAAGTGATCATTGATGAATAGGCGATGCACTTGCCGCCTTCGCCTTCTGTTGGCATTATATACTAAAACAAGTAGTAAAAACATGTAAAAAAGAGAGCGCTTCGAAGATTGCCGGTAGTGTCGCCACTGCCGTCCTCTCCAAAGCGCCTCCTTCCTTACGCCGTCAGGCTTTTGGCTGCTTGTCGTACTTGAGCGAGACGGGGTCGAAGATGACCACGTCTTTGGCAGCCAGCGTCTTGCCTGGAGCCCAGTTTGTGAACGCTTCCGTGGTCACGCCCCAGTTGCCGTGATGGAAACCGGTGACGTCATACGGGCGCGACATGATGTAGGCTTTGCATGTCATCGCGACCTGCCGAGCCTGTCTGTAGAGCTCCCTCAAATCGTCGCGCGTGACCGCCATTCCTTCCGGAACAGGGTCGCTGCCGCGTTCGATTCGGTGGATGCGATAGCCCGACCAGAAGTCGAGCTTCTCCATCTGCAAGAGCGAAACGTCTCCATCGACAACGAGGACGAGATGATCGGGAATCTTTACCCCGAACACCTTTTGTAGACGAATCAGCGCCGTGGCCTGGTCAATCAGCATGCCCGGGTCGTCCAACTTGAAAACGAGAGGCTCGTTCAAGCTAAACCACACACGCACACGAGTGACATCGTCCCGGTGATGATACTTCTTCGGCTCGTCGTAGATGAGGCGCCAGCCTTGTTGCATGAAAACGGAGGCGGAAATGCCGGGGCGTTCTTCCTGTTTGAGCAGGCCGAACGCTAGGTCATCTTGCCTGCGTGCTGCAATGAGAGACGCTTTGTTCTCTCCTAGTATTACCTCAGACATATAACCTCTATTCAGTTTTCCCCAGGGCGGGAAGGAGGCACCGCGCGTGGTGCCTCCTTCCCAGGTGGGTCGAGCCTTACTTCGGGTCGACCATGGATACGGCGGCGTCGGTCAGTTGACCGTCGTCACCGTCGGCTTGCGGCACCGAAACCACATTCGCCCGTTTGGCGGTGGCGAAGTGCGTTTCGGCGCGCACGATCATCGCTTCGGCCTGCTCGCTCATCTCGTCGATGACGACGGGCAGGTAGGCGACTGCGGCTTCCTGATTGATGCGGAACTGCTTCATCACCGACTTGGCGATCGCTTGTGCGGCACCGGCCAGGCTGGAGACCACTTGCTCCAGGTCGCTGCGCTTGGTCGGCAGAGGCATGGTGAGCGTCTTGACGTTGAAGCCCATCGACTGGCAGGCCGTGCTGAGGATTGCTTCTGCCTGCTTGGCGAGCGCCATGGCGACGAGTGCTTCGCCGGCAACGACAGTGTTTGTGCTCTGCACAAGCGTCAGGCCTTCCGAGAAGGGTTCCAGCCGGTCGGCCAGTCTCTTCAGGCGGAGGAAGCGCTCGTCGAGCTTCGGTTTGAGTGACATAGTTTTACTCCCAGATTCTGGAGCGCATTTGCATGCGCTTCCGTTTGTCGAGTCGCAAATTACGCGTCCCGAGTGATTGTGGATGTGGTGCCGGATGCGCGATTACTTCAACAGCGACGCGTAGCCACCCCGCTTGATCGAGATCCAGCCGACCACCGCGAAGACCACGGCAATGACTGCCGAAGCGATCAGGCGGATTTCGTCGGCGGGCGTCAGTCCGGCGAACGGACCGATCATGCAGATGAACGACGCGCACCCGATGAAGTAGGCAGCGGGCGGCGCGTAGATGTGCATGCGGTAGACGCCGCGCACAGCATTCGGGATGTACATCATCGTAGCCCACATGCCGGCCGTGGCGAGGGCCATCGTCGGGATGGCGATGATGATGAGAGCGATGTTGAGGTCAAAGAGCGACATGGTCGACTCCTAAAGGTTGGGGAACAGCCTTGTCCCCCGGGTTGCGGGACGGAACGCACCTGGTGCGCTCCGCACTATGCAGATGAAGCCAGGCGTCACGCCTGGCTCACGATCTTCCTGGTCTTGCGGTTGAAGCGGATTCCCGATTTCGGCTCGGGAATGTCGGCAGCCGTCGCGCTTCCGGTGGCCAGGCGAATCGCCCAGTAAGGAAGCAGGACCCCTGTGAAGATGCCCCAGTGGATGCCGCCCGCCATGCGAGCATTGATTTCCAGCAAGAACCGCGTGCCGTCGTCACCCTCCAGAAACTGCACGTTGTACAGTCCGGAAAGCCCAAGTAGCTCAGTCAAAGCCTTCGACTGCTCTACCAAGTCCGGGCAGTCATCGAGGAGTTCCTCGAGCCCGCCGGGAAACTTCACGCGAGTTACCGCCTTCAGCAGCACACCGTCCTCTGCCAGGCAGTCGACGCTGTACTCGGGTCCGTTGAGATACGGCATCACCATCATCTCGGGAAGCGGTGAGCCTTCCGCGAAAAGATAGGATTCGGCATCCGGCATGGTGAGCGGCTTGAAGTCGCCGTTGTGCGCATGCGGATACTGGTCTCCCAGGTCGGAGACGATGCGGAATCCGTGACCGCCCAACCCTTTGACGGGCTTGAAGCAGAGCGTCTGGAAACGCTCGCGGTAGGTGCGCAGCGCCGCCATCACTTGCTCGATGTCGGCAGCCAGCGTGTAGGGCGGAATCTCGATGCCGAGACCGCCGGCTTCACGCACCACATCGTAGAGCTCCGACTTGCTCTTCAGCAGGCTGATGGTGGCAGCATCGCCGGCGGCGAGCACCTTGCAGCCGAGGGCGGCAAAGCGATCTTGCGCGGCGGAAAGAGCGATCGTGTAGCTGTGCGGGATGAGCACATCCACCTTCTCGCGCGCTGCGAATTCCAGCGCCCATTCGACGTAGGCGGCCGCGTTTCCGGTCGGCTCGATTGCGAACGAGTCGGCGACCTGGGCAACAGCCGCTTCGGCGTTGACATGCGTACAGATGATGCGCATTTCTTCGCCATCGGCGAGGGATTGTCGAATCCCTTCGATCAGATGGACCGTCTGCGACAGTCCACGGTTAAACCAGACAGTTACCTTTTTCATTCTTTGTCCTTTACCTAAACAGGAGCGCCGGGTGCGCTCCTAAGCTATGCGAATGCAACGAGACACCACCCCTGTGGGCTCGCCCAGCGGCCGTGCTATAGGCGTCACCTGGCCGCTTAGTTTGATGTCCGGCAGGTCGGTCGCCGAACGCAGGTATATTTTGCGTTCGCCCAAAAACGACCAACCCGCCGCTCTCTCGGCGAATCGAATTACTGACGCACGCCGTAGAGGTCGGCGCGCTCGATGATCGCCCGTGCCCACTTCGTGTGGGTGGTGGGCTCGCACATGCGGCCGTTCATCTTGAAGACGGCGGCGGCGTCCGGCATGAGGATGCGGCGCGCTTCCTCGAGATCGTTGCTGTCGACGCGGAAGCCCGCTTCGATGAGCCCGATCTGGTCCGGATGGATGGCGGTC
>JAIETE010000107.1 GCA_019745505.1 Candidatus Obscuribacterales bacterium | reverse complement strand
GCGGCAGCGATCAAGATGACACGCTCAGAGGTGAAACCTGGAAGACAAAAGTCGGACAGGGAGCCATCCGCGGCGCTATCGGCGCCGGCACTGGAGCCGCGCTCGGCACCGCAGTCGGTGCAATCGCCGGCGGCAGAGGTGGAGTCGGCAGAGGCGCCTGGTCTGGTACCGCAATTGGTGCTGGCGCCGGTGTTGCCCAAAGCTTGCTTTTGAGAAAAGGCAAAGAAGTGACCATCCCATCCGGTACGGCAATGCAATTGCAACTCGATGCACCAGTATCGATCGCAGGCGGCGGCGCAATGCCGATGTCGGGCAACTTCTAACGGACAGAACAAAAACAGCTTTCGGACTGCATACCCGAAACCTAACAGGAAGCCAAAAGGAGCTGCATCAGCGGCTCCTTTTCCTTTTATTGCCGGAGAATTGCATTTCTTCTTTTGGCTTGGATTCCTGTAGTGTGGGGGCGTGGGCTCTTGTGGTGTAGGAGCGTGGGCTCTTGTAGTGTAGGAGCGTGGGCTCTTGTAGTGTAGGAGCGTAGGCTCTTGTAGTGTAGGAGCGTAGGCTCTTGTAGTTTGGGGCGCATGCAATGCGCCTCCACGATAAAGCAGAAAGCGCCGGGCGAACCCAGCGCTTTCAAATCTTTCAATACCAGCTAAAACGCTGATTATTGCCTACTTCTTCTTAGCAGCAGGCTTCTCGTTTACGACCTGACCGCGCACCTTGGTCGATGCACCTGCCAATATCGAAGCATCGGTTTCCGGCTCGCCATTGAATTCTTGCTTGAATGCAGCATAGAACTCATCGCCCGGTTTGATGACTGCTTCTTGTCCTTTGACGGTCGTATCTTCAATCAACCAGCTGCCGGGAATACCGCTCAGGAAACCCCAAGCGAAACCCTTGAGTCGGCGGTGGCGGACGTTCAATCCGACCGGTTTGCCGAATGCGAAGTTGGGATTGACCGCACCGATTGCGCCGAGAGCTACCGGCATAGCGCCAAAGCTAAAGACTCCTGCCGGTGCCATTGCGAAGTTGAGTCCGACTCTAACTGCTTTGTAGCGCAGCTGCTGAGCCCAGGGACCGACGACTTGACCATTGTGGTTAACACCCAGTTCACGTCCTTCAGCTTTATTCTTGATGACGCGACCGGCTCGTGCGGGAGCGGCGACACAAGGAATGTGCTCGCCTTTCTCATTGACGATTTCGTCGAATGCAAGCCCGATGCAACCGGAGTTACGGTACCAGCGCTCCGGGCTCACCAGAGAGTGAAGGATGGTGCGAGCCTTCAGGCAATAATCGAGGTGCCCTCTGACGACAGAACCTTTTTTAGCGATCAGGCGATCACCAATTTTCAGGTCATATTTCAAACGTGCTTCAAATCGATCGCCTTTCTTGGCGGTCTTGCTGTTGAGAGAAGAGCTGATAACGACTGGGAAACGAGCACCGATTTTGATGTTTTGCTTACCTTCATCAAGCGGCATTTCTTCGTATTCGAGGTGATCGTTTTGCTCGATGGCTTCGTCGTTGTCGACAACCATGATGCCATCAGGAGAGAGTTTCGCAGCAGCTTCCAGATCTTTCAGTGTGCCGGACAATCCAAAAGCAATTGGCACTCCGCTTTCGCCGTTTACAGTCTCCTCGGCGGCACCGGCTGCTTCAGCAACTGGGGCGATAGTGGAAGCATCGGATGAACCTTCCTGGACGGCTGTTTCTTGGGGTGCGGCGGCATCTTTAGCCGCTTCAGTCGCTTGCGCTGCTTTTGCTTCCCCTTCAGTGCCGTTTGCTCCCGTATCAGCTGCAGGAGCATCAGCGGCTGATACAGTGCTTGCAGTTTGCGCAGCGTCCGTTCCGGCAGCGGTCGGTTGATCCCAACCTTGTGAAGTCTTTTCTGCGACTGCATCGGTCTTTGCTTCGGCAGGAGCTGCAGTTTTTGCCTCAGCCGATTCGACAGTCTTCAAGTCAGCGCCGTCAACCTTCTTCTCGTCGGCTTTGCCGGAGTCGGCAGCCACGGCGGCGCTGGCAATCTGCTTCTTGTCGTAGCGAACACGCAGGCGCGATGCCATCTTGCGCATTCTCGCCATTCTGCCTTCGGCCTTTTGATTATCCTTAGCAGCCGGCTTCTCTTCTTTCGACTCTGCGCTTTTAGCTTCGACACTCTTAGCCGGCTTTCCGCTTATGTCGGTATATTCGGCATGCGGCTTGGCTAGCTGCTCGGGGTCTGTCGATGTCGGTTCAACCGGCACCAGGATGTTCAATACATCTTTCTCACTGACTGCCGAGACCGGCGCCATCTTGTTATCGACAGCCGATTCAGACACGGTGTCTGCGTACGACGCGAGCGGCGACACGACAACCGAGGCAGCAAGGCTCAAACAAGCAATTTGTTTGGCAGTGGATCCCAAGAATCCCTTGGCAACATTACGCCTTTTCATAAGAAACCCCAATTACAACTGACCCAGATAATGAGTTATACAACGCGTATGCTTCTGTCGAAGCTCTTGACTTCAATACTTAATGTAGTAGGTGAAAAACCTTTCCAAGACCTTACAAAACAGTGATGTCATGAAAACAAAACAGCTTTGTATTGGTTCGATTTAAGCTGCCAGTCCCTCTTAGAAACCAGGGCCGAGCAACTGGAATGCTGCCCATGATTTGGCCGAAGGGTCCTTCGACAACGCCAGCATCTGGGCGCGTCTCAGCGATTGAGCTTGATTCAAACCAGCTTGCTTGCTCTTGTAGAACTCTACGAGTTCGGCCTGTCTGTCGCCGGACGGCTCAGCCCAGAGAGTCATAAGAACGTTGCGAACACCGGCGTAGCTCAAGCCGCAGCTGAACACTTTGACGGCGTTCCCCTGGATGTCCTTTCCATATATAGAACTACCACTCCAGACCATCAAATCGCTCGGCAAACTGAGACCGAACAACTTGTCCGCCGTCACCTTCTTGCCACCGTCGTCTTTGCTGGGTGCAAGAGGCAGCACGGAGTCCATAGGATTCTTTTCGTGCAGTGGAACCTTGCTGGTGAAGTGAACGATCGACTTGCCACGAATAGTGTCGGAAATTGCGGCGATTGGAGTATCTTTGCCAACAAGGCGCGTGACGAGCTCAGGCTGGAAAAGTTGAACAAACATATCGTCGCCGGACTGTTGACCGGACGCGACTACAAGAGATTGATCGTCAGTGTATTTCGGCGGGCTGTCCATGAAAACGCCTACAGATGGCGCCATGGTGAGCGTGTGCCGCTCGATCATGTATTTGCCGTTACCGTCTATAAGCGCAGCGAAAGGCAAATTGTAGAGGACATTATCCGGAACGATGACAATCGTCTGTTCAGGATTGTTAGGCAAAGACTGCGCTACCACCGGTGGTATCAACTCTTTGTAGAGTGTTTGCAGAAGCATGCGCTCCGTCAAAGCAGGATCCGCACCTTGTGGTGCGGTCATAGCACTGACCAGAGCATTAACTTGTTCTTTCAGGCGGGCGCGACCAACCGGTATTACGGAAGCAGAAAGTCTGCCCGTTCCATCCATCGTGAATACAACCGATGAATTCTCTCCGACCAGATAATCGATCATGGTTGCTTTGTTGTTTCTAACGGCAACCAAGACTTGCTCTGCACTCATCGGCAATGGAGCGATCAAACGAGCCAGACCGCGATTTTCCTCGACCAACTGACGAAAACGAGTCATCCACTTCTGCCACTCAGGAGTGAGCATTGACGGAGGGCTGCCATCTTCGCAGGCGTGCAAGTGAGCGCGCTGAGTCATCAAATCATTGTAGATATCAGCGTCGTCAGGCTTGACCCTGCCACCACGGCGATTCCATTCAACAATGAAAAGCTCGTCCTTGAGTTGCTCTGCAGCAATCAAAGCTTGCTGAGACATCTTGTTTTTGGCGAGCATTGCCACCAACTGTTCACCAAGGTCCTGACGGGTGCTCGGATAGCTCAGACGCTCGGGCGAAGGAAAGACTCCGGCTTGCGGAGAGCGGAAGTGCGACAGAGCGCTGGTGAGCAGCTCACTGACCGGTGTTTCCGGCTCAGGCTCGAGTTGGGCAATTCTGGCGAGCAATGTATAAGCCTGCCAGAGAGTCGAGTCATCCTGATACTTAGCAGCAAGAGTGACTGCGTCTTTCAGACGTGCTTTGGCGATTGCAGTGTCCGACAACTTGAGCAGCACTTCGCCGAGCGCCAGCATTGTTCTGCATTCCAAAACAGGATCCTTAAGCGGATTTTTCTGTCTTGTGAAAAGCGTCATGCATCCGGCCAGAAGCAATTTTGCGTCGGTATTCTTGCCGGCTCTGGATTGGGCTGCGGCCAGATTTTGAGAAATCGCCAGTTGCAACCTTTCATTTTTAGGATTGATCACCGATTGCAAATCAAGCGCTTCATGAAAGCTTGTGATTGCTTTTTCGTGATGTCCGAGCATTTCTTCAATTATGCCCGTGGCATTCACGGCTTGCGATTGCCCCAGAACATTGGAGGTCCTTTTGAAAAGGGGGATGGCAGTGTCCAGGTGAGTCTTGGCTTGTTCGGGATAGCCGCAGGCAATCAAGGCATGCGCATAACCAAGCTCCAAATTCCCTTTCGATAGATCCGGAATCTGCATATTTGCCGGCAATTTTTCGATCAGGCGGAAGCAATCTTCAAACGTTTTCATCGAGCGAGAAAACTCGCCGAGTGAATACTGGCAGTTGGCCATGCAAGCGTATGCAATAGGAAGACTGACCGGATTCTTGCTGCTTTTTGCCGTAGAAATGGCTCGATCGGCTTCTTCTTTAGCGGCTGTATACAAGCCCAGACTGAGCATGATGCTGGCGGAAGCAACGCGCTTCGCCAAGGAGGCGTGCAAATCGCCCGCCTGCTCGAGGTATGTAGAGGAAGCCTGATTGAACATCAATGCTTCTTTGAATTTGCCCATTTTCATCAGCACGCCGGCACAGATTGAAGTCAGCTGTGCAGAGTCTTTGGCATTGGTGCTGCCGATTTGCGCATAGTCTTTGAGAGCCAATTCGAGTTGTTGTCCGGCTAGAACAGGGTTGTCCAAACCGAAATAAGCCTGTGCAAGCGCAACGCGCGCCTTACCGAGATCGGCTTTGTCTTGGGTCTCCAGCAGTACTTCGCAAGCATTATCGGCAAGATATTTCGCCTTCACGTAATGGGCATTGGCGAGATAGGTTCGTGCCATGTTCATCAAAGAACGACCTTGACCTTCGACATACTTCATCTCAAGACACATGCCGTAGGCTTCTTGCCATTTGACTAGCGCTTTCTGAACGGCGCCGGATTGAAAGAGTTTTTCGCCCTCTTCTTCAAGCTTGTGAACTTTATCGATTGTTTCGGGTGTTTGAGCCAATTCAGGCACTGTCGGTATCTGATTGATCTTGCCGGGCGATGAGCCTTCCATACCGGCAGGAATTTGACCTGCTTCCCTGACGCGAATCGTCCCGAGTTCCTTTGGAATTGCAATTTCCTTACCGGGCAACACGGGTTGCGAAGGATTTTCGGCGGCCAACGCACCACAGGTAGTGCTGGTTAGCATTACACAAAGTCCACTCGTTATGAGATATTTCATCGTTATTCGTTCCAATTGCAATTTGGGCGCGGTCTTACCGCATTGCGCCTGACTGGGTTCAACAATTTCTAGAGCCCGCCGGCGGATACACTCGCATCACAGCCAGCTTGCCGGTTCTAAAGAATAAAGTATAGAGATTGAATTTACCTTGTAGATCTCACGGTTTGAGGCAATATGGGCAAAAAATAAGGATTCGGCAAACGCACTGATTCTCTAAACCAGCCTCCAGCGGGCATTTGAATCGAGAGATTAAAACTCCGGAACGGTGACGATTCTTCCGAACCCACACGCTTGCTCAACTTCATGGTTTTCTCACACTACATATCTCGACGTGTCACAATAGGACGGCCATCCGAAATATTTACGAGCAGCACACAGGAAACCGCGATAAATCATGAAACCGCGTAGTCAAGCAGTCCAGGAAGCACAGAGCAAAGAATTCGACATTGCCGTAATCGGCGGCGGGATTGTCGGAGCCGGAATCGCTCAGGATGCCGCGTCTCGCGGTCTTTCGGTGGTTCTATTGGAAAAGCGCGATTTTGCATCAGGAACTTCCAGCAAAACAACGAAGTTGATACATGGCGGATTGCGCTACCTGGAACAACTGCACTTTGGACTGACAAGACAGTTGCTGCACGAACGAGCGTTACTGGAAAAGCTTGCACCGCACATGGTTCGAGACTTTTCATTCGTGCTGCCGATCCTTAAGGCAAAACGTTTTTTCGGCTTCAAAGCTGAGCTGGGACTAACTTTATACGACCTTTTGGCGATGGACGTGATCAAAGATCATCGGCACTCCAGACTTTCCCAGCGCCAGGTTATCGAGTCCGCTCCCGGCTTGAGCAAAGACCAGATAGTTGGCGGCTTGAGGTTTCACGATTGCATCACGGACGACTCTCGACTGGTAGTAGAGGTAGTGAAGTCGGCCTGCTCTATGGGTGCAACAGCCATTAACTATGCGGAGGTGACCGGATTTCAGGTGGAAAATGGCAGCCTTGTCGCAATTAAGTGTCATGACTGCTATGCCGGCGGAGATATGGAAATTCGCGCCAAAGCATATATCAATGCCGCCGGTATCTGGTCGGACAAGCTCATGCAGATGCTGGATCCCAGCTGGCGCCCGCGCTGCTCTCCGGCCAAGGGCATTCATATAATGGTCCCGCAATCGGCTTTCGAAACCAATTCGGCACTGTTTCTGCCTACCCTGGACGGTCGTTACGTTTTTGTAGTGCCGTGGCAACGAGCGGTCATGATCGGAACGACGGACACGGGCTATGTCGGAGACAATGACAATCCTCTGGCGAACGTCGACGAAGTCGACTATTTGATTTCAGTCGTCAATTCATACTCGGGCGCAAGAAAAATCACGCGCGAGGATGTAATCGCCAGCTGGGCCGGATTGCGCCCTTTGGTAGGAACCCCGCCTTCAGAGTCCGGACAGGCCACCGGCAGCGTTTCACGCGAGCATTTGATATATGTCGGACCCTACAGGGTCGTCGGATTACTGGGCGGCAAGCTGACAAACTACAGAATCATGGCGGACGAAGTGCTGACCAAACTCTTCGCAGAACATCCGGATCTAGCCGCGCGCGCCACGCCTTCGCGCACAGAGCGCACTATGCTCGGCGGATTCAACGACAAACAGGAGTTTCTCACGGTCACAGCTCATATAGCCGCACGCGCGCGCAAACTATCAATCGAGCCTGCAACTCTCGATCACCTGATCGCGAGCTACGGAAAGGACGCTGATGAAATTCTCTCCATTGTCGAGAAAGAGCCGGAACTGGCTGAGAGAGTCTGTCCTGACTTCCCGCCTATAATGGCGGAAATTCCATTCTGCATTGTCAACGAGTCCGCCATGCTGTTGGAAGATCTGCTCTTCCGGCGGATGAGGATGGGGCTTGTGCACCAGGGGCAGTGCCTGGAGGCGGTTCCACGAGTTGCCAATTTAGTGAGAAGTTGCCTCGGCTGGGACGAAGCAAGAACGAAAGTGGAGATCGAAAACACCGAGAGCATAATCAACGAGCACATCGCCGCCTCGCACACTTTTCAAAAGAGAGAACTTCAGAAACGTTGAAAGTCTTCGTAACCGGCAAACTATCAGATCGAGCATTCGATGCACTGCAAAATTTCGCACAGGTAGATGCATACGAATCCGATGATCCAATGCCCAGAGAGGAATTTGAAGCTCGCCTGGACGGCAAGGACGCCCTCGTATGCATACTAGGCGACAAGGTTGATAGAGAACTTTTCCAAAAACGTCCTCAACTGAAACTGGTGGCAAATGTTGCCGTCGGATACGACAACATTAATGTCGCCGATGCAAATGATGCTGGAGTATTGATCACCAATACCCCCGGTGTACTGGACAATGCGACTGCCGATTTGGCCTTCGGCTTGCTTCTTTCGGCTGCGCGCCGAATAGTTGAAGCAGACGGCTTTGTGCGCCGAGGCGAGTGGAAAGGTTGGAAGCGCGAGCTTATGCTCGGCGCGGAATTGCACGGCAAAACTCTGGGCATAGTCGGCATGGGGCGCATCGGCAAAGCCGTTGCCAAACGCGCCCGCGCTTTCGGATTGAATATCATCTATGCGCGCAAAGGAGAGGACAAGAAGGCTGATGATGCCTTGAAAAAGGCTTTCGAGGCCGAACGAGTTTCTCTGTCCGATTTATGCAAACGCTCGGACTTCATAAGCGTCCATTGTCCTCTGCGACAAGAAACTCGTCACTTGATAGGCAAAGCCGAGTTTGCGCTGATGCAACCGCACTGCGTACTGGTGAACACCTCGCGCGGAGCTGTTATAGATGAAGAAGCGATGATTGAAGCGCTTGAAAGCAAACGGATCGCCAGTTGCGGTCTGGATGTGTTCGAGCGCGAACCGTTGGTTCCCGAACGCCTGATCGCTCTTCCAAATGTTGTCCTGGCACCGCATATCGGCAGCGCGACAAAAGAAACTCGTGCCGGTATGGATGAGCTGGCAATTAAAGGTTTGGTGGAAGCCTTTTCAGGCAAGCTGCCGTCGAATGCAGTCAATCCTGCGGTATGGGACAAATTTCAAGGATCGAGATAGTACTACCAAGGCTGCTCTTCTCGATCGCGAAAGAGCTTTCCGGAAGCGAAACCGTCCGCAGCCTGGCATAACCAGACGATGGTATCGGCGCCTTCCTCCACGCTGCGCGAAGCGTGCCTGCCGCCCATATCAGTGCGCACCCAGCCGGGACAACAGGCATTCACAATAATATTCTCGCTGGTCACCTCATCCGCGACCATGCAAGTAAGCGCGTTGAGAGCGGCTTTCGAAAGCCGGTATCCGGCATAACCGGCGCCCATCTCCGACATTTGACCGAGTCCGGAAGATACATTCACGATGCGGCCATAGTGATTTTCCTTCATAAGAGGAAGCAATTCTTTGATCATCGACAAAGCGCCATAGACATTAGTCTCCATCGTGGTGCGAACATTGTCCAGATCGCAATCCAAGATACTCATCACCGGCTCTCCATCTTCAAACTTGTCGAGCATGATGCCGGCGTTATTGACGAGAATATCGAGGCGCCCGTAGTGTTTTCTCAAATAGAGAGCAAGGTCGCGAATGCTACTGGATTTGGTGACATCCAGTGCACAGACATCGACATTGATCCCTTCGGCAGCAAGCTGCCGCTTCGCTTCCCGTCCTCGCTCTTCATCCCTGCATGTCAGCACGACAGTCAATCCGGCGCGAGCCAGTTCACGAGCGACTTCCAGACCGATTCCTCTGTTCGCGCCCGTAACAACAGCCACTCTATTTGGTGCGCTAGTCATTTAGGTAAGCTCCAATTCTCCACGGCGCGAAACACGGCTATACCAATGCCCGCTGTCCTTTATAGTTCTCTTTTGCGTTTTGTAATCCACATGGACGATTCCGAATCGTTTTGAATAACCGAATGCCCACTCGAAATTATCCAATAGAGACCAGGCGAAATAGCCCTTCAGAGGGACCTTCTGCTTAAGTGCGCGATAAACCGCATGCAAGTGCTCTTTCAAATATTCAATTCGCTCAGGGTCATGAACATGCCCGTCTTTAGAAACAGTATCGTCAAAAGCGGCACCATTCTCGGTGATGAAAATTGGCGGCAAATCATAGTCTTGATTCATGCGTACAAGGAGACGTTCTAGCGCACCAGGACAGACCTCCCAGCCCATTTCCGTATATTTCGAACCGGCCACCTTTTTCACATCGCCCTTCATTCCGGTGACTACTCGGAAATAGTATTGAACACCAAGAAAGTCCATGCGCCGTGAAATCAAAGCCATGTCTCCGGGATGAATAACAGAGATTGCCTCTCCGAATTCGGGGTAGCATTCGGATGGATAGGCGCCGGTGAGCAGCGGATTGAGAAACCACCCGGCCGATATCTGGTAGCGGTGTTCTGCAATGCGGCGATCATCCTCGGACTCGGTTTCGGGCTCGACAGGCGAAAGACTCAGAGTGATCCCGACTTTCGCGTCAGGACGGCTGTGTTTTATGGTCTCGAGAGCCCTTCCATGCCCGACCAGCAGATTATGTCCAACTTTGATAGCGGTAGACTTATCTCTATAGCCGGGTGCCATATCGCCAAGCAAGTTGCCGTGTACTGCAACCACCCATGGTTCATTGATAGTCATCCAATTTTTGACGCGATCGCCCAAACGCTTAGCCATGACTGCTGCATAGTCCGCGAAATAGCCGGTTACATCGCGATTCGTCCAGCCGCCGATTTCCTGCAAAGACTCCGGCAGATCCCAGTGATAGAGAGTAGCGTAAGGCTCGATTCCAACGGAAAGCAAAGCATCGACCAGACGGTCATAAAAGTCCAGCCCAAGCCAGTTTATAGATCCTCTTCCATGGGGCATTACTCGCGGCCATGAAATTGAAAACCGATAAGCACGCAATCCCATATCTTTCATCATCGCCACATCGTCGGCAAATCGATGATAGTGATCGCATGCTACATCGCCGTTGTCGTCATTGAGAATATTGCCCTTCGTGTGGGAAAAGCGGTCCCATATCGATTCACCGCGTCCGTCCGCTTTCGCGGCTCCTTCGATTTGATATGCCGCAGTAGCAGCGCCCCAGACGAATCCTCGCGGAAAAACTAAAGGTGACTTCTCAGTCATGCTGACTATGTTTCCTCTGTTTGGTTTGGAGAATCTGACAAACTGTCAAAATCCGGCTCATCATCAAAACCGGCATCCTCTTCGGAATCAACGAAATTTGCGCTGCGCTTGAGTTGCTGACGTTCGGTGTTTTTCGCCTTGCTGCGATAACGACCAGACAAAAGCGGCACATGCACCGCTTTGCCTTCTCTGCCACCAACCGTTTTTACCGCTGACTCCACTTTCTTTGAAGTGTCCCTGAGAATGGTTTTCTCACTTTGAGACTCTTTGACCATAATAGTGTAATTGTCGAAGCGGATCGGATCTATCTGCTCTAAATTCGCCAACACATTGCATCCTTGCTCGACAAGGTGGGTGCAGTCGGAATACTTGCAATCGACTGCGAATTTAGCCAAATCAGGAAACTGCCAGACGACATCGAGCGGCTCCGGGTGTTTGAACTCAGAAAGACCAAAACCAGGGGTATCGGCAACCCAGGCGACAGATTCCTCGCTCACGCCCAGAGATTTGAGTTGCCTTTTCGATATGCGATAGAGTTCACTGTATGTGGTGGTGTGACGTCCGACCCCAAATTCGTTGTCCATGACACCGATCTTTAGATGGAGTTCAGGTTCGAGCATATTGAGCAAACTCGATTTTCCGACTCCGGATGGTCCGGCAAAAACTGTAGCCTTTGAAATGAGCAAATTCGCCAGCCCGTCAAGTCCTTCGCCAGTGGCGGCAGAGACAATTGTAACCAAGTAGCCAAGCGGTTCATAAATACTTCGTAAAGTCTTCTTGTCGTCTTCGGAGGCCAGATCGCTCTTATTGAAGCAAAGAATTGGCAGCGAATCCCGCACCTCGAGCTGGAAATGGACCAGGTAGCGATCACACACTAGGGCGTTCCAGGCCGGCTGATGTATGGCCTGTACAATGATCACCTGGTCTACGTTGGCTAGTAGTGGCCGACTGAGAAGATTTTCTCTTTCCAGACGACTCGTAATGACGCCGGTCTCCTTTTCGGGATCGACTTCATCGAGAGTGACCCGGTCTCCAGTGACGATGGAGACGCGCTCCTTCTTCAGGCGCCCGCGAGCCTGGCACAGAAGGTTGACGTCCAGCTCCGGCTGATGCACGAGATATCCGCCCGCGTGGCTGCGAATGACAGTGCCGACGGTCCCGTTCGAAACCGTTTCACCGCTAGCAGTGCTCGAGTCAGATAAACCGGACAAAGCCCGTCAACTCCAATAAACAGAGCCAAAACCCAATAACAGAATACACCGACAACAACAGATATTTCCGGGATTCCCGGCCAAAACAAACCGAGATAGCAAAGCCCGATCGCCCAAGGACGACTAAAGGAAACATGAACTCAGCAACCATGGACAAACCAGAAACCCAATCAGTCGAAAACACCCAAGGCGCACAGGAGCAGGCATCCGCCATTACTGAAGCGCAAATGTGCGAATCGATGGCTCATATTCGCAATATCGCCATCATCGCCCACGTCGACCACGGCAAAACCACGCTGGTCGACGGATTCCTGCGCCAGACCGGCGTTTTTCGCGAAAACCAAGAAGTCGTCGACTGCGTAATGGACTCCAACGACCTGGAGCGCGAACGCGGCATCACAATTCTTGCTAAGACTACCGCGGTCAAGTACAAAGAGTTTCTGATAAACATCGTCGATACACCCGGACACGCCGACTTCGGTGGTGAAGTTGAGCGTATCCTCGGTATGGTGGACAGCGCCCTTCTCGTCGTCGACGCCGGAGAAGGCCCGATGCCGCAAACTCGCTTCGTGCTCAGAAAAGCACTGGAGCGCGGATTGCGCCCGATCGTGGTCATCAACAAGATCGACCGCCCGAACATCGACCCGCATATCGCCGTCGATAAAGTTTTCGATTTGTTCGTCGAATTGGGAGCGAACGCCGAGCAACTCGACTTCCCCTATATTTTTGCATCGGGCGTCAAAGGCATAGCCACCAAAGATCCCGAAGTGGAAGGTCAAAACCTCATTCCTCTGCTGGACCTCATGGTCGAGCATTGCCCGCCGCCGATCGGCAACCCGGATGCGCCCCTGCAAATGCAAGTGACCATTCTCGATTACAACGATTATCTGGGCCGCATCGTAATCGGTCGCGTGTATAACGGACGCGTGAAAGACAACGAACAAGTCGCCCTCATGAAGGAAGACGGTTCCGTAGTCAGAGGCAAAATTTCCAAGCTCTTCACTTTCCACGGATTGAAGCGCATCGAGACCAACGAGGCTCAAGCCGGTCAAATGGTGGCAATTGCCGGTTTCGCAACGGCCAACGTCGGCGACACCATCGGCAACCCCGATGTGTCTGCCGCAATGTCGCGCATCAAAATCGATGAACCGACGATGAAGATGGCTTTCATCGTCAACGACAGTCCATTTGCCGGACAAGAAGGAAAATTCGTCACGTCGCGCCAGATCAAAGCTCGATTGCTTCACGAACTGGAAACCAACGTCAGCTTGCGCGTTGACGAAACAGACAGCACCGATACATTCATCGTCAGCGGCCGCGGCGAATTGCACCTGGGCATCCTTATTGAAACGATGCGCAGAGAAGGATACGAATTCGCAGTGTCCAGACCTGAAGTTATCCTCAAAGAAA
Organism: Candidatus Obscuribacterales bacterium; assembly: GCA_019745505.1. Taxonomy (GTDB): domain Bacteria; phylum Cyanobacteriota; class Vampirovibrionia; order Obscuribacterales; family Obscuribacteraceae; genus QKMZ01. Next base: position 2,966 of record JAIETE010000107.1, on the reverse strand, counting down.
TCGACGGAAAAGATAACGAGCCTTTCGAGCGCTTGTTCATCGACGTGCCGGAAGATTTCACCGGTGCCATCATGCAGGAGCTCGGACCGCGCAAAGCGGAATTGCTCAACATGAAGGTCGAAGGCAATCAATCCCTGCTCGAGTTCGTCATTCCTACAAGAGGATTGATCGGATTCCGCAGCGAATTCCTGCGCCTGACAAAAGGCAACGGCGTCATGAACCACGCCTTCAGCGAATACCGTGAATGGTGCGGCGAAATTGCCCGCCAGCGCAACGGCGTTCTGGTTGCCTGGGAAGAAGGCGTCGCGACCGGCTACGCTCTCGCTCAAGCTGAAGACCGCGGTGTTTTCTTCATCACCCCCGGCACCAAAGTCTATGCCGGCATGGTCGTAGGCGAGAACTCGCGCTCGCAAGATTTGGACATCAATGTTTGCAAGACGAAAAAACTCACCAACATGCGCAGCTCGAACAGTGATGTGCTGGTGACATTGCAAGCACCAATGGAAATGAATCTGGAAAAATGCCTGGAATACATCGAACCGGATGAGCTAATGGAAGTGACACCGCAGTCGGTGCGCATGCGCAAGCGTATTCTCCAATCGGAAAAGCGCCGCCGCGCTGCTGCCGACTAGAGTTTTCGCTTAACGCCAAAGCATTAAGAAGAACGGGAGGTGAAATCACCTCCCGTCTTTTCTATCGAGCATCTATTGAATCAAGCTACTCAGCTTGAGGAATCAAGCGGTTCAGCTTATCCAATTGTCCGGCCAGCGCCATCTTCTCGAAATAGCTGAGCGAGCCGTCGTTGGCCTTGAAAATCGCCTCGGCTTGATGAATCTTCGACGATTCCACCCGCAATTTCTGAGCTTCAAACGGAGAGATAATTCGGCGCATCAAGGCCTTATTGATTCGTCTATCCAGATCAGCCTGACGCCCATCGATGTCATCCCAAGCGAGATTCACTGAGATCACGCCGATGCGATTGTCGATGCGGCGCTTCAGCAGATCCAAATCATTTACGAGCGAAACGGTTTCGGCCAAATCAATCGCACCGCCCGAAGCTAGAAAAGCACTCTGCGCTTGCGTGATGCGGTTGAGTTCTTGCTTAAATCGGAACAGGTCTTCCGGCTTCAATTTCTTGGATTGCTCAAGCTGAGTCAATTGCGCACTGACTTCGTTGCGGCGTCCGTCCAGTCCGGTCCAAACGGGCTTGGAGTCTTTCAAGCGTGCATCGACTGTGGCCTGCAATTTGTCCAGTTCAGTCAGAAGCATCTGCGTTTCGCTCATGCTGATGCCGCCGCCCGACAGCCGATAACCAGCTTCCTCGGACGCAATGCGATCGAGTTCGATGCGGAAATTCTGAGCGTCTTTCAAAGCCAAACGACCTGACGCTACTGCGGCTGCAAGTTCAATATCAATCTCTCGTTGCCTGCTGTCGACATCAGGCAGATTGACTTTGCCGTTAGCGATGGCATTTTCTACTCTGCGAGTCAATTGCTCCAAGTCAATCGCCAGAGCGAGACTTTCACCATAGCTCAAACCGCCATCCGCGCGGAATTGCGCTTCCTTGGATGCGATATTGTCGAACTCTTTGGCAAGGCGATCGGCTTCGCGAGGAGTAATCCGACCGCTGGACAAACCTTCGCTGATGCGACGTTGTATGCGCGCCTGGCGAGCATCAACGTCCGAGAGGTCACGCTCTTTGTCCTGCGTTTGTCTCTTCAAATCGCGTTGCAGCTTATCCCATTCCGAGGCAATCAAAATGCTCTCACCGGCGGTCAAGCGACCGTCAGATGAACGGCACTGAAATTCCAGAGCGGTCAATCTGTCCTTCTCGGCTTTAATCGCTCTCGCCTCGTCATTGGTGAGACGTCCGCTGATCGTCGCCGATGCCACCAGCTTGTCAATCAACGCCTTTTGAGCCTGCAGATCGAACGGCTCTTTCTCACTGTCGCGTATTTGCTGATCGACTCTCGTAGCCAGCTGTTCGAGGTCATATGCCAGAGCTAATCTTTCGCGGTAATTGAGGCCGTTTTGAGAGGTTCTAAACTCTGCTTCCTTGCGCTCGATGCGATCGCCTTCGGCATCCAGTTCTCTCGCTTCCGCAAGCGTCAGAGTGCCGGCCAATACACCGTTGGCGATCTGCGTGTCTAATTCTCGTTGCTTCTGATCGAGATCGATGGCAATCTCCGTGCGATCGTGCAAGCTCTGATTGACTTTATGACTGAGCCTTTCAAGCTCCGAGGCCAGAGCCAAAGAATTTTCCAAAGCAAAGGTGCCGTCAGTCTTTCTCGTGCTGGCAGCAAGTTCCTTAATGCGCTGCAACTCAGCGCGCAGAGCGACCGCCTCCGCATCTGTCAGTCTTCTGCTTGAGGCAGAATCATTGATGCGCTGTTCTATTTCTCCAACTCTGCCGGTAATTCCCGGCCAGACGCCAGCGCGTCCGAGCATGGTCCGATTGACGCGTGACTCGAGCATCGAATATTCGACGGAAATCGTCTGTGCCTCGATAGAGGTCAATTGACCATCGCTCTGACTCATTTCTCGCATCAATGTTTGAATGCGATCTATTTGAGTTTTGAACTGTTGCGCTTCCAGCGGTGACAAACGCCCCTGAACAAGAGATTCTGAAATCAGCGATTCGATCTGCCCTTTGCGAACATTGATCTGGGTGTTGCCCCCGGATGCAACTTCGGAATTATTTAGCTTCAATTCAATCTGAGTATTGAGCCGCTCGAGGTCGATAAGCAAAGCAAGGCGATCGTCAGGACTGATCGGACGCCCCGATGATTTCAATGCCGCTTCGCGGTCGGCAATGCGATTGAATTCGGTGCGCAACTGTTGAGCTTCATCACCAGTCAATTTGCCGGAGCCAAGACCATCCTGGATTTTCTTATCCAGTTCCGCCTGCCGCGCATCAGCATCACCGATCGAAACGTCTCGGTCGTGCAAAGTGCGTTCCAGCCTAG
>JAIETE010000182.1 GCA_019745505.1 Candidatus Obscuribacterales bacterium | reverse complement strand
GCAAAGACAAATATCAAAGACATCAATCGATGCATGAATTGAAAAAGGACCTCGAGAGCTTGAGCGTTTAACTGCACAGGTCGAAATTACAGTGGACGTCACATCGCAAACAGGCTCGCTACACATCGGCAAAACGTCGTTCATGAGACGCCAGACAACATATGTAGGTATTTTTCTGATTGCCTACCTCATCTGGATTGGATTGCTTTTCATCGGTCATCTGGTCCTCTTCGAATACGAGCTAACTCCCAGTCCTCTAGCCAATTCGAAAAGAGTTTTCCCGGCTCACAGCGGCATACAACTTGCTCACGGGCGGCAAAACATAATCTTGTTTATTCACCCGGCCTGTCCTTGTTCTGCAGCCACCGTCGATGAATTTCATGATCTTATGCAAGTGGGCGAGAAAGACTCGGTCGGTACGGTAGTCTTCTACATGCCTGCCGAAAAGGAGAGCGAATGGGAACTTCTGCCGATTGTACAGAGCGTCAAACGAATCAGAAATGTCACCATCGAGTACGACAATGCTGGCACCGAGGCTGAACGCTTTGGTGTCACCACATCCGGTCACGTCTTGATTTACGACAGCAGAGGTGTCCTGCAATTTTCAGGAGGCATCACAGGGTCGCGAGGTCACTCCGGCGACAATCACAACTTCCAGCTTGCAAAACAGAGCGTGGAAGCAAGGAGACCGAGATATACGGTCACTCCGGTATATGGCTGTGCATTGAGGGCAATTTAGTGGGCGTGGATCGCATCGAACAATTGAAATCACACGGCGAAGTGGCTGAATTGATCAGCGCAAAGACAAGCGCGATTTTTCAAGCACTGATGCACAAAAACTACGCCGACTGCGACCATATGTTTGCGGTCCTGCTTTTCATAGAATGGATCGGCGGTATTTTAACAGCGCTTCTTATCTCTCCGACTTCCTGGGAAGGTGTTTCAGGCAGTCCGCATATTCATGTAGTGCTGTCAATCTGGTTGGGAATGACAATCATCATCTTGCCGGTCGCTCTGGCGTGGTTTTATTCCGGCAAGAGACTGACAAGACAGACAATCGCAGTGGCACAAATGCTCATGACCGCACTGCTTATACACCTGATGGGCGGTCGCCTGGAAACTCACTTCCTGGTCTTCGGCTCTCTAACATTTCTTGCTTTCTATGCCGATTGGAAGGTTTTGCTTACGGCTACGGCTATCACCGCGCTGGATCACATAGTGCGCGGAGTCTATCTGCCATTTTCGGTTTATGGCGTAACTTATCCTGAGCCATGGCGCTGGGTCGAACATGCCGGCTGGGTTGTTTTTGCGGATATCTTCCTGATTCGCAAATGTGTGCTCGACGTGCAGGAGAAATGGCGCATCGCTGAAAAGCAAGCGCAGATGGAATTGACCAATCAAATAATCGAAGAACAAGTAATTGAGAGAACCGAGCAAGTAAAAGCCTCTGAAGAGAAATTCCGCAACCTGTGCAGTTCCGTCCCCACCGTGATCTTCGAAACAAAGCCGGACGAGAGCTGGGAAGTAATTGGTTTGCCGTGGTTTCAACTGACCGCTTCGCCTGTTGAAAGCGCTAAACGATGGTGGACTCTTGTAGTTGAGAGCGACCGGCAAAAGGCGCTCGATTCCTGGAAGCAGGCTGTAGAAAACGGCAGCGAATGGAATGAAGAATTTCGCATTCAGACCCTTTCGGGCGTGACCAAGTGGATCAAAGCAAAAGCTGTTCCTCTCAGTGGAAAAATCGATGGCAAAAAACAATTGATCGGCACGCTGGAGGACATAACCGACCGCAAAAATGCAGAAGAGAATAACCGGCGCATGCTGCTTATGAACCAACGTGATGACTTCATGGCCATGCTGGCAAACGATCTGAAAAATCCAATTGTCGGAGCAAACAGAATTCTCGGTCTCATGACCGAAGGAAAGTTAGGCAGACTGGAAGCAAAACAAGAAGAAATTCTCAACAAAATCATGGACGGCAACAATGAGTTGCTGCAAATGATTCAACACATAATTTCAGTCTACAGATACGACAGAGATTTCGACATCCAGAATTTGGAACAGGCTAGCATTGCCAGACTGGTAGAAGACTGCGCGATCAAATTCCAGCAAACGGCAAAGGAAAAAAAGGTGCATATAGAATTGGATTTGAGCGATAGAGGTGACGTAGATATCGTTGGAAACAGCGATTCGATCAAGCTAGTCATTCAAAATCTGCTGGACAATGCGCTCAAATTCATGCCTGAAGGAGGCAACATCAATTTAGAAGCCTTTCGTCAAGGTGACAGCGTGATGTTCAAGGTAAGAAACAGCGGCTCGTTTATTGAATCGGACAAGCGAAACACGCTGTTCGAGCGCCCTATTACCGGAGAAGAAAGCGGAGCGGGATATCTTCCGAAGGTAGGACTGGGACTGTATATGTGCCGCAAGATCGTAGATGCTCACAAGGGCAACATATCCTGTGAATCAGATGACGGTGGCACTACTTTCACTGTCTCGCTGCCGCACAACAAGTCCAAACGCACCAGCTTTCAGCCGGTCTGAGAAAGTTTCGCCAAACGCCAGCCTTCGGTGCCGACTCCCTCGCCCCACGATAGAGTCGAGCACCGAATCGCTATTTTCATATGCATCGAAGATATATCCGAGTCAATTGCTTAGATAGAATTAGAAGCTTTCTATCGCTCTTCTATTGGATTTGCGCTTCTTTTCAGGCACACTTAAAACGTCTGTTTTTCCTCGTTGGATATATTCTCGAATTTAATGCCAGTCGATTCTTTGACAAAAGTTCTATATCCAGCCGGCGACGCAAACCAGAAGGATAAACCGACCTCTCCTTACTATCGCCTCTGGCGCATGATCGTCGAGGACAAGCAGGACCTCTTCCTGATTCTCATCTACAGCTCGCTTGGCGGTGTGTTGAGCCTGGCTGTGCCGCTCTCGACTCAGATGGTAGTCAACACGATTGCCGCTGGTTTTTTCCTTCAACCAATCACGGTAATTGCCGGCTTGGTTCTGGGCGGTCTTCTCTTCGCCGCCATCTTGAGACTCTTGACTATATGGCTCGTCGAATTGGTCCGCCAACGCGTTTTCAACCGGATCGCCTTGAGAATTGCTTACCGTGTGCCGCGTATTCAACATTCGCAACTGTCGAAGGAATATCTGCCGGACTTAGTCAATCGATTCTTCGATGTGATCACCATCCAGGGTAATTTCGCCAACCTGCTTCTGGACGTGCCCGCCGCCACCCTGCAGATCCTGATCGGGCTCACGCTCATGGCGCTATACAGCCCTTATCTGCTTGCTTTCGTGTTGATTGTAATCGGCTTCATACTTTGCGAAGTTTTTCTCTTGGGTTTTGGCGGTTATAAGACAAGAAGCAACGAAACATCCAAAAGATATCTTGTAGCCGAATGGCTTGAAGAGCTCGGGCGCTGCGAAACTTCGATAAAACTCAACCGGTTTCCGTTGCATATTTTGCAGCGAACGGATGAATTGGTATTCGACTACACCGGAGCAAGACGACAACACTTCAACGTGCTGTTCCGGCAAGCTTCCGGATTGGCCTTGTTTCAAGCTTTCGCCGCCGCCGGCGTCTTAGGAATAGGCGGATGGCTGGTCATAGAACGGCAGCTGGCGCTGGGCCAACTGGTCGCCGCTCAGCTTCTGGTTACTCAAATGCTGCCGGCGATCGAGAGATTGATCAGACACCTGCAAACTCTCTACGAATTGCTTTCGGCCTTGGGCAAGATCGGCTACGTCGAAGATCTCCCCCTGGAAAGAGCCGAAGGAAGCGATTGCAAAGTCGCTCAGGGCGGAGCATCTCTCAACATTCAAGGACTGAAGGTCGACTATGGACAGAAGTCGAATGTCATAAACAATATGAACCTCCAGCTCAAGCCGGGCGAGAGAATCAGCCTTATGGGTCCGAATGCGTCCGGCAAATCGACTCTGGCATTTGTTCTAAGTGGTCTGATAGAGCCAAGTTCGGGACTTGTACAAATCAACGGCATGGATGTTCGCGATATCAATTATGAAAGTTTGCGCAGCATCGTATCACTGGTGACCGACTCCAATGAAATCTTTGAAGGCACAATTGAAACCAATGTCACTTTCGAGCGCAGTGAAATCAAACATGAAGACATGCTCTGGGCTTTGCGCATGGTCGACTTCGAGGAAGAGCTGGTAGGAATGCGTGACGGGCTCAAGACTCAACTTTTGAGCGGCGGACGCAATCTATCCAGAGGGCAGGCACAGAAGCTTCTGATTGCACGTGCTATCGCGCAAAAACCGAAATTGCTGATTCTAGACGAAGCATTCACAGGCATCGAAGAAAGAAGCAAAATGCAAATTCTCGATCGACTATTTTCCGCCGATATGCCATGGACGATCATCGACATTTCTCAAGATGCCGACACAATCTTCCATGCCGACAGAATGGTTTTTCTCAGCCAGGGTCAAGTCGTCGAGTCTGGCTCTTTAAAAGAATTGCTGGCCAAAAAGAACAGCCAGCTTGAACAACTATTTCCAAAACTTGTGGAGCTAATTCGCAAATAGCCGATGAATACAGTGGAAGAAAAAGACGATGTGAAAGAGAGAAAACTGCCCCGTTTTCGCTCGCTGGCCATGGTTCAAACTCCCGTCCTATTCACTGTCACTATCAGTCTTGTCCTCCTCACCATGGTTGCCTCTTTTGTTTCGGCAATGTTTTTGCCCTGGCGTCAATCGGTAACAGGAACAGGAAGGATCATTGTCTTTTCGCCCATGGATCGTCCTCAGACAATCGAAGCGCAGATTCCCGGGCGCATTGTCGACTGGTTTGTGCGTGACGGACAAGATGTAGAGAAAGGACAAAAAATTGTCTCGCTCGCTGAGTTGGATTCACGATTTTTGGATAACACTCAGCTCAAAACAATGCTGGCGCAGAAGACAGCTCTTATGGCAAAAAGAGACGCGCTGAAAGCACGTGCTGACGCATTGAGCGATCAAGTCTCCGCTTCGGCAGGGGTAAGAAAAGCGGCGGTGCCCGCAACGATCGAAAGAGTAAAGCAAGCGAATGACCGGGTCTATCAAGCCGAACAAATGGTTGAGGCCGCAAAACAAAGTCTGAAAACTGCTCAATGGCAATCAGATCGGGTCGAAAGTCTATATAACGACGGGCTGCGTTCAAAACGTGATATGGAGCTGGCCGAGCTCGACACTATTCGTTCAAAAACTGAACTGGAAAGAGCTCTTGCGGCCCTGGACGTTGCCAAAGAGGACGCCAGCATTTCCCTGCTGGAAAACAAACGCACCGATGCCGACACCGGCGGAAACATCAATGCCATAAGAGCAGCTCGCGCCGATGCCAACCAGCTGGTAGCAAGCACGGAAGCCGATATATATAAACTTCAAATCGACATAGATAATTTCACCCAGCGTGTAGGTCAAAGGACAGTAGACGCACCATGCAGCGGAAGAATAGTGCGCCTTCTGCGTGTGGGCGCAGGGGCGATGGTGAATGCGGGCGACGTGCTGGCGGTTATTGCTCCGCATACCCAAGACCGCGCAGCCGAGATAAACATTCGAGACTGGGATGCGCCGCTCGTCTCGGTCGGTCGTCCGGTGCGCCTTCAGATAGCCGGCTGGCCGGCCTTGCAATTTATCGGCTGGCCACGGATCGCGGTCGGCACATTCGCGGGCATTGTCAGTGTAATTGATGCTACCGACGACGGGAAAAATCGCTATCGAGTAATCGTAGAACCGGATAAGAAAGCCATCGACAGCAAACAAGCTGATCCGTGGCCCTCCACGACCGTCTTGCGACCGGGTGCACAAGTAACAGGCTGGATTCTACTCAGCGAAGTGCCCCTATGGTATGAGCTTTGGCGCCAGCTTAACGGTTGGCAGCCCACCATTCAGCCGCAGGATTCGGGCAATTCGAATAGCCTGCTCCAGCAGAACGACCCGACAAACAAGGACAGCGCGAAATCAAAAGGTCCTTGATGAAACCATTGAGTGTAATACTCTGCTTGATCTTCATCTGGTCATCGACATGGCCGGGCGGCGCAGCCCATGCAGCCGATGGAATCTATGAACCGCTGGGCTTTGCGCCTCGCGCACGCAGCAAATCGGATTATGCAATCACTATCACTCAAGGCGGCACGATACTAACCCCGACGATTTTTCTATCCGCCGTAGACAATAATTATCCGCGCCTGGACGCCGCGGATGCTCGCAGAAGAGTTGCCTCTGCCCGGCGCATGGAGGTGCAAGGGGTTTTCGATCCGATGATAAGAACGCTGAACGGCTACACCTGGATGCAGAATACCTCTAAATTCGACACTCTAAAGCGTGTCATCTATAACCAACCTTCAATCGAGGTTCCCACTCGTTCAGGCATTAGCCTTCTTGGGACTTATCGATTTAACCCTCGCAGTTCTCAATCACCCTTTATAGAAACAGGCTTCATCGGCGAATTTGGCGGCGGTCTGGCCGTGCCCCTTCTCAGGGGTTTCATAATCAACGAGCGCGCGACCAATGAAAAACTGGCCAAGATCGGTGAACCTGTCGCTACCCAAGCGTTTTCTCTCAACCGCCTCGACATTCTACTGCGCGCCAGCATCGCCTATTGGAACTGGATTGGCGCCCAGCGAAAAGTACAAGTTGCACGCCGGCTCGTGCAGCTTTCCGAATTTCTAGTTTCGGCAGCTGATAAGCGATCCAGCGCCGGCGACTTACCGCGAATTCAAGTTACGGAAGCGGAAGAAGACTTCCAGAGGCGGACAGCCGATCGGATCGCTGCCGAGCTGGAGTTCAAAAAGGCCACTTACGAGCTGGCAGTTTTCTTATTCGACAGCAGCGGGCGCCCGGCGCCATTTCTGGATGAAATGAACGTTCCTCAACTGTGGCCGTCACCTCAGGAATTTACGGGCGCCGAAATTGACGCCAGCATTCGCAAAGCCCTGGACAGAAGACCGGAATTAAAGCGAATTGCACTGGAAAGACAGCAGGCAAAACTTCAACTGAAACAGGCACGTAACGACCTGCTTCCACAAGCCGATGCTCTGGCGACTTACGGCTATGACGGAGGAATCTCAGGAGTCGGTAATGTCTTTCGCACCCAAGTCACATTCAGCTCTCCTCTCTATCTGCGAAATGCGCGAGGAAGAATCAAAGCCTCGCAATTCAATATCGAAGCTCTGAATGCGGAAGAAGTATCGGAAAGGCAGCGTTTGGTAGCAGAAGTAATGAGCGCTGCAGCAACTCTCAATATGACACATCAAAAATTCCTGGCCGTGACAAAACAAGTTGAAAAATCCGAAGCTGTCTATCAAGGAGAGCAGAAGCGTTTTACTTTTGGCGACAGTACGGTCTTTCTTGTCACACAAAGAGAACGGCAGCTTTTCGACGCCAAGATAAAACTAATCGATGCCCAGGTTGAATATTTACAAGCCTCTGCAAAAATGCAAGCGCTCACCTGCACTTATTGAGCGGCAATCGGCCAGTCGAAGGACGGATCATCTCTGTATGACAGTTTGATTCTCAAACTAAGCTCCATCAGGCTGGCATGCATTTCCGAAACAGTGGACCTCAGCTCCGAGAGCATGGCTTGGCGATCATCAAGCAGTTGAGGCGTAATTCGAGCCAGTGCAAGATGTCCTTGCAGATTCGAATTTTCCTTCAGATTCTTGAATTTTGCGTGATTAGCGTAAAAGCCTCTGCGCTCCCAATTTTTCGTCAGTTCTTCTCGCCTTGCAGCGCCGGCGTCACCGCTTGTGGAAGCATTCAAATAATTCCAGACTTGCTTTGGATAGACTCCATCCGGGTCATCCGACCGGTCAAGCTGGGTGAGCATTGCCGGCATTCGGCCCAATACATGGCTTTCCGAATGCAAATCTTTGATAACCGATCCCGATAATGTGCATTGCACTCCGCCGTCGAATATTTCCAAAATATTCGAAGTAGTATCACTGCCGCCCAGAGCTATCGAATAACCGACCAGCTTCGTTAACCCGCCAGACACGAAGTTGATAATAGAATTACGTCGCAGTGTGCGCGCCCGCTTTTCCACCATTTTCGCCTGTTGCGTCTGCACTTCGGACATCAGTCCTTCAATCTGTCCGCGCGTCGCATTGACTTCCAGGTTGGAAGTCTCAAGAACGTTGTTGAGTTTTTCTCGCAGGTAAATCAGTTTTTGTCTTTTGGCAAGATAGGACAAAGGATTCGAAACAGCCTGATTGCTCTGTTTCAAATCGCTCTGCAGAGCTTCTATCTCCTTCATGATGGGAAACGCGCCGGTAAAGCGTGCAATCTGCAACAAAATCGGCGGCAAATTATCCGCAGCAGTAGATTCAACACTCTCGAATTGCTTGAATCGCTTGTTGTCGATAACTGATTCTTGACTGGTTTGAGCCCAAGCAGGAAAAGATACGCCGAGCATATACGCGGCCAATACAACCGACGTATAGCGGCTCATCATCTGGTTTTTCATCTCACACTCTTACTCTCGCCCAAACAATTCTCACGAGTTTAGCAAAAAGATCACGTTCGCAAAGTAAGGCAACTGTCTTTTAATTTGCCCGGCAGTACGCGCTTGAGACCTCGCACGCAGGACGACTACAGCACTTGCAATTTCAGTTCGGTAATCACAGGCAAGTGGTCGGAACCGACATATCTTCCGTTATAGCGCTTCAACGTCGAAAACTGCCAGCTGGCAAGACAATGATCGATACAAAGCAAGGGCAAAGGATGGAACATGCTCCAGGATGGTTGATAGCCAAAGCCCTTTTCAGTGTCGCGCAGATTTCCATCCCTTTCCAGCCGGTAGAAAAAATACGACCACGGGGTGCAGTTAAGATCGCCGGCAAGAATGACAGGCTTATCTGCCGAGCGTGCATCTCTGGCTATGACGGCAAGTTCTCCATTACGCATCCCGACATGACGCATCGGGATTACTGGATGAGCAAATATCACTCTCACCCAGCGGTCGTGCACTAGAACATCAGCGACAATACGTGGGCGTTTTATTTTTCCGTAGTGCTCTACTCTGCCGTCCTTGATTGGTAATCGACTGGCAAGGCAAATTCCGCCGTAGCTTGGTTCGACAATCTGATATGGATAACTCTTCAGTTTTGGCTGCAGGACTGCCCACCATTCTCGAGTTATTTCAGATAATCCGACAATATCAGCATTCTCACTTTTAATCTCACCAATGACGGCATCATAATTTCTATTCTTTCCACCCCAGATGTTCATCTGCAAGAACTTGACCTGCGCAGCGTTTGCACCAGTATCATCGGTATACGGCAAATAGAGAGAAATTAACTGAACGCCGTTGATAAGAAATAGTGTAAAGCCGGCAAGCGCCACCCTATCTGCCTTAAACAGGAGAAGAAAGAGGGTGATCATAAGCGCTGCAAGGCAAAAATACGGGCGCAAGTGGCTGAGCAATTCAAAGATGAAGTGAAACGCTCCGAGAAAACTTGCCAGGGTTAAGCCGGCCAGCACAATCAAACTAGATGTGAAGATTAGTCGACAAAATTTGCGCATCTAGAGCAGTCTATCGCCTTCGAATTATTTTTGCTTGCCTTTTGAAGTCGCTCTCTGGACAAGTTGATTCACTAAATCTTGAATTTGCTCGTGCAAGTCATTGGTCAATTTGTGACGAACGGACCGGGCATCCTCCAGATAATCAGAAACAACTTTAGAAAGATCGATGGGCTGTGCAAGTTTCACATAAACATCTCGCGTCGCTAGAGGAGCAGGACGCTTAATGCGATAAAGCTCTCTTTCCATCTTCATCAAAGCTTCAGCGAGTCTATCCATCGAAGTATCATCGCCGTAATATTGCGGTCTCCAACTTGAAAGTTGAGCGACTTCGCGCAATGCATCAATATCCTTTGCCAATTCTTTTTTTACTGAAACATCAGTCTGCGCTGCAAGATCTTCCTTCAGCTCGGCGCTCAACTGCCAGGATTGATCGATCAATTGCGGTTGGGAAACCTTCATCTCCCGATGCTTTGATTCTACCTGGCTGATAATGGCATTTTCAGTTTCAACAATCTCCTGATACAAATCTGCCTGTCCTGCAGTTTCTATTTGAATTCGAAACGCTGACTGTTCTCGCTCCAAAAGCGTCTTTTGTATTTTGCGCAATCGTCCGGCCAGAGTGGGAGCGTACTCCTTAATCGAGAGTCGCGCTTCCATTTTCTCAATGCGTGAAAGAAGAAGATTTTCAATCGGCACCGAGTAATGATATTTGATTGCCATCGGAACAAGATAAGCAGTGAAATTCGGATCGGTTTTCCTTTTATCTACAATCGCCTGCATACATATTTCCACAGCACCGCTATGAAAGGCTTGCACGACCTCGTTGAGATAGAAAATCTCGCCTTCGGGAAAAATCACCAGGACTTCTTCGCCCTTCTGTACGGTTTCGATGGCAAAATCTTTCGCCTGCGTATCGTGAGCGCCACGCTCGACAGAGAAATGACCAAGCCGCTGCAATGCCCATCCGGCGATACCATAGATCTCATCAAACGCTTCGCGATTGCACATTGAGATAAAGCGCTTTCCGGTGCGGCGCGAAAGCTCGAGACAAACTCGCGGATCCGTTTCATCGGCATGATTCGGAATCAGAATGACACCGGCACCGGCCGGCAGTTTCTTGAACACTTCGAGATCTGCGTCGGATAGATGCAGTTTGTACTTGAGCGCCAATTCCGTTTGCACAAAAGTCTGAGCAGCCTTAATCAGCCAATCACTCGGTCTGGCTGGGCGAAACTCTCTCTTTTGAGGCGGCGAGCCGCCCGCAGTCGAATTATCCATGATTCCAGTCATGATACATCTCTTGCTTGAAATCTCACATAGCCTTGCCTCTTGTCCTCAATATTTGTAAGCTCAGCACACAAGAGAGCAATAAGCCATCTCGGCTCTTGGCAGGCGCATCCGGAGCAGGGACTCAAGTTACAAAAGGAAGAGTAAATGGGTTTCGATGCCTGGATATTCGGAGTGATCATGGTAGTCGGTGCAGTACTGGTTGCCAGTGCTGGTGCTTTAGCTGTGCGTCGCGCCGTAGCTGTAGGTACACTAAAGAGCAATCATGAAGTTGCCGGCTATCTCTTGTCGGTGGTCGGAACGCTCTACTCGGTATTGTTGGGACTTATCGTCGTCGACACGCAAGGGAAATATCAGGAAGCAAGGGCAATGTCTCAGCAAGAGGCTGATTCATGCCTGGATATGTTTCACTTGGCCTATGGACTGCCTAGCAAGGAACGAATAATGCTTCACCATAAGTTGCAGGAATACCTGGATGTGCTGGTAGCTCAGGAATGGGAATCACATACCAGTGAAGGATCATTCGTCGATTTTGCCAAGACTCCATTTCGAGATATCTGGTGGGAGCTTACCGACTTTGAACCACAGACCAACAAAGAGCAGAGCGTTTATGAACAGCTTCTGGATGAGATGCAAAAATTGTCCGATGGAAGACGTTACCGGATGCAAATTTCCAAAACATCGCTGCCCCCGGTCATGTGGGGTGTACTGATTGCAGGAGCAACCCTGACTGTGTTTTTCACCTACCTGTTTGAAGTCGAGAACACAAAGGCACAGGTCTTGATGACGGCGCTGGTGGCCCTTTCGCTGGCTCTAAATATCCTGCTTGTCGCTCTGTTCAATAATCCGTACAAGGGCTACATGCGAATACAGGCATATCAGTTCGAATACGATCGAAAAGTGATGAGCGAATTGTTGAAGATTCGAGCCGACAAGTAGTAGATCAAATCTCGCTGCTTGGACAAATATCCTTGAGTGGACAAGCCGGGCAATCAGGTTTTCTTGCAAAACACATTCGGCGCCCGTGCCAAATTATGGTGATGGAATAGAGTGACCAATCATCATCAGGAAACAGCTTCTGCAAGTCTAGCTCTATTTTGTAAGGGTCGTCATTCTTCGTAAAACCGAACCGTTTGGTCAAGCGCTGAACATGAGTATCCACAGTCCAGCCGCGCTGCCCGAACTCGACGCCAAGTACGACATTTGCCGTTTTTCTTCCTACGCCGGGAAGAGTGGTCAATTCCTCCAGGGTGCTCGGCACTTCTCCGCCGAAATTGAGAACTAGTTGCTGGGCGCAGTTCTGAATACTTTGCGCTTTGGCATTGTAGTAACCGGTCGGCTTGATTATCTCCTTTATTTCTTCAATGTCGCCTTCAGCAAGATCCTTGGCGGTTGGAAATTTGGAAAAAAGCTTTCCTGTTACTTTGTTGACTTGAACGTCCGTCGTTTGAGCCGACATGATCACGGCGGTGAGAAGCTGGAATGGAGAATCAAAATTCAGCTCGCAGTCTGCATCCGGATACAAAGCCCGTAAACGAGCCATCATTTCATGTGCAGTTGCTTTGCTTACAAGTTTTATCTGATTCGAGCGCTTGGCTGTCTTCGTCTCGGTCTGCACTTTTTTTGCCCTTGCAGAGCCGGTCTTAGTCTTTGATTCCGGGGAGGCTGTCTTTGCCATTTTAGTTGTGCCTCTTTTGTAACAATTGAACTCCGCAGCCTATTGATTCAGCGATAAAGCAATCAATTTCCCAACCTTCGCGCTTCCGCCAGACCGAATCGCCGCGCGTTTCATCTTCTTTGAACTTACGCCTGACCATATGTGCCATTTCCAGATTCGCCACCACCCCGAAGATACTGGGACCACTGCCACTCAGTTGAGCGGACCAGCAACCGAGATCCAACAACCTCTGTTTGATAGACGCAAGCGATGGGTGCATGTCGAAGACTATCGGCTCGAAAACATTGGCGAAGCACTTGGTGGCATCTTCCAAATTTCCAGATAGCAACGATTGCAAGGCCGCTTCGTGATCGATTACCGGTCTCCAGCCCGCATCCCTTTGCTCTACCCATTGATCATAAGCACAAAAGACAGAAGGCGTTGAAACGGCTAGCTGTCGAGGTTTCAAGACAACAAAAGTCAAACGTTCTTCTATGGCTATGGGAGTCAATATTTCGCCTTTACCTTTTCCTAATTGCGTCCCGCCTCTAATAAGAAATGGGACATCGGCACCAATACTAGTGGCAATATCAAAAAGCTCTCCTTCTTTCAGAGGATTCTCGTAAAGTTCATTCAACCCCACCAAGACGGCGGCAGCATTAGAGCTTCCGCCGGCCAAGCCGGCTCCAATCGGAATTTGCTTGCTTACGGACACGCGCAGCAATTTTTTCTTCAAGAGCCCGGTCGACAAATGGAAGGCTTTTGCTGCTTTTGCGATCAGATTACTATCATCGAGAGGAAATACACCCGGCTCACCGACGAATTCGGCATTCAGTTCCATTTCCAGATTGTCCGATGCCCCTTCTATTATTTGCAGATCGAGAACATCTTCAAGACTGATGGCGTGAAACAGAGAGACAATAGAGTGATATCCGCCGGGCAGATCGCCGGTAACATCGAAAGTCAAATTCACTTTGGCAGGCGACTTAACGCTTGCTCTTAGTTCCGTCTCTAACTGCATGGACTACCTGAGAGCGACAACAGCGTTGGCGATCTTAGCAAATTGATCCAGCGAAAGCCGCTCCGCGCGAACCATTGGATCAATCTTTAAGGATGCCAGCAGCTTGCCAATGTCTTCGGGAGACAGATTAAGGAAGGAGAGATTATTGCGCAGCATTTTGCGGCGCTGCTTGAAACCGGCGCGAATGATCTGACGCAGCAGCTTGTGGTCGCTGCAGTCGATCGGAGGCTTGTCGTAAGGCGTCATGCGCACAACGGCCGATGTGACATTCGGTTCCGGCACAAAAGAATCTGCGGGAATGACCTCGAGCAATTCAGCACGAGCGAAATATTTGATAAGCAGCGTGATCTGACTGTATTCCTTGTTGTTCGGGTCGGCAACAAAGCGCTCAGCCACTTCTTTCTGAACCGTCATAACCACGCAGTCAATCTTGGACAACCAGGCAGATGGTGCCCCTATTTCTCCAAAGAGCCTGGCAACGATGGGAGTAGTAATTTGATAAGGCACATTGCCTACAACTTTCAAAGACTTACATTCAATGCTGTTCAAATCGAATTGAAGGAAGTCCTGATGACAAATTTCAACACCGTCGATATTACTTTTTTCCAGCTCCTCAACACACTCTCGATCCAGATCCACAGCGGTGATGCGGCATCCGTAAGTCGATAGAAAACGAGTCAGGAAGCCCAAGCCGGGACCGATCTCGACCACGCAATCCGATTGCTCCGGATGAAGAGCCGCAGCGATTCGTGAGAGCACTTCAGGGTCGACAAGGAAGTTCTGACCGAGCCGCCTTTTGGTGTGAAAGACGCGGGCTGCCTTGGTCAGTTGGGCTCTGGTCGGTGTCTCCGTCGCGCTAATTGCGAGGAACCTCCACTGACTTCGTATTGCGAGATTTTTTCGTGGTTGCGCCAGTACCGTTTTCGGGTTGCGGTGGCGGTGACTTCAACATGATCAAGCGCAGCTTGTTGATGCGACGGCGATCGGATTCTTCCACTCGCAGAATGTACTCATCAGTCTTGATTTCATCGCCCAATTCAGGCGCATGACCGAGCATGCCGAACACGTGACCGCCCATCGTATTGAACTCTTCGTCTTCAATCTTCAGACCGAGCTTCTCATTCGCTTCCTCGAGATCAAGTTTGCCATCCAGCAAAATCGAACCATCGATTTGAGGCTGAATGTATTCCTTGACGATGTCATATTCATCAGCGATTTCGCCGACAAGCTCTTCAAGCAAATCTTCCAGTGTGACGATACCGCGAGTGGCACCGTATTCGTCCACAACGATTGCCATATGCGTTTTCATCTTCTGAAACTCTGGCAACAAATCGCCAAGGCTCTTATTTTCCGGCACGACCAGGACTTTTCTAGCAAGCTCGCCGACGCTGGTCGATTCCTTGTGTTCCAAAATCGCTCGCAAGCAATCGCGAATATGCACCAATCCGAAAATATTGTCGGGATTGTCCTCGAATACCGGCAAGCGCGAAAAACCATGTTTTAGAGCCAGATCGACGAACGATTTTACTGTTGCACTGCCGGCTATGCCGACCAAGTCGGTACGAGGGGTCATAATTTCGCCCGCCGTCGTCTCGGCAAAGTCAAAGACGCTGTGCAGCATCTCTTCTTCTTCAGGCTCCAGAACTCCACCTTCGTGGCTTTCCGAAACGAGCATCTTCAGCTCTTCTTCAGTATGCACTTGTTCGTGCTCTAAAACGTCTTTGACTCCACAAGCGCGCATGACGATTTCAGTGAAGCCCTTCAATACATAGTTGAATGGACGGGTGATCCAGCACCACACATTCATCGGATAGATGAAAAGCAAAATCGTCTGCTCGGCGCGCTGGAAAGTCCACTGCTTGGGCAGCAATTCTCCGAATGCAGTTTGCAAAAAAGCGGTGACGCAGAAGGCCAGTATGTAGCAAAATCCTTTTACGGCCGTGAGAATCGATTCGCTCGATATGACGCCCGCAAAGATGCTTTCCACAAGCTTCGCCAGATCTTCTGCGAATGTCGATTCGCCCACGGCACCCAGACAAAGCGTAGCGATAGTGATGCCTAACTGGCAGGCGGCGATGAATCCGTCGGTGTCTTCCATCGCTTTCTGGGTCAAAATTGCCGCGCGATTTCCCTCTTCGGCCAGCTGGTCGATACGAGTTCTCCTGACCCGGGCAAGTGCCATCTCCGCCGCCACGAAAAAGGCGTTAAAGATGATTAGAACTGGAATCCACAGAATTTGAAGAATGGCAAATCACGCATCCATTCGCTGGATGCTTGCTCCTTGTTTATCAGCCGTGAAACCCATTAAATGGAAAACCGGCTGAGTGCTTTGCACGAGCCGGAGTTTTGAACGTATGAAAGCTTCTATATAACTTGCCGCACAAAAAGACGAGCACCACTGAGGGGGGTCGTCTGAGCTTGACTTGTTAGTTTGCGTTTCGTCCATCAACCCATGTACACAGGCTCTGGCTCACTGAACCAGAAAGAATTTAAGCCTATCCTACCATAAGTGCTCGCAGCTCCTATCAGTGTATTGAGCACAGTTTACGAGAGATTCGAGTGCCCAAATGGGGGATCCAGTGTCGAGATCCAGGCTCGGACCAGGGCTGGTTATCAAGATATAATGCGTCGGCCCCTTTTCTCATCAGACTCTTGTGGGATAATCGGCGCCGGATGGCACCCTGGTGTGGTTTTTCGGTTTCAAGAAAAATGAATCGGTCTATATCCACAAACAAATATCGGCATATCCTTACAGGTGCATGCCTCATAGCCGCTCTTTTCGGGGGGCAACAGTCGCTTGCCAAACAAATGGACAGTCCGTCCGATAAC
>JAIETE010000221.1 GCA_019745505.1 Candidatus Obscuribacterales bacterium | reverse complement strand
GGGCCTGAAAAATCTTGAAACCGTCTCGGCTGACGGCCGCCAATTCACTCTCAATAAACCGGCCGATAGAGTTCTTCTGGATGCTCCTTGCAGCGGAACCGGTGTAATCAACAGACGCACCGATATTCGATGCAACCGTAAGAAAGAAGATATTGATGAACTAAATTCATTGCAAAAAGAATTACTCGCCAATGCGGCAAAATTAGTCAAACCGGGCGGAGTAATAGTTTATTCCACTTGTTCTCTCGAGCCGGAGGAGAATATTCAAGTCATAGAGTGGTTCTTGAAAGAGCATCCTCAATTTCATGGTTCTTCATTGCTACCTTTCTTGAATGCTGAAATTCAGAAAACCTGGTTCAGCAATGAAAATGAAGAGTTCCTGCCGAATGTTTCCAAAAGAGCCGCCGCGGAAAAGGGCTACATTCAGCTGATTCCGACACGACACGGCGTGGCGGGGTTTTTCGTCTGCCGATTGCAACGACAATCAGAACCATAGGGCAAATGAAAACGGACCAAGAGCCGGCCGAAAACCCATCGAAGCTCATCGAAAACCCATCGAAGCTCATCGAAAGCTCATCGAAAACTCATCGAAAACCGACGCCCGTTGGAGCGCCGGCTTTCCAGGACTAGCCTACCTTCCCTAAACTTTGAGCGGCTGCAAAATTCTCGTTTTCCCTGATTCATGCGATTCGTCACATCTTTCAGTCAAGTTCACACTGCATTGCGAAAAATCGCAGGCGGCGCGCACCGTAAAGAGAACCAGTATTGTCGGCCAAACCAGGCTGTATGCTGCGGTTGCGACTATAGTAAGGAGTGAAACTGCAAATCCGACGAACAAGCTCTCGTTTGCGATTTTGTGGCAAAGATTTTGTCTGGTTTGTCTCATTTGTCCAACTCCTCGGTCTCATTCGGACCAGCAACTTTGATGCCTGTAATTTACTTTGACCTCGTGAAAAATTGCGGGCGCTCTTGTGACAGGATTGTGAAATACCGCAATTTGTCCGACCAGAACCTTTAAGGCTCGCCCCTGCCGGAAATGTGATTGGAAATAGATTCGTGGTAGGAGATAAGGGGGACTATTCCGTCCATATAAGGAGCGAAAATTTGGACTTACTGGTTGATGCCGGCATATTCTGTGCCGTGGCGTATGTTCTGGCTTCAATAAAAATAGTCAAAGAGTATGACCGCCTCGTCATCTTCAGGTTCGGTAAGGCAATTGGCACAAAAGGACCGGGGCTGACTTTTGTCTGGCCGATCGCCGACAGCTACAAAAAAGCTGATTTGCGCATTATTACTATGTCGATTCCGATGCAAGAGATAATCACCAAGGACAATGTCTCGGTGCGCACAGCAGCCGTTTGTTTCTTCCAGGTCGTGGATCCGTTCAAGGCGGTAACCAAAATCGAAGATCCCATCGAGGCCACAAGACAGATAGCTCAAACGACACTTCGAAGCGTGCTGGGGCAGCATGAACTCGATGAACTGCTGAGTGCCAGAGATTCGATTAATGCGCAACTCTCGTCGATTATCGACAGGCAAACGGAAGGATGGGGCATTAAGGTCAATTCGGTCGAAGTAAAGGATGTGGAAATTCCCGAGGGAATGCAGAGAGCGATGGCTCGGCAAGCGGAAGCGGAGCGTGAAAGAAGAGCCAAAGTAGTGGCTGCTGAGGGCGAACATCAGGCGGCAGAGAAGCTGGCTCAAGCGGCAAAACTGATAGCTGCCCAGCCGGGTGCCATGCAGCTTCGGCAATTGCAGACCATGGTGGAAGTTTCGGCGGAAAAGAACTCGACATTGATCTTTCCCATACCCATCGAATTCATGTCCGGGATTCAAAACAGTCAGGAGCATGAGTCTGAAGGCGAAAAACTTGACGTTTCCGCCGCCAGCAGGCAGACGCAGAAAGAACCACGATAGCTTGATGGAAATCTTGGATCTCGAGAATTACTTGTCTTTGAGAAATTCGCTGAGAGTAGTTTCTTTGGGCCTGGTCATAATCCAGACGCACGCTTCTGTGATTGCTTCCTTGAGAGGGGCGTCATGAGCCTCGTTGACGTCCGCCTCGAAGATCAATTTGTAGGGCGCGATATTCTCTCCATACCAGACAAAAACTTTTGTCTGCTTGCCGCGCCCGAAGTTTATCAATAAATGGTCCAGGTCTTGAGGCGGTGTCACGTCGAAGCCTCGTTTGAACTCTGTTACCGTATCGACTGCAAAAGGCACGTCTAGACCCGCATTCCACTTAGCAAAGAGTCCGCCTTGAGTGCAGGAGCGGCCGCGCAGAATGACAAGGCCGCAATTCGATTTGCCGCCTTGCGAATCGGAGGCGTCTTTGCGCCTGTATGAAAGCCAGCCTTTCCAGTCTTTGGGAATCTGGTCGGCGAGCTTTATGCCGACTTCCTGTTCGATTGCCTGCAAACACAGCTCGCACTCGTACGGCAAATCGGAGAGTCCGGCGGCGCATTCTTGCTTGGCCAGGAGTTCTGATTCCAATTCTAGTAATTTGTGATTGAACATCTTCTCGCTCGTGTGCGCGCCTGGGTTTTATATGCCCCATCTTAGAAAGGTGTCGATGGTAACAACTCGCGCATGGCCAAAACAATTGACATTATTAGCATAATCACTCCGAAGCCTCGGCGCAGGAAGGAATCCTTCAATTTGAGCGCTAGGGCACTGCCGAGCAGCGAGCCGGGGATGGAGCTGGCGATCATGAGCAGCGCCAGGGGCACATCGACATGCATCATCGCAAAATGAGACAGGGTGCCGGGAATCGATACTGCTGCAATGACAATGAGCGATGTGCCGAATGCCGCTTTGACGCTGAAGCGGTAAAAATACAGCAGGCAGGGCACCATGAGAAAGCCGCCGCCGACGCCGAAGAAACCGGCGAATAGTCCGGCCGCCAGTCCGACAATATATGGACCGATGCCTTCGGCTGATTGCGGATCTCCTGCCGCTTGGAGCGCTTCTGTATCGTTGCCGCTTTTGTCCGCCGTTTCTTTTTCCCTCTGTATTTTCAGATTCTCGCCGATCGAAAATGAGAGGTCGACACCTGCAACACAGACAAGAAGTGCAAAGAGCAACATCAAAATCTGTCCTTCTACATACTGGGTGGCCGCTGCACCGGCTATGGTACCTAGAACCGCAGTTGGTGCCAATTTTGCCGCCATCAACTGATCGAATTGCTTTCGCTTTATGTAATTGAAGGCTCCGGCCACGGAAGTCGGGATGATAAGCGCCATTGTCGTGCCGACCGCGACATGCGGATCGATGTTCAGAAACATGCGCACAAGAGGTGTGCAGAGTATGCCTCCGCCGACACCGAAGCAGCCAGACATCAAACCGGTCAGAAGACCAATGATGAGAGCTTTAATGATGAATGCCGTTTCTAAAATCACATGTAGGTGGAGAGCAATTTTCCTAAGTCGGGATTCTCGCCGATCATGCGGTGAAACATTGGATTGCGGGCGAGAATCTTGGCCAGGCTGCGGTCGTTTTTGATCGCTCGATAGATCCCTTCCGGATCGCGGGCAATTACTTTGTCGCAATCAGGATTGACGGCCAGCTTGCGCGCCACGTCTTTCCATCTGGTCAAGCGACGGCAGAGGTAATGGTCAGCTTCGGCGATCTCGCCAAGGCGCTTATGTTTAGCCAGGATCATCGAGGCGGAATGAAAGTCCGTTATTGATTCAATCAATTGGGGATTGGCCAGGGCGGCTCGGTCAAGCCAGTGGTATCGGGCCATAGCATTGGCAGCACCCCTGTCTTTGCGAATGCGATTGGGCCTTGTCGATTTGGCTGTGTTGTCGGAACCTAAACCCGGACGAAGTTGCGGATTGTCGTCAGCAAGACCGGCAAGAGCGCAAGCCATGAAAGTGGGGGCGACGATCAGCATTGCTTTGAAAAAGGACGATTTGCTGTGAATCATCTCAACCTCGAGGCGGACCTTAGAAGCTTCAGAACCATTACCAAATTGGCAAATGGACCAAGAATATTTTAGCCGTTTGTCGACCTATAGGCCATAGTAAACAATCGCTAAGATGCTCACGCATCGACGCATCGAGCCTCCAAAGCCCCCACTGCGGGCACCTTTGGGTACAATACGTTTGGGAACTGAGACGAGAATCTAGAATTTATGAGACTTTTCGTTGTGCAGCACTGCCATGAAAGTATATGCATAAGGCATTCCCAGCTCATTTTCGACCGCAGGAGACCCTCAATCAGGTGAGCACTGTGAGCAATCAGGGACCGCCAGGCAATCAGCCTGAAAAGGTCGAAAACAAAGGACAAGCGGAAGTTGCCCGTGATAAGCCGGACGACGGGCTTTCGCTCGGCAATATGGTCTCGCGCGGCGATCGTCTGCAGAGTGCTCAAAGCGGCCAGATTAAGGACCATGGCGGTACCGAGGAGCAGAAGCTAGCCCAACTCAACAATGAATTGACCCCGCATATTTCCGGGAAGCTAGGCAGAGGTGCACTCTCCAGAGGGCTGGGTCTGTCCGAGGAATTGGGTCGGGAATTATCGCGTGAAGCCGGCTCTCAGCCGTTCAGGGACAGAGTTTTGAAGGGCGAAACGAATCTGCCGGTGCGCGAATTTACCTGGTCCAACCAGCGCCAGATGGACCAGTCTGCCAATGCCGGTCTGGGAATCCCGCTCGGGCTCAAGCAGTTTTTCCAATTGCGAAAGTCTGAATACCAAACTCAGCCTGAGAAAATGGATTCTCAAACAAATGTCAAGGTTGAGAATTTTTTGAGCCAAACTCCAGTTAAGGAAAAGGAAAAGCGCTCTCCGGCTGAAGAGAAGGACCTGGAGCAGTCTCGCGAAGCTTTGAAAAACGCGGTCAGCCCCGAGGACACACTATCAAAAGCGCTTCATCTGGCAAGGCTTTATCAGCATTTGCGCTATATTGATGAAGCTAAAAAAGCCACCGAACTAGCCCTGGGAATTGATCCCGAGAATATGGTGGCGAGACAAATGTTCAAGGAATTAGAACGGATGCATCCAGTAGATATAAGCATAGCTGCACTGCCTATTGCCGTGCCCAACGCCGTGACGAAGTCGGCTTTGCGCAAGCGAATTCTCGGTCTTACGGGCGGCAAAGTGGCAGTGGTCGGAGATCTTCTCATCGATGAGTTGCTGGAAGGAAAACCGGAAAGGATTTCGCGCGAAGCGCCGGTTTTGATTCTCGAGCATGTCGATACGGTGCATATACCCGGCGGTGCTGCCAATACAGCCAGCAATGTCGTTGCTCTGGGCGGCGAATGTATGGCCGTCGGCGTTTGCGGAGCCGATGAATATTCAGAGAAACTCTCGAATATGCTCGACAGATATCGCATTCAGCACAGCCTTGTCAAAGACATCACCAGACCGACCACAGTCAAAACGAGAATTCTCTCTAAGTCGCATTCTTTGATGCAGCAATTGCTGCGTCTCGATCGCATCTCTCACAACCCGATAAGCTCGATTATCGAAAAAATATTGATCCAGCAAATTGAAGAAGCGGTGGTGGGATACAAAGCCGTAATTCTTTCGGATTACAGAGCAGGCGTCATCACCGATGGTGTCATTAAAGCTTTGCGGCAATTGGCAGAAAGGGAAAAGACTTTACTGATTGTCGACGCGCAGGGTGATTTTGAACGGTTTCAAGGCGCCACTTTGCTCACGCCCAATCAACCCGATACGGAAAGTTTCTTGGGATACCGCATCGATTCGGCGAATGTCGAGAAAGCCGGCAAGGAGATGCTTGAAAAAACTGGAGCTGAGGCCGTTTTGATCACTCGCGGTGCGGAAGGTATGGCGCTTTTCGAAAGGGGGCGGGCCTATGCCGAAATGCCGGTCTTCAATCGCAGTGACGTATTCGACGTCACCGGCGCCGGTGATACCGTAGTTGCCACCATGGCGCTGGCGCTCGTATCGGGAGCCAGTTATGTAGAAGCTACGGCTCTAGGCAATCTTGCCGCAGGAATCGTTGTTAGAAAGTCGGGAACTGCTACAACCAGCCAGAGAGAAATGCTTGAGACTCTCGAGCAACTCAATATACCTGAGTAAGCCGGAAGGCTTTTCGTGGGGGCGGCGACAGGCTATGCCAAAGAGCTCTTAACGATTTGAGCGAATAGCGGGAATTGTCCGCACTTCGGTTGCAAATTTAGAGATTCAAGAACGCTTGCACGCATTTCTTCAGGCAGTCCATTCAATTTGAGTTGGAAATGGCTGACCAGTTCTTCTTGTGCTTTCAGGAATTGTTCGTCGATTGCGCAGGCTGACAATTCGTTGTGGCTGACATTCATGATTTCTGTTGCTTGCATTACTGAGTGAAGCTCCGGGTTTTTGTGACTGATGGAAAATTGATCGGCTGGTTCTGCTGGTTGAATGTCGGCAAGGGAAATGCCTTGCAAACCTTCTTGCTGCTCCTGGGCGAACTCGTCAATGGTCTCGAAATCAGCTTGATTAGTAACGTTCTCAAAAGGGGACATGGTCGACTCCGAGGTGTGTGGTTCGCGTGTTTGTGTCTATCTGTTTGCCGACACTTTTGGACAAGGGTCTTCGTATTTCCCGCAGTATGATTTAATTGCTCAAAACGACCGTGTCAGAATCACCAAAGAGGTATATACAGTGGCTCTCTTGCCTCGCGCTCGCGCCAATTTCATCGACTTTACGGCTATAGCCTTGCTCTGCGCTGCCGGACTTGGTTTTTCTTTGGCGAAAGCCGGACACGCAGGGGTGAATCAGGTGATTCAAGGTACTCCTGATGTAGAGATTGATGTATATATTACCGGCTTAAAAACAAAGGACCTGGACTTATTTAAGGTTGGAGAGCCTTCCTCCATCACGATTCGGAACCAACCCGTCAAGCCTCCGATGACGATAACGAAGGTCGAGCACAATCCAAAGCAAGTAGCTTTTCTATCGTCTGATGGCAAAAAGGCAGTGGCGTTCGATGATCCCGCCAATCCGATCGCTCACGATTTCACAATCACAGTCAAAGACAATGCCGAAGAGACTGCCGACGGTTATGTGATTCGCGGCAACAAAATCAAAGTCGGCAATCAGATTGAATTGGAAGCGAAAAAATACAGAGTTCAGGGCGTTGTTGTCGATGTCAGAGTGGCTCAGCCAACCAAATAATGAATCAATTGTTGGACGACATTTCTTGCCAGATCTCCCTCGAGCCGCAAGACAAAAGACTGAAAAACGCCCTTCAGGAGTCGTTTTTGGCTAACCTGTTTGCTCTGCCTTATCGCCTCTTGTCGCAGGCGCTGGCAAAGCTTGGCAATGCAAATCTTGCCAAGTTCGGAAGTGCTCTGCAGCTTTTTTCATTTGTCTCCACAGCAATAATGATTTTCAGCCTTTGGCTGCCTCAATTCGCCTCTGACAAAGAAACTTTGGCCTATATCTCCCTGGGTTCCTTGCTTCTATATATAGGTGGAAGCTTGCTTGGCGGAAAGGAAAAGAGGCAGATATCCGCGGTTGATGGGCTGGTTGTACTTTTCCTGGCAATAAACCTGGTGGCGGCATGCGCATCGCGTTACTTTCAGGAGAGTCTGCCCGGTCTGGCCAAGCTGGTTATTTATGTGTCCAGCTATTTCTTGTTTTCCGCGGTTGCAAATACTCCTAAACGCAGACTGATTCTTTTGATCTCTGCAGTAGCCGGAGGTCTTGTCGCTGCCTGCTATGGGCTCTATCAATACAAAATCGGCGTCGCTCCTCTGGCTACCTGGGAAGACCCCTCGGTCGAATCCCAAGCTACAAGGATCTATTCGACTCTAGGTAATCCTAATTTGCTTGCCGGTTACCTGATACCCATGGCGGCCGTTGCCTGCTCGATGGCGGTCGGAGCGATTGCCGACAGAAAGTGGATTTGGGCGCTGATTTCCGGTCCTTGCGCCCTTATCCTCATAGCCGCCACCGTGCTGACAGGAAGTCGCGGCGGATTTATGGGAATTGCTGCCGCTATGGCTGTTTTATTTCTCATTTCATCCAGTTGGTGTTGGGCAAAATATCCAAAAGCTCGCCCCGTCATTCTAGGGCTGGCAGTGGCATTGCCGGTTGTAGCCGGTGCGTGCGTAATTCTTGTCCCCAGCATGCAGCAGCGCGTCATATCTATTTTTGCCGGGTGGCAGCACTCTTCTAATGCATTTCGTTTGCATGTCTATCAATCTTCTCTGGAAATGTTCAAAGACAACTGGTGGTTTGGAGTCGGGCCCGGCAATAAAGCATTTCGTCTGGCCTACGGTCTATATATGAACAGCAGATTCGATGCTCTGGGCACCTATTGCGTCCCGCTCGAAATAGCTGTTGAAGCCGGAATCCTTGCTCTCATTGTCTTTGCTGCCTTTTTTGTTTCTCTTATAGGGCGCGCTCATATTGCTTTCTACAGCAAAACAATCGGTTGGGAACGATGGTTGTGTGCCGGAATCGCGGCCGCACTATTTGGCATAGCGACTATGGGCATGGTCGACACAGTCTTCTATCGCCCACAGGTTCATTTCATCTTTTGGCTTTTGGCCGGTTGTCTTGTAACTGCATCGCTTCAAGCGCGCTCCAGTACCAGTTCTTGAGTCGTGCGTGGAAGTTAGACCGTTATCGGTCAAACTTCTAAATTAGACGATGGCGTGGCAGATTAAGCGGCGCTAATCAAATTTTGGGTATACCTATATATAGGGCAGCGGCTTTGAGTTAATCTCGCTTCAAGAAAACGAAGAAATTCGCCCGAAAGATTAAAACCTAAGAATAATTCATTAAACAGCGCTTATTTTATATTGTTTGTTGCCAATTCGGGTAAGAAATATTAGGTAGCGCTAATGTAGCCGTGACCAGTTCCCAGTCTTCGGCAGTTCCCTCAAAGTACCAGCCATTGATTCGGTGAGCCCTGTTAAGTTATGAAACCTTGACAGCCTGACAACATTAACGGACAATAATGAATAGGATTTTACTATTTCGCCAGAGTCAGCTGAAAACCCCAACAATCCAAATTTCGGTTGTCTCAACTACAAAACCCTTACCGGCATGCTGCCGGTCCTTCTTCGGAGGAGAACAAAGCAATGAAATTACGTAGACGACGAGGAGCTACGTTAGGGTTGGTGGCAGTCATCGTACTGTTTATCGCCATTCTAGGAATCGGCTTCTTCTTCCTGTCCAAAATCATGGGCGGTGGAAGAGAAGTTGCTAACGCTACCGACGCCGGCGCCATGAACGTTGCTAAGCGTGCTTTGATGGAACCAACCGTCAATGCTCCCGCTAACGACGAATTCGATGGTCTCGGTGTCGACACCGCTACCGGTATTCCTAACAACTCCGGACAGATCAACTTGCTGGCGTACAACCGCGCAGTAGGCAGAGCTCTCTTGGTTGCTCTTAACGCAAGAGCGATCGGCCCTGCTTCCAGCAAGCTCGCCGGTGATGTAATCGACAAATTGGAAATACTCGGTAAGAACCTGCAAACCCAATTGAACGGCGGCGGTATGTTGCCCGGCTACTTTGACACCATGGCTAAAGCCCAGAACGTCAAAATGATGGGACCGACCTCGGACGTCAAATTGAGCATGAACATTCAACCGGCTTGGATGATCACCCAAGACGGCGATGGCATGCAAAAGACCAACGTCTACATCAACAAGCAAGTTGTAGACATGATGGGCAACCCGACGGTGAGCAACCTCTACACTGCCACCACCGTTAACTCCGCTCAAATCAAGTCGAAAGGTTCTTGGCCGCAAGGCGCTTTCTCGAGCTCCAGTGGACACAACTTCATCAGAGCTTATGACAAGAACATGACCCTCAGCAATTACCTTGATAAAGCGATTCTTGGTGCTGCTGTAGGTCCTCAAGACAGAGCCCACTTGGTGCACCTCGGTCAATTCGAAACATGTGCAACAGCTGTCGGATACGCTCCCCCCAATTCCTGGAAGACTCAATCGCAGTCTCAAAATACAAACAAAGGTCAGGGTAACTATGGCGGTGCAGTAGCATGCGCAGTCGTAGGCTCCTTGAATGCTGAGTACGAAGCCTGCATCCCACGTGGGTACGTAAGAATCTTGAACTATGTTTCGGCAGCCAACTTGCCTGGTGCAGTACCTGTGTCCGGTCAAGATGTTAACGGCGGCACGAGCATCTTCAATAACGAATTCTGGAATGGTCCAGGAGGAACAGGTCCCACATATCACGCAAATTCCGGCTCCGGTGTGGTTTTTGCTGATGGTAATGGAGACGCTCTGATTCAAGCTTGGGTCGACTACAACAATTCACTGAATGAATTTCCAGTAGGCGATCCCAGACGCAACAGAGATGGCAAGACTATTGCCAAAGATCCTACACCTGGAAAAGTCGCTTCTGATCCTGCTCACCAGGGTGATAGTTGTCAACCAATTCGGTCTGGAAACCTTTCTACCGGTTCGTCGCCTAACAGGTGGGCAACCGTTGCTGAAATGAATACAGTCCGTAGCTTCAATCCAACAAACGATAAGTGCGACCAGAACAATTTTGCTCACGAGTCAGAAGGTATGAGTGCTGCGGACAAATTCTGCAGATCCAACTCAGACGGTGGGGATGGCTTCCTTGAAGTTGCCAAATCCAATTTCAATCGCCAGCCGCTACCCCCCAATGGCTCACCAGCAAGCGAAGGTTACAATGGCATCGAATACTTGAAGGCTCGTGTCGTCGAGGCATTCGGTAATGGTTCTCGTTGTGCTCGCAACGTGACTGTCGGTGGTGACAAGAAAGCTGGTATGAAAGTGTATCAGCGCAACAGAGAAGGCGGTGGACCGTACAACACGCCTAAGGTAGATGTTCAGTTCGCCAATGTAGGCAGCCCCTATGAATTGTTGATGCACACCATGAAGGGTGGCCAGTTCAACGGTTCCTGCAATGACGTCATCGGAATGATCCATCAACGTTGTAAGGAAATCCTCCCCACCGTTGACCGTGCTGAGGTCGAAGCTTTGATGAAGAGCCAAGATCTTCCACCTGGTGCGACTATGTTCATCTTCCTGCCACCAAACGGGACCAAGCTCACGATGCAAGCAACAGTGCCTTCTACGCACGCTGCCTCGCAAGATCCTTTCAACCTGAAAGCGGAAGGAACGCATCCAACTTGCAGTTCTTTACCTGACGATCAGTTGAGAAACTATTCGATCAACTCCAAGGACAACGTAGGTGGTAATGCAAAGGGTGACACTGGTATTCACGATCAACCCTACACGAAGTTCTATCCTACAGACGGCGACTTCAGCTCGACCGACATCGTAGAATGGAAACCAAGTTGTGGTGCTCATAACTTCCTCGGTGAACTCTCGTTCCGTAACGAGACCACTGGTGGTGGTGAGTTCTGCAAGCCTAACTAAGACCTACAACTCATTGGATTTTAACCAATGATTTAATTGAAACGAGCGCCCACTGCTGTGAATCGTGTAAGATTCAGATTGGTGGGCGCTTTGTTGGCAACTGCTCAATAAGACTCAAGAGGAGGAGGACAGCTGTGGTATCAATGATTTGTAAGCAGAATGTTGGTCGCAAAGCAGTGGTCTGCCTCGCGGCCTTTGCATTTTCTTTTCTGAGTGTCGGTGAGACGCTTGCACAGAACAATTCCTCGCGCCAGTCTAAACCCGCTAGCACTAATGAGGAGCATCAGGTCGAACGCCTGAGAGAAAAGGTTGATTTGCCTGATTTGCCTGCCTATACGGGAAAGGCGAAATTTGTCTCCGGTTCGGTCGAGCAGAGCTCCAAAGGTGGACCTAGGTATGCGATGGTTTTTGAAGCCCAAGAACCGGAAGGACAGGTTTTGGATTGGTATGAAGGCGTATTTCGCATGTACAAATGGGGAAGAATCAGCAGGACAGGTTCTTCCATTGCGGCGTCTCATAAAGACGGGCACTATGCTTCAATTCAATCCGACCAGGTAATTCGTCGCGACGGTAAGAGCCGCAGTAGTTTTACAGTCCACTACAAAATGGCGGTTCGCTAAAGTATAATCTTGCGATCTTTGAATCGCTCCGCGCTAAAATTCTCGTTTCCAGAATCCAGGCCACTTTGCTGGTCTATGTTGCTTGTTCTGATATCTCTTTTTCTATTTTGCAGCACCATCGAGAATTGCGCGCTAGCCAGTACTAATTCGCTCAAAGTCGGACCACAAGCGGTTTTGCCTGATGGATCGGCAGTGCCGCTGAATTGCACTCAACAGTTCAATTTCCTATCGAAGGAAGATGTGCTGAAATACCGAACCAGTGCCGTCAATGCTGTCGGTTCGCTGGTCAATTCACCTTATGTGCCCACCTCAGCAGTTTTTGATCAGATGGTTGATGGTAAGCCATGGTGGGGAATGGCCGGGCAGTACATCTGGGGCGAAGGCACTCGCAGCATTGAAGGCCCGTCCGAGGAGTCACGCTTCATTCTCAATCCCTATCTTCTGGTTGCTGCCAATCCTTGGACAGCAAAGATCTGGAACCAGGAGCAGATAACTGATGAAGACCTTAACAACGGGGAATTTCCATATACCTGGACGCCTCAGGAACTGCGATACTGGCCCAGCAAAAAAATGGCGCAGGCAATCTATGATGTCACCGCATTTAATGCCAAATTAAAGGCGATGAATTCGAAATTGGAAAACACCGAGCAAAATGCACGCTTCGGTTTGGTTGCCTACAATGCAAGAGACTTCGGATATGAATTTCTCTATTTGTCCTCGCAGTTGTCTTCCAATGTTGATAATTCGTTTCGGGGAAATTTCCCCATCGAGATCAAGCAATATATTCATAGCGGCGACAGCTCTAAATACCCGGGCGGCTGCAATAACATGAGCCCGGCGATGGATGAGATCGACAAACTGTCGATAAGGCAGCTTCCCGCCCGGGCTGTTGTTTACCTCTGGAAAACCAGACCGCCGCTTGTTGCCGTACCGGCTGATTTCACATTTATTCTCGACTTCAAGTAGAGCCTCTGGTATCACTGATAGTGCTCGAAATTATCGGATGCTCGGGCGATCCGGGACGGATTTCTCACTGAATTTTTTTCATTACTGAGGTTTCCAATAAGAAGACTTCAGGGTTAACCCTAGGGCGAACGAACATCTCTTGACGCTATTCTGATTTTACTGACCGTTGGACTCGTAGCGTCCCGAGAAAGATTAACCAATCACCGACGGTTAGTTGCCGAAACAAATCAAAAGAGGGGATGAGCCGCAAGCGAGTCCCTTCTTTAGTTTTATGGGGCTTAAACAAAGGCGACTGCTCTAGCCGGGGCCGCACTGGCACCTACGAGCAAAATCGGAAAGAACGCCACTTTGAACCCATGCGCAGGCAGTTTTTCCAAATTTGCCAATTGCTGAATTACGTACACCTCGACATCTCGATATGCAAAATGAGCATCCCAGATATGCGATTTGTCTTTTGTGCTCTGATAAGCCTCCACCATTTTGGGAAAAGGCCGGTCCCATCCCAGAGCGTCTGTGCCACCAATTTTGGCACCACGCTCAGCCAGGAAAAGAGCTGATTCTCGCACCATTCCAGGATAGTTGTATCTGACCGGGTCAGTAAGCGGGAATTTGTCGTGGTCTGTGCGAATAAGTACTGCATCACCGGCTTTTATCTGGTATTGAACTGCATCCAGCGCTCTCTTTATGTCATCTACGGTGATGGCATCCCCGGTGCCTTTTTTATGAGTCATATCAAGGACGACAGCATCGCAGTAAAGCTCGTCCAGCGGAATCTGATCGACGGATTTTGCCGGTGCACCGCCACAGGTGCTTCCGTAATGGAGCGGTGCATCGACATGAGTGCCGAGGTGACTTGATAAAGTGACCATTTCTTCGGCCCAGCCCTCGCCTTGCGGCAAGTCACTTTTGGGGCAAGCGAACAGTTCGCACATGATGTCCGCGCCGCGGTCGTTTCCGACAAAATCTACTTCCGGAGAAATAATCCTGAAAAGGGGCTGAAGCGATGGAGGAAATGAGCTTTTGTCGATTGTTACGAGCGGTCTGGTCAGGTCGATAAGTTTTGCCATGCGAAAATCGTTTCTCTGAATATGTACTGTGCGACAGGTATAACAGCGATCAGTCTAAATTTTCGCACTCCGACACATAAGCAGTCAGGGCGGATTAATTAAGTTAGACTAGCTATTGGAATCTATCCGCAACAAACCCAGCCCCACCGGCAATCGTCCGGTGCTTGACGACTTTAATCGGTTCGAACCTATGTCCACTTCCGCTACATTCTCCCTTTCTCAAGCGCAAGCCCTCC
Organism: Candidatus Obscuribacterales bacterium; assembly: GCA_019745505.1. Taxonomy (GTDB): domain Bacteria; phylum Cyanobacteriota; class Vampirovibrionia; order Obscuribacterales; family Obscuribacteraceae; genus QKMZ01. The sequence goes on along the minus strand of JAIETE010000221.1, from coordinate 2,219 downwards.
TTCCTCGCTTGAAAGAACAGCTCTCACAAGCCAATGACGAGCTCGACTCCATCAGCATCAAAATAGCCGCTGCCAGCCAGGAATGTGAGGAGGCTGAAGAGGCTCTCATGGCGGTTAAGACAAACGCAGGCGATGTGGTCGAATTGACTGCTCTGCGTGACGCCAGGCAGCGTTATGAGTCTTCCATCGATGCTCTGACCTCGGCCAAGCGCGAGTATCTCGAGTGTTTCGAGCGCTGGATGATCGAGATTACGGAGTGCGGAGTTATTCTTCGCGATATCCGCTCCGGTTTGCTCGATTTCCCCGCCAGAAAAGGTGCCGTGGATTACTTCTTGTGTTGGCGTTTGGGCGAGAGGGATATCGACTACTGGCATCTTGAAAACGACGGATTCCAGGGACGTCGACCACTTGCAGTTCTGGACGAGTATTTTTAGATCTCGATGGCATATCATTTGTCTTCCTGAAGGCGGTGCTCTTGGCTATGCCTTCTTGCGTATTCAAGGGCATATATAAATATGCTTTGAGAAAATTGGACGATGCCTCCCGACGAAACGCCGGCAAAGAGCGAACAAGAAAATACTGACCTGCCGCAAAAAGAGGGCGGCAGCCAGAAGCCAGCTGCGCGTCGCATCATTTCGATAGATGAATTAAAAGCGCTGGCGGAAGGTTCCGGCAGCGAATCTCGTTTTGCCCAGGACCTTCTTTCGAACCTGTTGCACTGGCGGCAAATGCCTGAAGGCGAGGATAAAGACGCCTACGCCAGAAAACAGCAGAGCGCTGCTATGGGGATGCTCGGCAAGACGATTGCAGAGCTGGAGCAGCAAGCCTTGCAAAATGGACAGAAGACTGAAGCGCCCGCTGTGAATGCGAATATCGTAGAGACTAAGGCGGTATTTCTTGAAACTGCCGATCTTCGGGCGCTTCGCGAGGAAGATCTCGCCTCAGGCAAGAAGGGCGGTCCGGCCGAACACTTTCTTGCTCTTCTGGACAACTTTCGAAAGTTGTTGAAACCGGGCAAAGAACAGGACGCTGCAGTCAGGCGCGTAAAACGTATGGCATTATCGCTCCTGTCCGGTCGTTTGCAGGAATTACAGGTAAGAAAAGGCACTGCCGGTGATACCGGAGCGGAGCATCCGTATGCTGCCGGTTCCGATGCAGACAAGCAGTTCATTCTCGAACTCAAAGAGAAGGTGAGAGGACAAACGGCACAGAGCAAGATACCTGCTCAATTTTATGAAAGGAGGCAAACTGTTCAAGAATGGGCAAAAGAATTGTCTTGCCATATCGAAAAATTGCATGGTTTGAGCAAATCAGCAGATGTTAGCGAGCCGCAAAGCCAGCCGGTCGGCCTCAATGCCGCACTGAGCCGTGGTGTTTCGCGTAAGAAAGAGATCCACCTAACGGAGACGGAGATTAGAAAAGCTCTGGCGATGATGCCGGAAAAAGAAATCAGAGACCTGCAATCGATGGAAGAGTATAAGCAAATTGTCAGCGACCTTCTGTACAATTCCGTCATATCTTCCTGGACAAGGCAGGCAGCTCAGATCTTCTTGACTCCGGGCTGGCAGAAATCTCCAGAGTCCGTGCGCCAACTGGCATCGATTTCCATTAAAGACAATAGTTTCGAGCTGCTCAAGTCGACTTGTCGTTATTGCACCCCCGAAGTCCGCCAGTCTTTTCGCCAGTCGGCCGAAGCGGCAGAAGCAAAAAGGGTCTTTTCCATGTATGGAAAGCATCTGAATGAGGTGCTTTTGCACGGGCAAGAATCTCTGACCACGCAGCTCGGTACAGCGGAAGGCTTTGCTTTTGGCTGGTTTGGTTTGGCGAACAAAGAAGAGATCAAGAAATTCGTCGATAAGGCAACGAGCGAAGATAGACATCGGTATCTTTTGGGAGAAAAACTCGCTCATCGCTCCAACCTTGATGCTGAAGAAAAACAAGCCGTAAGCTTCTACAAGGAAGTGGATGCAGCCTTGCGTGCTGCAACTAATCCTGTGATCAATTCAAAACAGTATGACTTGCTGAGAAACAAGCTTGTCGGTGGCGAAGAGATCTACGCTGCTCTTAGAGAATTGCACAAGGACGAATACTTCGGTCTGGTCCGTTCAAACGATATGAAAGCGATGAGGCGCGCTGTCGAATTGCTGTCCTTGAAAGATTGGACCAGTCTGCGCGATAATCCCGGACGCTTCGCTGATTTGGATCAGAGAATAAGAGCA
>JAIETE010000139.1 GCA_019745505.1 Candidatus Obscuribacterales bacterium | reverse complement strand
GAAACTCAAATCAGGGGCTGATGGACTGCGCCTGGCGCCTCCTGCGGCTGCACCTGCCAGACGAGGCTTTTTCTCTTTGGTATTGGAATTATCGAGAGCGGACAACCACAAATCGGTGTAGCTCTGCTCACGCGCTACCTGCTGCTCCTCGCCCGTGGTTTCATCTTCCTGGCGAACCAGGTTGGTCTCTTTCAGCCGAAAGAGTTTGGGACCGCCTGTCTCGCTGCGAGAGCGTTTCAGCAATCCTCTGACCATACCTATGAGGTTCTTGTCCGCCAAGGGCAGCACTCCTCAAAATATCCACGAATAGACCGGGGATTCCGGGGAAGAGCTAGGAAACTCCCCCTGGTGACATCAATCCCAGAAAATGCGATTGCATAACGGTTATTGAGTCACAAGTCTTCCAGAAGTCAGATTTTCTATGGATATTAAACCCATATTTCTCAAAAGTTGCGCCTGGGCGATATTGAAGACGACAATCGCATCTGCTTTTGTTACAAGAGACTGCGTGAAATCGCGCTGTGCATTAATTACGTCAATGTTAGTGCCCACCCCGTTGGCGAGCCGCACACGGGCGAGGCGTAATTCTTCAGCGGCTGATAAGACACCCTTGGTCGCCACTTCGATCTGTCTTTCGGCTGTTTGGCTGGTCAGATAGGCGTCACGAACTTCCTGCAAGACATTGATCAGCGTCTGATTCGAGCGCAGCAGAGCCTGCCTTGCCTGCGCTTTCTGCGCACCGACACTCGCAGCAGTCGGAATACCCATCCCCTCGTAATTCCAGTCCAGCAACCAACCTATCGCATAGGAGGGTCTTATCTGGCGTGACACGAAACTAGGGGGAGTAAAAACTTCTCCAGCCTGAGTCAGTGTGCCGTTCAAGGCAGGGTTGACGAAAGTATTGATATTGCCGGTAGGGTTGTTTCCGTTGCCCTGTGTGACATCGATGACAGTTCCTTGCGGTGCCTGACCGGTCACCGGAACATCTCGAAAAGAGCCGGGCACGAAGGCATATTTTTGACTGAGGGTCTGACCGCTGCCGGTGATTGCTCCGAAGAATGAAAAACGCGGGTACAGTGGTGCAGCCGCTACTTGAACTTGCCGGCGGGCAGCCAGGCGCAACTCCTCAAATTGCCTCAATTCAGGGCGGTTCAAAATAGTCAAAGCGATGATTCGATTGATGTCGAGATTGGGATCGAAAAGACGAATCTTTTTCACTTCGGGCTCGAGAGAGAGCAGGTTGACGCCGTTATTGAGATTCAGCGTAGTGGCCAGACGAATTGCCGTGCGGCGCAATTCGACTTGTTGCGAGAGCAGGTTTTGCTCATCTCGGGCCAATTGAGTCTCGGCTTGCAAAACCTGAAATTTCGTGCCGGTGCCGGCATTCTGCAATTGTTGGTTGAGCGTGACTTGCGCTTTGGACACATCGACAGCTCGAGTTTGAATCTGCAGAAGCGCCTGATTGCGAATCATGTTGTAGTACTGGCGAGTGACCTCCATAAGAGTGTCGTTAACACTGGCTTTCAACTGCTGCTTGGCGGCTTTGAAATTATGCAGTTGAGCAAGTGTGCCGAACATAACACTGCCGCCGCGAAATCCGTAATAGCGAAAACCCGCATGCGTAAGCACGTTTGGCGTGGCAAAAGAGATAGGAATGGTGCCGCCCAGCAATTGCTGACCTTGCAAATACTGCGATTGATAATCCATGATGGTATCCGGCAAGAAGCGCCCCATCTGCGCGCCCAAGCGCCACTTTTCAGTGCTCACTTGCTCTTTTTGAATGCGGATGTCCAGGTTGTTGCCGATCGCATACTGCAATACGTCTTTCAAAACCACAGGCTGCGTGTAACTCGCCTCCAAGCGGATGGGCGGCAATCTTCCACCAAGCGGAATCATTTCATTGGGGGCGGGCAATTTCAGTTCAATCGATTCGCCGACCAGATATTTATTTCTGAAATCCGTTGCCTGCCCCTCGATTAATTCGGTTTCTTTCTTGCGAAAGAAGGGCGACAAGGGCGACTCATTGAGCTCCTTGGGTGTCAGGACACCGCCGGTCTGCCCGTAATTCAGCTCCGAGCCGACCGGAGCGCCGCTGGGCAAGCCGTCGTTTCCGGATCGAGGGTCTTGGGGAGAATTTCCGGTTGAGTTGTTTGTTGCCGGTAGCGGCGGATTCGATGGATAAGAGAGCTGGTCATTGGCAGCAGGAGTATTGCTCTGCGCGATTAGCGAAGAACTTTTGCCGGCCGCGGAATTATGTGCAAATACGGGTGAGCCGCCCAAGCAGCTCGGCGCACAACTTAGTATGCATGACAACGATAGAAGCGCTCCCAATGCACCCGAACGCCTGGGCACAAGTGGGGATTGAATTTGCATACCGGGGGTTTCCATAAATCGCTTGACGTCTTGATTGTTGGCAAGCTTCCGCGTGAAAGTAAATCACATTAAGCGCGAACTATCCAAGGGATAATGCTCATTTAGCTAAGTTTTGCAATCACTGCAAGACAGCCGCCAATCATTAGAGACGCCACCACCAGCGGTTCAACTTTCGTCGCCTCTATTTGACGAGCCGCTGCACGGCCTTGAATGTCTCAGTATTTGCTTCTACTAACATTTCGAAAAGCGCCGTCTCGACGGAGGATGGAATCGCGCCGGCTTGCAGCATTTTTTCTATGCCCACTTCGCGGTTCTTCTGACTGCGGCTGGAAACTGCGTCTGTGACCAGATGCACCTGATATCCGGCTTCCAAAAGATCATGTACGGTTTGATTGATGCAGACATGCGCCTCAATGCCCGTCACGACAATCTGTTTGCGTCCCGAGCCTTCCAGATAGGACATAAAGGGCTCGCTGCCGCAACAGCTGAAGCAACTCTTCTCAAACAGTTTGTGCTCGCCAAGACAAGCTGAGATTTCTGACACAATATTGCCTAGACCCTGTGGATACTGTTCGGTAACGACCACAGGCAACTTCAAAATCTTTGCCGCCTCCGCCATTATCGTGATGTTTCGAGTCAAATCAGCAAAATTCTGAATATTGGAGCGAAAACTTTCTTGAACGTCGACGATAAGAAGAACCGAATCTTCTCTTTTGAGTAAACGAGGATGACGCACGGAAAACCTACTTATTCAGTTAGAGAACTTATTTAGCGAAAGTCACCCATACCTGGCAACCAGATAATGCAGCCACTCGCGGCTTTAATATACTGTATTTGCATAAAACAACCCTGACCGCCTTCCGCAGTCTTTCGGCTGAAAGCTGGCGCCCTGTAGCAGTGACACGCAAGGGCTGCCAAGAGCTTCTTTTCCCCGGACCGCCATCCACCAGAACCGAGCATCATTAAGTGCCGCCCATCCTTGCCAATTACTACCTGACTTATAAGTGCAATTCACGCTGCACCTATTGCGATATTCCGATTAAGCCAGAAAACATACGTATAAAAGAGAGTCAGCCGGAAACGATCATTGAAAACCTGGCCGCGCTCAAACGGCTTGGCGTCAAGGTGCTTGATTTCACGGGCGGCGAACCGCTCATCTACAGATATCTGCCTGAAGTCTTGCGGGCGGCAAAAGCCATGGGATTCTTCACGAGCGTGGCCAATACCGGGACGCTCTATCCGCGCATGGCCAAAGAGCTCGTCGGTCTGATCGACGACTTGAAGTTTTCACTTTCCACCACGGACCGCGATGAATACAAAGCCGAGCGCGGCATCGACGGATTCGAGAAAGTGATTGAAAGCTTGAAACTGGCACGCAGCCTTGGTGAACGCCCTTCGATCATCGCCACCGCCACGCCCGAATCGATTTGGGGCATGGAGCCGGTCATTCGACTGGCTCAAGATCTGGGCGCGGTAGTGCTTCTGGGACCGGTTTTCGACTTCTGCGGCAACGAACTTTTGAGCAAAGAAGGCATCAAAGAGCTGCAGAGATTGGCTAAATTCGACAATGTCTGCGTCAATTGGGCATTCCTGGAGTTTTACCTGAACGGCGGCAACCAGATAAAAAGCCCGCGCTGCCGGGCGGTTTCGTCGACAATAGTAATCTCGCCGGACGACCACCTGCTTCTGCCCTGCTATCACATGCACGATGAAAGGCTGAAGATCAAACACGAGAACGGTCGCTCTAACCTCGATGAACTCTGGCGCAGTCCGCCGGTACAGCAAAAGCGCCAGGGCGAAGGCTCCTGGGATTTCTGCCAGGGATGCACTATCTGGTGCTATTTCGAGACTTCCTTTCTCTGGCCGCCGGACAAATACTTTTTACTCAATATGAAGAGCAAACTGCGCTGGGGCAAAGAAAAAACTAAACAGTATGTAGAGGCGAAAACCGGACTGGACCTGACAAGAAAGCTGCCCGGTAGTAAAGACAAAGCAATTGCAAAACTTCCTGCCAACCCGATGAGCGGGACAAATCAAGGCTCCGGCTGCGGTACTTGCCCCTCCGGCGCAGCGACCGAATCACAAATAAATGAATCGGGCGAACTCGTAACACCTGTCGAATTTAGCCGCCGCAAATAATCGGTTTATGGTATAACCTCATTCTACGGGGCGTTAGCGCAGTTGGTAGCGCGCTTCAATGGCATTGAAGAGGTCACCGGTTCGACCCCGGTACGCTCCAAATTTTTGGTCTTGCAAAGGCGTCGGGTTCGGCGCCTTTTTGCCGTTCATGTCCCGGAATTTTTGCCGGACAAACAGATAAAATTGCGCTTACCAGTGTTTTAATGTCTAATGACAGCTAGTGGACTTTTGCCTGATTTTTACTAAGCGCTCTGCGCACGAGCGAGGTTGAAACTTTGAGCGAACGCAACGGCTTCTTGATGAAAGCTATTGGAATTTGCGTATTGGCTCTGGGCCTGCTGCTTGTCGGCTTTCAGTTGGTAGGCGACGGATTCGAATCGCTGGAGACGATATTCGTCAAAGTAGAAACGCCGACTACATACCGCTTCGACAAATATGCGCAGCTGCTCAAAGAATTCGTCAAAGAATCCAGCGTCGACTATGCAAATTTGAAGAAATCACCCTTGCTCAAAGAGAGTCTGAAGGAGATTGCCCACATCAGTCCGGCAAAAATGCTGGATGAGAAAGAACGCCTCTGTTACTGGCTCAACGTCTATAATCTGATCGTCATCAAAGAGGTCGCCGACCGTTTTCCAATCAGCGATCTAAAAGCGCTGGGCAATGATCCGACCCGCCGTAAATTCACTGTCGGCGGGGACAAAATGTCCATGCAAATGGTTCAAATGGAAAAGCTTCAACCGCTCTTCAACGACAATTTTCCGGAAGAGATTTTCCTTATGTGCGGCGGGGCGATGGGTCATCCGGCCATTCTGGATCATCCCGTTGTGCCCGACAGAATGGACAAAGACATGAAAGAAGCCGCCTACAAGTGGGTGTGCGATCCGGGCAACGTTCAATTCGATAAGTACAAAAGCCGCCTGGACATTGGACCTTTCTTGCAGTGGCATCAGGGACTTTTTGAAAAACGATATGGAACACCCATCGAATTCGTCATGTCTTTTCTCAATCCTGAAGCACAAGAGACGATCGGCAACGTAACCGTCATCAAAGGTTTCGGGCTGCCCTTCAACTGGACGGTCAACGATCTCGAACTGAAAAGGCGAATAGAAAAGGCGCGCGCAGAGAAAGAAAAGCAATTGAATCCAGGCTAAACTTCAAGAGACGCGATTGAGACGACAGGAGGCATGATGCATTTGAAGAGCCCGGGTTGGCGCCTGACCTCTGGCGCAGCGACTGCCGGCCTGGTACTTTGCCTCTTTTCTCTTTTTCCGGATCTGCTTTTCCGGGCTACCGGTGTCGATAGTGCAGTTTCAGCAAAGGCTGCAGACCAAGCCGGAGCCGCCAATATTTTTGTCGCCTACCCACCTGACAATGGCAAAGTGCCCGCATCTTCAACCTATATAGTGGGCGCCATTGCGCCGGGCGCCGGCATCACTGTCAACGGGCAAGAAGCGCGCGTAGGGCGCTCCGGATTCTTTGCGCATGTCGTCAGCCTGCAGCCCGGTGCAAATCTATTGAACCTGCAGCTCCTAGACAAGCCGAGCAGCCAACAAGCAGCAGGGCGACCGATTGGAGCGGGCAGAACGATCACGGTCAATCGAGAGTTGCCACCACCTCCGGTTTCAGCCTCGGAATTGAAATTGCTGCCGGATTCAATTTCGCCGGCAGTCGAGCGAGGTGTATTACCGGGAGAGCTGGTGGAATTCTCAGTGCGAGCGACTCCGGGAGCCAGCGTATCTATGCAGGTTGGCGGTCATGTAGTGCCTTTCTATCCGTCCGTGGTGCTGAAACAACAGATACAGCAGAGAAAAAACGCGGCCAGGAGATCGGCAAACTCAAAGGCGCGAGGAACAAAGAATGCCACTGCCAGTGGTGCAATGAAAAGACCCGGCAGGGCCAATGCTTATACGACAATCGGCATGAGCCCGGTCGACAACTCGGCCAATGCGGGTGTAAACATAGGTCTGGATGCCGCCTATGGTCAGGTTTACCAGCGTTTGCCGGCGGCTCGTTCTGACCGCTATGTAGGCTTTATCAAAATCGGCGCCCTCGAGCAGTTCGAACAAACCAATCCGGTTTTTACGGCAGAAAAAGACGGACGGAAAGTAAGCGTTACGTCACCATACAAACTGACAGTGCTCAGGCAGCCCTTCTTAGTGCAAACCGTGCACGACAACACAATCGTAAGAGTCGGACCGGGAGCCGGTCGCATTACTCCTTTGATGCGAGGCGTGCGGCTGCTTGCCGACGGCTGGCATGGAGACGAATTGCGAATCGCGTATTCGTCTACCAAACACGTCTATATAAACAAGAGCGACATGACTCCTGCAGGACTGGGCTGGTCACCTGCCACTCAGGTGGCGTCCGGCGCGCTGCCGGTGTCCAATGTCAGAACAATCAATACCAAAAAGGACGCTTACGGAGACGCATTGCTTCTGCCCCTGAGTCAGAGGCTGCCCTATCAGGTCGAGCAGTCGGTGCACCCGAACAAGCTCGTACTGAAGATTTATGGCGCCACCCAAGATACCGACTGGGTCAGCCCGGCCGAGACGGACGCCGATGAGATCAGCAAGCGCTCCAATCTCGAGCAAGTAGACGGGATTTCCTTCCGTCAAGTTCAAGATGGCGTATTCGAGGTTACCGCTCAACTGAAAGGCGACCGGCAGTGGGGATACAAGGTCGACTACGAAGGCACGACTTTGCGCCTGCATATTAAGAATGCGCCCCGACTGGCATCGGACGGCTCGCTGACCGGTTTGAAGATTTGCGTCGACCCCGGACACGGTGGCACCGAAAGTGGTTCTATCGGTTGCAACGGCATGAAAGAAAAGCAACTGAATCTGGAAATGTCGCTGAAGTTCAAGGCGGCGCTGGAGCGCGCCGGTGCCCATGTGATTATGACCAGAACGACCGATGGGGAAACCGTCTCTCTCGATGAGCGCGTCAACATCGCCAACCGATCAGATGCCGACCTTCTGATTTCCGTCCACAATAATGCGTTGCCGGACGGCCGCGATCCGTGGAAGGAGCACGGAACGTCTTCTTACTGGTACCACCAGCAATCGACCGAACTTGCCCGCGGCTTGAAAGACTCAGTGATAGGGGCGGTGGGCTTTCCGGACATCGGCTGCCGCTTCCAGAATCTGGCATTATGCCGGCCTACCGCCATGCCGGCAGTGCTAGTTGAAGTGGGTTTTATGATCCATCCTGACGAATTTGCCCAGATGCTGGACCCCCTTGTGCAAGAGCGGGTAGCTGAGGGTTTGCTTAAGGGCGTACACAGATACCTGTCAAAGAAGTAAAATCCCAGTTGTTAAGACGTGACCGTTAATTCGGGAGCGTCCCGGTCCCTATCGGTTAACGAACGCTAATGACTCGTATCGCGGTAGACGTAGGCAACAGCAGAATATCCAGCGCCGTCATCGACGGCGGCAAGATTCTCGATATTTTCCACAACGACACCTTGCTGCCGAAGGACGCAGCCGACGCCATTCTGTCAGGCGCCCGCGCTCACAAAGCAAAAGTGGCGATAGCATCGGTGGTGCCTGAAGCAGCGGACATCATCCTCAAGCGTCTGTTGGACGCGGGCGAAGAGGCGGTTCAAATAACCACTCAAAGCCAGCCGCTCATTACCGGCACCTATAAGACTTTAGGCATCGACAGAGTGGCCAGCATCTCGGCGGCCATTAATATCTTCGGCAAAGGGCGCGGTGCATTCGTCATCGACTGCGGAACCGCCACTACATTTACGGCGGCCAGTGCGGCGGGAGAATTCCAGGGAGGCTGGATTACGCTTGGACTCGGACGCACGCTGCGCGCCCTCAACGAACACACGGACCAGCTTCCTGATTTGACAGGAAAGGTCCGTTCAGTCAATCAGCTTTCACCCGGTCATCGCACCGACGATGCAATATTATCGGGCACTTTGCTTGCCCATATCGGCATTATCAAACAATGGATAGCCACAGCAAAAGCCGTGCTGCCAGGCGAGCACACCACCGTAATCACAGGCGGCTATGCCAACCAAATTGCACCATTTCTGACTGATATCGAGCACCTGGCTCCGACTCTGACGCTTTTAGGTATTGACCTTATAGCGAAGGCGGAAGCGGTCCGAGCGGATCGAGATTGAAAATACGTTCTAACTCGCCTCTGTAATTGAGATTCGTGAGCGCTTCGGGCGAAAACATTTCGTCTTCCCAGTAGCTCGATTCCTTTCCTCTCAATTCCTCAATGCGCTTTTGAAGGTTCGCCGGAAGGCTCTCTTCTTGCATCAATGCCGCCATTTCTAGTTTTTACCTTGGGAGTGTTAGTGGTTTAAATACGCTGCTTTCTTTCTTTTTGACCTGTTTTCGTCGGCGGCTTTTTGATTGAACTCGTCAATACGACATACTTCCGCGCACTGTTACAGGAGGTTTGGTTATCGCTCAGAGATCCCTGATTTATACGGTGGACATACCGATAATTTTGTTTCGATTGATCTCGAAAAGCTTCACCTGAAGCCAGTTTAGCCCGTCTACACAAAAAATGAATGCTTGACTTCTTTGCCCGTTCTTTAATTGAACTCAAAGATTTTTTGCATATCCTTTCTAGCTATCATCTATTTCGGAAAGCGGCTTGGTCGCTAGTTTCCACGCTTGACACGACGCCATATATGGTGATGTGTTCCCAATCGAAATACGATCGTGCAAACCAGCCACAGTTGCTGCCCCGCAAGGCTTTGCGGGTTCGATGCCGCGCCTGCCGGCGACTTATCGGACGCGATGCTAAGATGAAACCAGAGCAATCGCCACGGACCCGCAAATTGCCGGGGTCGAATTGGAACTGGAATCACCATACAAATGAATCTCAAACTTAGACTTGAAAAACTCGCCGACAGCCGCTCATGGGTGCGCTTGCATTTCGCAGACGGCACCACTGTAATCGGGCGGGTTTTGCGCATCGGTCACGACTACATCGAGCTCGAGTCGTATGGCGATACCGACAGACCACATTCTCGAGATTATTCGAAGCACTTGATACCAATGAATCTGGTCAAAATGCTCACAATCGAGTCGCCGCAATTCGCCGAAGCGGAGCGTCGCCGACTCGACTACCTGGCCAACAGCGAAAGCGCCGATCGAGAAGAATTCCCGGAATTGGAAGGCTAGTTCTCCACAAAGAGGCGTGCAATTGGTCGATAAATACCAACCGGCTGAAGAGAAGGGCATTGAATTCGATCTGGACGGCGCCCAAGCTGCAAATGAAGCAGTGGAGCAGGAATCTGCTGTTGCAGCGCAGAAGCCGTCGACAGATCTAAAACCATCGACAAGTTTGAAACCGGCAAAGCCACCCGGTGCCATAGCAAAATTCTTTGCAGACGATGGACTCTTCATGCGCTTTGCCTGGTGGACGGCGCGAACCGTTGCCTCCTTTTTGATACCACTCTGCATGTTCTACGTATTGCAAAGAAACCCGCAACTTGTAGATGGTGCCTACAAAATGATCAAACCAGGAATAGAACCATATCCAGTGCTGCTGAGAGGAGGAATGGCTGCAACGATTGCAGTATTGCTCGCATCGGTTCCACCGCTGTTTGGCGTCTGGCTTGCGTCTGTGCTTTACAGCTTCAAGAGCTTGAAGCCGCTGATTGCATTTTCAATCTGGTTTATCGCGATGTTCTTCTTCACCACAATTTTTGTTGTTGCGGCGCGATATTTCAGGATAATTTGAGATTGGGCGAAGCGCGTTAGTAGTCTTGCTCAAACACTTTTTTGACGTGTTTGGAAACGGTAACCACGCGCTCGGACGGCATCAGTATTTTCCTGGCACCATAGATTGGCACTGGTGAAGTTTCGAGCGAACCATTCACGTCGTAGACATCAGGGTTGTAGCCGTATGCAAGAGTGCGCTCATTGATGGGAATGGGGACACCGTCGTCATTGTCTTGCCCCTTCCAGAGTTTCAAATGGTGCTCGCAAACGGCAGCTACGATCATCGCCGCACACTGGGGATCGAGCAGCGCTCTAATTTCATAGTCACCGCCGACATGATTCTTACGCTCGAAATACTGCCGCAAAACTGGAAACTCCAGCACATACAACTTGACTGCGTTGATAGAAATCTGAGTGTAGCCGAAGGTATGGCTGTTGCTCTTGATGACGCCTTCGCGAGCATTCTTGTCACGCTCGATATCGATCGGATCATAGTAGTGAATTTCGTTGCCGACCAGCTGCCTCAGAAGACGCGGAGCCCACATATAGCGGCTTAAATCTTTAAAAATCGCAGCAGCGTTCAAGAATGCCTTAGGTTCGGTCTTAGTGCACTCGGCAAGCTTTTCAGCTTCCTTTCCTCGAAAGGGAAAGACAAAGCCTTCGGTCTTGTCGTAAGGCTTGTTTCCGGCAGTCATCGTATCGTCAGGACTGGAGGGAGCATTAGGGTCGCGCTTGAAATATCGCTCCGCTTTTCTCTCCATGTACATGATGGAATAGAGACCCTGCAAGTCGTCAAAATCTTCGGGACGGGCATCTTTCGAAATAGCTTTCAGACCGCGATTGAAAGTATCCGAAGGTTGCGGCATGTCATTGCCTGACCCAGCAGAGCCTTCTGCCTTCGCTTCTTCAGATTTTCTACCGGCGTCACCGGATGCACCGGAACCCGAGGATCCCGACGCACGCCTGTCTTTCTTTTGGGATTCCTCGTCGGCCATATTCAGCCCCCACATCTTGGTCCTTTATGCCCAATTTAAGAGACCAGAGACTCGAATCTACTCTAAAGAAGGATACCTGCAAACCCGGGCCTATTGCACTATTGAAAACCCTGAAGAGCGCGGTTCTAAGACTTTCAAAGTCAGGCACTGGTTGGCAGGATGAAAAAATGTGATTTGATGGAATCTAAGCGAGAAAATCGAGCCTGACAAACTGCCGGCTCGCATGTGCCAAGAGAAACCAATTTTGAGTTCCGCAAAAGAATTTTCAAGTTTGAAGGTCGAGCGCATTCGACTGGTTACCGGCACGCTGCCGCAAGAAGTTCGATTGGCATTCGAAACGAAGAACGGCGCTCTTCTCGCTCAAGCAAAATGCGCTACAGCGGAAAAACTCATGCCCTGCGGTATGCGCTACCCCGAGCCGATGAGAGTGCGTCCCAATTTTTTCATTCCAATCATATCGGTCGGTTCTTACATCGCTCCCTTCTTCATACTCATGTTCGTCAACATGAATCTGCATTGCGTGCCAGGATTGCCCAAATTAATTCAGTACATAAGCAAACTTGACTGCGGATTCAAAATATATGGAGACCTGGGCTTCGGGCTCTGCATGCTGGCTTTCATAGCAACCCCCATGTCCGTCGGAGTAATTGCAGCAATGTTCCTGACGAGAAAAACGAATTTGAGCATTCCAGTCAAACTGGCGATCTGGGCTGCGATTGTTTTTTCTGTTTGCGTTGCCGAATGTTTGCTGACACCACTGGGCCACTACACGAAAACGAACTGAATTCCCCAATCCCGGACTAGCCTTTCTTGGCGGCTTCGAGTTTGGCAGCTTCAGCTTTTCTCTTGCGTTCGTCCGCCCAGCCTTCGTGGTTTTTCTGCGGAGTGCGGGTAATCGCCAGCGCACCTCTGGGAACGGTCTTGGTCACTACGGTTCCAGCGGCTACTACCGCCCCCTCTTCCAGGGTTACAGGAGCAACGAGGACAGAATTGCTGCCCGTCGACGCGCCATCACATATGGTGGTGCGCTCTTTCTTCTTGGTGATATGGTCGTAATTGGCAGTGATTGTTCCGGCACCGATATTGACGCCGGAACCCAGCGTGGAATCTCCGATATAGCTCAAGTGCGAAACATTGGTCTTGTTATTGATGATGCTCTTTTTGATCTCGACAAAGTTGCCGACCTTGACCTGATCGTGCAAGACCGCATGTTCTCTCAAATGCGAGAACGGTCCAACCTTGCAGTTTGCGCCAATATCTGAGTTATGCACGAGCGACTGAGCGACGGTTGAATTGTCACCGACATGCACGACGCCTTTCATCACAGTGTTTGGCCCAATGGTGCACTTTTGGCCAATCTCGACCTCACCAGTCAAATAGCAGCCCGGCAATACGACGGTGTCCTTGCCGATTTTGACTTCAGGAGCAATCCAGGTGCCTTGCGTATCAACAATCGTGACTCCGGATTCGAGAGCAAGATTGTTGATGGTGATATCGCGCATCAAGCGAATCGCTTCAGCAAGTTCCAAACGCGAGTTGATACCTGCGACTTCACGCCAATCCGGCACTTTTGCCGACGCGATTTTGTGAGAGTTTTTATGAGCCCATCCAATTACATCAGTGAGGTAATATTCCTTTTGCTGATTGTCGTTTTTCAAAGTCGAAAGCGCTGCTTCCACTTGCGGCCAGGCAAAGCAGTAGATGGCCGGATTGATTTCCTTGATTGCGCGCTGAGCTTCCGTCGCGTCCTTATGTTCGACGATGCCTGTCACCTCGCCCTTCTCGTTCCTCACGATGCGTCCATAGTTTTTCGCATCCTCAACATCAGTGGTGAGAAGAGAAACGACGGCATTGCTCTCGTGATGCGCGTCAACCAGCGCCTTCAGAGTAGAGCCGGTAAGCAACGGCGTGTCGGCAACGGAGACTACCAGTGTGCCGGTAAAATCTTTTAAGCTGGGAGCCACTTGCATAAGCGCGTGCCCGGTTCCGAGCTGAGGCTTTTGCAAATGAGTGGAAGCCGGAGTGGCAGAAGGATTATCTTGAATAAATTTCTCGACCTGTTCGGCCTCATGCCCGATGACTATATGAATATGCTCGGGCTTAAGCTCATCGCTTGCCGCCATCAGCCGGCCCAATATGGTTTTGCCAAGAACTTCGTGCAAAACCTTTGGCAAGTCAGACTTCATGCGTTTGCCCTGTCCAGCCGCTAGAAGTACGACTCTTGTTCTGCCACCGGAACCATCTTTCATATATACAACCTGCCTGGAACGCCCGAAACAAGGGCTTATTATACCGATTTGGGGGGATATGCAGTATTAGCGATTCGGCCAAAAATAGAGGTAAGGGCGCCAATCTGACGTCTACTTTGCGGCCAATTTTAATAATGACGTTGCCGGGTGAATGGACCTTATGCCTAGTGTCGAAACTGAAATCGCAGAGCTCGAAGAGCTGCTGCGCCAGGCTGACTTAAAGCCGAATCCAACCTTCTTTCAAACTTATCTGGACGACAGAATGGTCCTGATGGTCGACGGAGATATTTGCTCGCATTCCCCCAAGGCCTATATAGTCGACAAACACCAACCCCTGAAGGCGCAGCGTTTCGACCGCGTCGAAATAACGGACCTGAAGATCCTCGATCAGGGCGATACGGCAATCGTTACCGGCTTCGGCAACTATGAAGGTCCGGACGTTAGTTTTTCGCTGAATTTCATGCGCATCTGGGTCAAAAAAGCGGAGGGCTGGAAGATAGTGGCCGGCTCGATGACTCATCTCGATGAAGCACGCGTAGTGCCGAGCAGCAGCCGGATCACAGCCGAGATAACGATTCACTGAATGCTCTAGAAATTCATCACTGCATTCATACAATTGAACAGTTGTTCGAATTTTACGAAGACTTGCATCTCGCTTGTGGTCTCTTGCTTTGCCTTATTTTGGGCGAATTCTTCATCGACGACACCGAGCTGAGGCGGCGCAAAGCCTGGACCGAAAACGGCAACGGCGTTCTGGACACGCTCCAGTTGCTGTCCGATTTTTCTGCACGTGCAGACATCATTGGTCAGAATGCGCCACTCTTTGGCTCTCGCGGCAATCTCCGGACTGTATTTATGCAAATCGGACAGAGCCACCATCTCATCTATGGTCGATTCAGCATTCTCGAATCTGCACAAAGCCTTTTGCGCTTCCAAACGATCTTCAGGCGAAAGGGTCAAAAAGCACTCCGCGATTTCCTGCTCCAGGCGGCTGGCCTGACGAGCGGATTCGGTCCAACCTTTCATTTGGGACATTTGCAAATTGCGCTTGCGCAGCCCGGTAATACGCTTTGAAAAAGACTCCATTTCTTGCGCCGTCAGATGCAAGCCGAATAGAGTGAGGTGCATCTGGCTGAATTGGCTCATCTCAGAAATAAGCCTGGTAGCTTGATCGAGATCTTCGGTGTCCATTGCCAGCCGGAAGCGAATAAAGAGAGGCAAGAGCTTGACCACTTGAAGTTTGCCGATCCTTCCGCCGGCCAGTGAATTCTCCAAAATCTGCAATTCGCCGCTGACGATCAGCGACAGGCGAGCAATCTCATCCTTCCTGATACGCAGGAAGCATTCTTTGTATTCACTGTTCTCATGGGACTCGAGACGTTTGATCTCACCCAGCAAGGCAATCACCTTCAGTCTTCTGTCTGCCTCCAGACGTTTCAGAAGGGCGGCCAGGCGCTCCAGCGACTTGGTCGCATCAGGCGAGGGATTGGCCACTTCGAGGCGTCGCAGCGCCTGAATCAATACATCTATATCGGCGGGGCGGATCTCATCCAGAAAGCGCAGCACGGCCGTCAAACCAGCATCAGGACGCGGTCCGCGATTGGAGCGGTAGCGATCGTAGGCGGCGACAAAATCGTCATAAAGCTCGAGCACTTGCTGCAGTCTGACTGCCAGTGCCTGGCTGAGAATTTCTTGCGTGCGCGTCTCTTCGACCGGCTGGCAAACTTTGTCAAGCCAGGTCTCAGGAATACTCGTACCGGAACTAATAGAAGCGGAAACAGCAGCAGGATTTAGTAATTGCATAGCATTAGAAACTGGGTGCGGGAGTGGGGGGTTGATACCAAAGTAATCAACTAGAGTTTCAGATTTGTTGCAGGGGGAGCAAACAAACATTAATACTGACAACATGAATTTGGCGTGAACGCCAAGGACGCTCAGCCTGCTTGACTTTTTAGATTTTGGGGGTGCTTTCACCTTCTTTGCGCCGGCTGCCGCCCGGTCAAATCAGGTCCAAGCGGCTCAGCGGCAGCAAAGAGTGCGAAAATTCCCGCGCCTTTTAGCCCCAACGCCTGAAGAAGCGGCGGATTGGGCGAACGGGGCGATTATTGTCATTGTCGTCGTTGAACCGATTAGGCCCGGGCCTGAAATCGCTCGGTCTGACATTGTCGGCAATCTTGAACTCTTTGTTCCATTCAGGAGCGAAAGATCGCTCGATTCGAGCGCTTTCACCGGTATTCAACCACTGTTTGAGATCTCGAATGACAGAAATTACGCGATCCCGGCCATCGTACTGGTCGCCCCTCACTATCGCCCAGTTCTCTCCAATCTTGCGCATCGCCAGAGTAGCCACATGCCCGGGTCCGCCGCTGCGCTGAGCACCACCGGCCTCGAGCATCGCCAGTCTTTCCTTTCTGCTGCTTGGATAATTTGTGTAGAGCAGCTCGTCACCTGTCACTCGGCGCATGATTTCTCTCTGACCGCCTCCACCGGTGCGGATTCGCTGGGAGTTGCCGGCATTGCCGTATCCGGCTCCGCGGTCCATGACTGACAGTGTTCTGTCCAGACGGTGAGCGACAGGGCTGGGTTGTGAGTTGTCCGCAGTTGCATTCTGAATACTCCAGCCCGCCCCGTCGGCTCTCGAGTGAATGCCGAGCTGGTCGCGCTTGAACTCATAACTATTGCCTTTGCGGTCGGTATATTTGCCGGTCAAACTGACGTCTGCGAGCACCTTAGCCATGTCGTCGGTATGCTTGCCCAGCCCGCAGGGAATATATCCGGACTGCAGCCAGCACGAGCCCCACCCCTGCTGGTTAACGGTCTCCGGCTCCCAGGCGTGATACATGAATGTTTCAGCAAGCATCACGCGCGTCTCTTTGCTGTCGACGCTGGCCTCGTCTGCTTGCACCATTCGCGTCAGATGATCGTATGTTGCGGCAACCTTCTGCTCGACTGTTTCACGCGCCGCTTCTTCGGACTGCCCGGCGGCGACACGCAATTCAACGGCATCGCTGCAGCGCTTTTCAAAGCCGTTCATCATCAATTCCAATCGCTCTAATTTCGATTCGTCTTTGACGTTCATGCGCATTTC
>JAIETE010000073.1 GCA_019745505.1 Candidatus Obscuribacterales bacterium | reverse complement strand
GAGAAAGTGGACGTCGAGATCAGGTACATCCGCATTAACAGGCAGAATATAGTCCGCCAAATTGCTATTGAGCGGTGCGCCTTTGGTCGGCTCATATTCGGTGTGCTCGAAAAGGGCCATCCCCAAACCCATCACAATAGCGCCTTCAATCTGGTTGCGTCCGGCTTTCGGATTGATAATCTTGCCGGCATCGATTACTGTCACAACTCGGCTTACTCGCAATCGCGCAATTTCCTCTTGCCACGTAACCTCAACAAAATGTGCCCCGTAGGAATGCTTGGAAGATTCCGGTTTGCCGTCAAAAGTACTTGGTGACGAGCCCTTACCTGATATGAATTTGAAATTTCCTGCATCGAGCACTTCTTGAAAGAAAAGTCCGGCTGAAGCAGGTTCATCTTTTCTATGAACACGCCCTTGCGTATATTTCATATCCTTTTGATCGATACCGAAATATTTAGCTCCAGGTGTTTTAACGGCTGCGCTGAGCAATGTGCCAATTGCTTTATCAGCGGCTTTCGAAACCGCTGGAATAAGCGATGCAGTGGCCATCGAGCCGCCAGAAAGTGGACCAGGCGGCAGGGAAGTATCACCGAGAACGACTTCGCATTTATCCATGCTCAATCCAACTTTGTCCGCCAGTATCTGCGCAAGAACCGTATATGTGCCGGTACCTATGTCTTGAGTGCCGGTGGCAACTCTGGCAGTGCCATCGCTTCTCAACTCGACAGAAGCTTCAGCAGCAAAGCGCTCCGCAATCCACGCAGCACCGGACATTCCCCAGCCGAGCGTCAGACCATCACGCTTCATCGATCCTATTGCGGCATCCCGCTTCGACCACCCGAATTTCTCAGCTCCGGTTTTATAGCAATCGATCAAATTACGCGAAGCAAAAGGAATGTTCAGATCCTCATCCTTTTGCGGCTCATTGATGATTCGCAATTGCAGCGGATCCATCTTCAGCTTGACCGCCAACTCGTCCAGCGCCGACTCTGTGGCGAAAAGACCGGGAACAGCACCTGGTCCACGCATCGAAGTAGGAGTTCCGATGTGTCTTCTGGAGAGAGCCGTAGTGATACGCACATTTGGACAGCTATACAGATACTTCGTGCATTCTCCGCAATTTTCTTTGTAATCATCCAGCATCGAAGTATGATTCAAATAGTCATGCTGAATGGAAGTCAACTTGCCCTGGCTATCGGCACTGATTCGCACGCGTTGCTGAGTGCGAGGACGATGGCCGGCAGCGTGAAAGGCCATTTTTCGAGAGATGACTACTTTTATAGGCTTGTTCAGCTTTCTGGCCAAGGCGGCAGCAAGTGCACTTTGCGGCCAGGGAGTGATTTTACTGCCAAAACCGGAGCCTAGAAATTTCGAAATTACTTTCACTTGTTCGGGCTCAACGCCAAGAACCTGACAGAGCACATTGCGATGGTTAACAACGCCCTGCGTCGTTTCATAGAGCGTAAAGGCAGATCCGTCAAACACAGCCACAGTCGAATGAAGCTCAATCACATTGTGCGTTTCAACAGGAGTAACATAGGTGGCGTCCAATTTGATGGTGGCGGCATCGAACGCTTTGCCGGCATCACCACGCTCACTATCGACTTTGATTTTAGTGTCGGCCGTAAGTGTCTTATCGACATTCGGCTTTTTCGCGTCGTAGGAAACCTGCACTGCCTCAGCTGCAGAATTCGCCTGCTCGAATGTCTCAGCTACAGCCACGGCAACATACTGCCCGTAATAACGAATCACATCATCTTCGAATGGCGGGCGATCTTCATCGGAAAATGCATTGAAATCGGAATTCGGTGCCACTCTAAAGAGTTTGCCGATATTTCCGCTATGGAAAACACCTTTTACACCCGGCATTTTCTCTGCCGCCTTCGTATCCAGTTTGACAATATTGCCGTTGGCGATTGTCGCACTTACCGGCACGGCATAGAGCATGCCGGGGAAATGGTGATCGGAGGTGTAAATAGCGCTTCCCGTAACCTTAAGAGGACCATCGATGCGCTTCATCTCGCGTCCGATGGGAGAATTGCTTTTGTCTTTTGTGGCTGGCATTGTTTATCTCTCTGTAGAAATCAGCAAAAACATTGAACGAGTACTTTTCCGGAGCCTCTAGCTGGAGCTTGCAATTTTCAGAGCGTGCGTCAAGCAACGTTTGGAAAGCTCGATCTTAAACTTGTTCTGGCTCTGAGGTTTTGCATCACGCAAGGCTTCTTCAGCTGCCTTGCGGAAATTCCCTTCATTGACTGCCACTCCGGAGAGAGCTTCCTCGGCTTGCCGGGAACGCCACGGCTTTGTACCGACTCCACCGAGGGCAATTCTTGCATGCGACACCTTGCCCCCTTCCAACTGAACAATCACCGCAGCTGATGCCAGAGCGAATTCATAAGAAGCACGATCGCGAAGCTTCAAATACACTGATTTGCTTCCCGGCGGCATTGCTTTGACCAATACATGAGTGATCAAATCACCCGGCTTCAAGACATTTTCAATGTGAGGAGTCGAGCCCGGCAAAAGAAAGAAGTCATCGATTGCCACGTCCCTCTGACCGCTCGGACCATCAATCACGATTGTCGCTTCTAAAGCCATCAGAGCGACACACATATCGGATGGATTTGTTGCTATGCAGATATCGCTGGTACCCAAAATCGCAAGAGTTCTATTGGCCCCATCGATTGCCGGACAACCGCTGCCTGGCTCTCTTTTGTTACAAGCAAAAGCAGTGTCTCTGTAATAGGCACAGCGTGTCTTCTGCAGCAAGTTGCCGCCGGTCGTTGCCATATTGCGCAATTGCGCGGAAGCGCCGGATAAGAGAGCTTGCGATAGGACAGGAAAATGTGTTTGCACATAAGGATGATTGGCCAGATCGGAATTTTTTACAAGGGCGCCAATTTTCAAACCGCCATCGCGGGTAGTTTCAATCTTATCCAGAGGCAAACGATTGATATCAACCAGAGTACCCGGATTCTCAACGCTCAGCTTCATAAGATCGAGCAGTGTCGTGCCTCCTGCGATATAGCGAATCTTGGCACCCTGCTGAGCGGTCTCTGAAGCGGATGTCTGTTTAATGGCTTCGGACACTTCAGTGGTTTTGGTATAAGCAAACAGTTTCATTATTGATCTCCACCTATGCCTTTGAGCGAACTTGCTGGATGGCCGCAATGATGTTCGGGTAAGCGCCGCAACGGCAAATATTTCCGCTCATCGCTTCACGAATGTCATCGACGCCGTGTCCGCATGGCTCATCGAGAAGAGCTGTTGCAGACATAATCTGACCGGATGTGCAATAACCGCATTGATAAGCATCACAGTCGACAAAAGCTTGCTGCATCGGATGCATGTTGTCTGGCTGCCCCAAGCCTTCGATGGTCGTTATTTCATCACCATCATGCATGACCGCCAGCGTCAAACAGGAGTTGACTCGTCTGCCATTCACATGCACCGTACAGGCTCCGCATTGACCGTGGTCACATCCTTTCTTGGTGCCGGTGATATTGAGATTTTCTCGAAGACAATCCAGCAAGGTCGTACGAGGATCAAGTTTAAGCGAATGCTTCTTCTTGTTGATGATCAGTGTGACGGGAATAGCTCCTGCAACCATCGTCATCGAATTTTGTGCTTTTTCTTCCCTTGCCATTTCGTCTGCTCTTGCTCCTCTGGGCAATGCAGCGGCCGCAAATCCAGCCGCTCCTAAATGCCGCAAAAACGATCTGCGTGTGACGCCACTGGGTTTTTCACGCCCACTCCGCATGCCATCCGAATCTTCGCGATCCATTTTTGCCATGCCTGCTCCTTCTCATATGGATACCTTAAATATGTCGTTTTCACGTGCTCGAAACGATACCGCACTTCCCTTTTCAAGATGCTTGAAATTAAGGTTCGAAGAGATAAAATCCGCACCGATTCTCGATTTTAATCTGGTTGTAATGGTCACGCGGGAGCAGTTTTCGGAACTTGCCCGAAATTTTTCAGTCTAATTGCCAGAGTAGAAGGTAACCGTTATGAAAAAAGAGAAGAAGCCCTCAGAGTGGACTGTCACATTAGGCAAGAAAGCAAAGACATTCGAATCATTTGAAGATGCATTGCTATTTGCTGATTCATCCGAAGTAAAAGGTACCCGAGCAGTAGACTTTACTAATCAACGGATTATTGTGATTCCTACAGTCAGACGAGACAAACGCGACATCGCCTGATCGCGTATCTTTTTCGCATTAGTTGTTTTCCACAGATAACTTACATACTTACAGCATATGAGACCGGGATATTTCATGCGCTTCATCAGTCTTTGCAATATTGCAGTCTAGGACGTCTGCGATTCTTGCGAGGATACTTTTGTGGATAGAAAACTACTTGGGACAACGATAGTCATTACCGGAGCTTCAAGCGGCTTCGGAAAAGGTTGCGCACTGGAGTTCGCAAAGTTGGGAGCGTCACTGGTTCTGGCTTCCCGCAACGGGGAATTGCTCAACGAGCTTGTGGTTGAATGCGCGAAGTTCGGCGCCACATCCGTCGCAGTGACAACGGACGTTGCCGACCCGAATGAAGTAGCGGCACTGTATCAGCAAGCACTCGACTGTTTCGGCAGAATTGACGTCTGGATAAACAATGCCGGAGCGGCTGCAATCGGAATTTTCTGCGAGGTTCCCTTAGGCGACCATCTAAAGGTAATTGATGTCGACCTGGCCGGAACAATGTGCGGCAGCTATTTCGCCATGCAGCACTTCATGCAGAAAGGACAGGGCATTCTTATCAATGTCGCATCCATGATCGGCAAAATACCTTCACCCTATTACGCCTCCTATTCAGCAGCCAAACACGCCGTCGTCGGGCTGAGCGCTGCACTGCGCCAGGAATTGCAAGAATTGAAAAAGGACCGTATTCATGTTTGCACCGTCTTGCCGATGGCGATGGATACCCCATTCTTCGAGCATGCGGCAAACTACACCGGCAAGAAAGCTGTTCCGATTCCACCCCTTAATGACGCTCAAGAAGTTATCGATGCAATTGTAGATCTTGTCTTTACGCCAAAGCCGGAAATAGCCATCGGAAAGGCTGCCGGGATTTTTACCGGGATAGACGCTATTTTGCCCGGCGCCAGCGAAGCATTGATGGCAAAAAACACCCACAAGGCTCAGATAGACCAGGCACCGCCCGCACCAATTACAAAAGGGAATCTAGAGAACCCCTCTAAGAATGGCACGGGCATTCACGCCGATTATCAGTAACCGTCGAAATAATTATGAAGGTACAAAGTTAAATTATGGAGGTAGCGGGAACCAATCACGAAAACCGTGGTCGAATCACCTGCCAAACTGAACAGGAGTAGATAATGAAAAAACGCTACACGGTGCTGGGAGTCGTGACCGCCCTGCTTCCCAATCTTTATGCTTACGCGGGTGAATCTCAGGCATCGAGCATGGCAGGTGGATCCAGCGCCTCCGGTGCAACGACCCAAGAAACCTCTCAGGCAAGCAACAAATCTTCCAACTCTGCTCAATCAACTCAGAACAGCGGCAGTTCATCTTCCAACAGCGCGCAAGCAACCACCCAGAGCTCAAATCAGGGAGGAACCACTCCTTATCTGAGGCCCACGGGGACTTCCAGTGCTTCAGCCCGAGAGGCGTCTACAAACAGCATGCCGGCGAATGCCAAGCCTATTGTTCGCAATTACCGCGTCCCCAAGAAAAGTACGAAAGGTTGGGTAACCCGCACTTATAGATAGTTTTCCTATAAGCTCGTTCTCCTGGACGGGCTGCAGCTCCTCGAACCATAAAGACGGCTATTGGATAGTCGTCTTTTTACTAAGTAATGTACAAGTTGGCTTTCCATCTCATGTTTAGCGGAACTTATCGCCACTTTCCGCCTCTTACGAGGAATCACTATTTAACAATCGCATATGGAGATTACCTATGAGAAAGCATTTTGCACTAACGGCAATTATCACACTTATTCCAATTGCAGCAGCCTACGCAGATCCCACCGGTGCAGGGTCGGGACAACCGGGCGGCTGGTCACAGACGAGTCAGGGCGTCAGCAAACCGATGAGACCACCGTTGAAATCAACAAAACAAGACGTCAATCATACAAATGTGACATCCAGCAATGCCACCACTTCTGCAAGCACGAGCAGCAGCACGGCACCGTCGAAATCAATCATGCTTCGCTCAAAAAACGGTGTCAAAATTCAGACAAACACGAAGTAGTACAGAGCCCCTAACGCTCTTCGCTCTCAGACGGCCCTGCTAAACGCACCCGGCGCAAGACATCATCGAGTTCTCTGCGCGCGCTGGGTTGGTCCGGCAGATTGCTGCGCGAACACTCTTCTTCGAGCAGATTTCGCAGCCTTGTGTATTCTCTCTCGTGAAAGTCCATATCGGCTTCTTTGACTTGTTGTTTCTCGGTGCCGGAAAGTTTTTGTTGGATCAATTCGGGAATATGCGGCAGCTTGAATTTCTCATTCAAAATAACGAGATTTGCCTCAACAGTTCCGGTTTGCATTAAATGAATACCGGTAAGCAAGACTCGATAGACATATAGAAGCGGCTTTACCCGAGGTTTTTCTTGCTTTGAAAAGAGACGCCATTGCGTAAGCGAGAAACCAAGATAGTGGTAACTGTGATTCTTGGTTATACATCTCTTGCCAATCTCCTTCAGTTCCTCGTGTTCTTTGGAGGTGACAACAATCAATGGAGAATACAATTGCTCCAGCACATATCCATTTTTCTGCAGCATCATAAGGAAAAATTTCTTTGCATCATGTGTCACTAGATCAAGTTCTATTCCATCTTGAATCTTGGAAATTTCCATAGTCTCGGCTGGTGATTCCAATCCAATCAAATCCGAAACAGGCAAGACATGGCAACCACGAAGATCAAAATCTGAATCTGGAGATGGAAAGCCGTACAGATGAGCTCCACTGACAGTAGCGAAGATAAGCGGGTGTGACTGATTTGCCGCCTCATAGAGTGCCGAGGGAAACTGCATCACTTCACCATTTCCCTTCGGGCTTTGATAAGAAATCGATTGGCACGCTCATAATCAGGTCTTTCAGGCAGTTTTGAAGATTCAAAAGCAGCGTCGAACTGTTTGTGCAAATGCAGCCGCCAGGCATTTACTTCTTCCCATGACACCTGTCCCAAACGTATCGGCATGAGCTTTTCGCGATACTCGCCGACATTCACAGGAACAAAACCATCTTGCAAAATCGTGATTCCAGATACAAGCAAGCGGACCAAATGCATGACATGCTTCCATTTGAGTTCGCCACGGGTCCGTAAATCTTGCTCCAATTTTCGGAACTGCGACAGAACATAGCCGTTATAAGTTTGATAAACAAGTTTGGACAGAAAACAATCTCTCGAAGCCAGCAGCTCTTGCGCCAGTGGTGTGCATTTTTCGATCAGGGGCGAATACAGGCACTCAAGTAAATTCGGATTTGCCTTCAGCGCCAAGGTGATGAATTTCTGCAATTCCCAGTAACACTCTTCATTCGCCGTATCTTCAATCTGCTCCGGGATGCCGTAAAGTGACCAGTGAAGATCGGCTGAAGGAAGGTAGATTCCGCGGCGATCCATATCCGACTCTTCTACATCGAGTCCATAGGCGCGGGAGCCAACCACGCACTGGTAGATTACAAATTCAAACAGTTCACGATCCGAAAGTGGATCGGGTCGATCAAAATCCACATTCTGGAGATGTTTTCTTATGACCAGCTCTTGTCGATGCAGACTAGCTTGCCCGCCATCCGGAAACCTAATCAAATAGGCATGGTCATTGTCCACAGGAGATTTGATGATTGTGCCGACCGTCCCCTTTCGCCTGAGCGGGTGACCGGCTCTACTGCGAATCTCGACAAGAGTGACCACCTGAGTTCCTGCCGGAATGATCAGGTGTGGATTCACCTTCTTTTTGGAATTCTCATCAGTCATGGATCTTTGTTTTCTTGCGATTATGCATATCCCCGGTCGGATAGC
This sequence comes from Candidatus Obscuribacterales bacterium, assembly GCA_019745505.1. GTDB lineage: Bacteria > Cyanobacteriota > Vampirovibrionia > Obscuribacterales > Obscuribacteraceae > QKMZ01. The sequence continues at coordinate 8,687 of JAIETE010000073.1, read as the reverse complement.
CTGTAAAGACAATCTTCCCAGTCTGCTCGGCAAAGTCTCCTGAGGGCTCAATTTCCGGTCGGCTTTGCCACTTTCATTCTCCTGGCACAAAAGCATCCGAACCTTGAAAGCTAAGCTGGACCAAGCTCCGGAACCATCCCCTACCGCAAAACGGTGAAACGTTGTAATGTGGAAGTGTCGGCGCTCTGCCGGGCGTCACACTTACTAAACTGCCGAGGTTTGCCTTATGGAGCAATTGGGTCTCGCCCTGGGCGTTATATTGATGATCATGGGCGCCGGGTACCTCTTCAAAGCATTTGTCGCCATCGCTCAAGGTAGGATCTGGTACTGGACTGGATTTCTCCCCCTTACCATCATTTCGCCTTGGCTCATTTTCTGCCCTCCTAACGAGCGCAAAGAGAAAGCAATCGCCAAGGTCAAAGACGCGATCTGGGCGCCGATTTTCTTTGGACCGGTATTTACCATCATGGGTGTCGTTTGCCTTTCTGCAGGAGCGGATATGGCAAATTTGCCAGGGACATCGACAACCAACAGATTGCTGACGTCCTGGACTTCAGACAAAACACCGGTAATCGTTTTTGACAAGAAAAACTATAAATTGCAATTTCCTGCTGCTGTAAAAACAGCAAACAAAATAACGAAGATCATCTTCGGAACTCAAGCCGGCATCAAAGAGCAAGACAAACTTTTACCGACTGGTGGCTAAATCGATCGGGATTAACAAAGCAAAAACGCTGTTGGCGACCTTGTTCGCCTTCGCTTGCACTGCCAACGTAGTGGTGTTTGCAAGCACTCCGGTTTTGCAGCAGAAACAGGATAAACGCCCAAGAGCAGACAAATCATGGGCTAATATCAAGCAAAACGTTCTGGAAATTTGTGTCGATTATCGAGGTGGTATCGGCAAAACAGAATTTGTTCTAGTAAAAGGCAATTGGCCTGCCGACATTCGATTCGCTTTCAGAAATTTCAAAGCACTCGAAGGATTCAAGATTCATACGGCATCAAATATGTTTGACGGCGCAATTCCACATTCCGTTCGAAGAAAACGGATCGAGCTCGGACAGGGTTTCACTTCCATGCGAAAAGGCAACTCAATTTACATCACCGCTCCAGCGGGATTTGTTCGCCCGGAGGAAAGCTCAATCTCTATTGAATGGGTTGATTTCTATCGAAACTAATCGAATTCACAGGAAGGCACTATGAATTCTGCAGAAGCAAATTCAACTCAGCCTTCACTTCATCCGCGCTCTGATAGCGCAGCTCCGGGTCTTTCTGCAAAAGCTTGAACATAATCGATTGCATTTGTTCCGGCACAGTGCTGCTCTCTTCCAAAAAAGGCAATCGAGACGGCGGTTCATTGACATGCTGCCACATCACATTATAAGTATTGTCATGATCAAACGGCGGCCCGCCGCTGAGCGCGTCATACATCAAGCAGCCCAGAGCATACAAATCACTGCGCGTATCGGCATCTTGTCCAACGCACTGTTCGGGACTCATATATGTCGGAGAACCAAACATTTGACCGTGGGCTGTAAGACGAGGGGAAGTGCTGTTATCGACTATCGATTTGGCGATACCCAAATCAACCAGAGTAATGTGGGTTCCTGAGCTCTTAACCTTAACAATGACATTGCTCGGCTTCAAATCGCGATGAACGAATCCTTTGCTATGCATTGTAGATAGTGCATCACAAATCTGAATAAAAATCGGCAGGCAAAACTCGGGTGCCAGTCTCTTACTGTCAACAATCAACTCCTCGAGCGTTTCACCGCTTACATAATCCATAATCAAATACGGCTGCCCTTGCACATCTTCACCAAAATCATGAACGCCGACGATATTGGTGTGATGAAGCGCACTGGCAATTCGAGCTTCTCGCTCAAAGCGCTGCAAAAACGAACCGGTTGCCACCATATTCAGATGCATCATTTTGACAGCGACTAATTTATCCAGGGTAATGTGTCGCGCCAGGTACACGACACTCATTCCACCACGCCCGAGTACCTTTTCGATGCGATACTTTTCAGAAACTAAATCGCCAATATTTTTCTCGCGCGTTTCGCCAATTGAATAGTCCTTGACTGCATCCTTAGCTTCAAGCATCGGGCGAAGATTTGCCAACAAACGCGTCGACTTTCGCATCGAATCGGGTTCCAAGCAATCTACCGCGGTGCGAAGTTCCATCTTTACGTGGGTGACATCGCAATTCAGATTTTTGGCAATCTCTTCGATGTTCAGTCCATGTTCGATAAACTCAAAAATTTTCATTTGCTGCGGGGTAATCAAATTTCGCTTCAATCTTTGCGAGGCAGAACCGCTTACGGAAAGCACTCTTTTTGCCAAGCCATGATCGAGCCACTTTGCGCCCTGCAAAACCGCATCGATTGCAGATTTTAATTGATGCTCCGTAGCATCCTTAAGGCAGTACGCATCCGCGCCGGCTCCCAAAGCCGAAAGGAAGGCAACTTCATCTTCGTTGGAAGTGAACATAACCACGCGGGTCTCAGGCAAACGCGCCTTGATGATTTCAGTCGCTTCAATGCCGTCCATATTGGGCATTGAAATATCCATCAAGATAATTGCCGGGCGCAACTTCAGGCAGATATCAATCGCCTCTCTGCCATCACGAGCCTCAGCAACAACATGCACGCCGGTTATTTTTTCAAGAACGATTTTCAAGCCAATGCGCATGACCGTTTGGTCATCGACAATTACGACTGGAATGTGCACATCACTTTGCAAGTACACCATCCGACCCAGTTTATGGAGCGAAACTGCGCATGGAGGTTAATTATAATGACACTTATATCCTGGGAGTTCATCCCTTACCAGAGGGAAGTCAAGAAATCATAATCGCTGTGCACGATTAGCCTTCCCGAAGAAGTCCAAATTAGCCGCTATCCAAGATTTTCACAGTTGGACCGAAGAGATGAATGAATTTCGCTCAGCCAAAAACTGTCAGAAGCGCAAAGTTCTGCCGTCGTCTTGCGACGTGGCAGCGATATTGTCATTAACGGCTGCCATATTTTTTATCTCGGCGGAATCATCAGCACAGCAAAGGCTGACACCAGCACAACAAGCGCAATTAAACGAGCAGATAAAACAGGAAGTAGCCAAGGTAATTGCAGAACAGAAGAAGTGGATTATCAGTAAGGAAGGTCGTGCCTATACGACATTCGCAGGCGGTGCAAAACATCCCGAATACAAGCTGCAATATCTCCAGCAATTGAGTGACGGAGGAAAGATATACTTCCTGACCTGCAGAAAGGATTTTACAGAAGCACTAAAACTTCTAGAGAAATTCCCAAAGCGCGAATCGGGAAGTGCGCTGTACCTTCGAGCGAAGTGTCTGGACGGACAACACAAGCGACTCGACGCAATCAAAGTCTACGAAAAGGCCGGCAAGAAAATAGGTACGGATTTCAACCCCGGCTTTCGCTTCTATTTACACTACGCTGCGGCGCAAGCAGCGGCAGGCAAAGATGTTGAAGCAATGAAAAACCTGAAGACAGCAGCCGAGAAATCGAGGTTTGCGGAGAGCTTTTCTTCTACAAAATCCGCCGTTGCACAATCGGTAATTAAGAGAGTCGGCTATCTGCAAGAGAAGCGTGGCAAGTACAAAGAAGCCTTTGACAATTATCTTTCCACGTTTGGCGATGCTCAATTACAGTTTCAACTGGACCAACCGATCGAGATCGACGCAAGCGTTAAGAGCAGAGCGGGAAAATGGTTGAAGGAACATCCGCTTGCGCCGTCAGGAGCAGATGCGCTGAGCTTGTGCAAGTATTTGACCACTGCCGCGAAGGCTCACCTGGCGCTTGGAGATGAAATCAAAGCAAAAACAACACTCGAGCGAGCGATCGCTGTGCGAGAGAAATTATCGAATGAAATTCCTTGCGAATTGATAGAGCATCCTTCTTCAGCCCTCTCTCAAGCGCGAGATATCGCCAGTTCGCTTCTGATCCGACTCGACTTCAAAGACAAAGACTACAAATCAGCATGCAAACACATACGCGCCTCTTTCGTCACCGATCCGGCAAGAGACGATCAAAAACTACTGCAGACGATTTCGATGGCTGATGTTTCCGACATCGTGACAAAAAAGGATCGCGAACAGCATTCAACAGTCGGCGAGCAGCGGCTGGATATGGGTGAGCTGGTTATGCAGTATGCCAAGCCCAAAAGCTAGTGCAAAACAGCCAATACGTTACTTTTGACGGGTGATTCAGCGCGGCTGGTTCTGGGCATCGCGCCTGATTTGATACCAGCTTACGGCAACGGCGACAAAACAGACTGAGACTCCAGTAAATCCGATGATCTCGTTGAAACCGACATTTCGGAAGTCGCCGACAAACCACAGGATAGGCATCCCTAAATGTCCTAGACTCATTTTCGATCGCTCCAAGTCTTCACGCTGTATTTTTAACCATTGTGGGCGCAATGGAAGACCGGGCATATGGTGAAATTACGCTGATTGGAACTGTCCGAGACTGGGAACCTAAGCTGGACGGTCAGCCGCTTTCAATTAACCTAAATGAGCAAGAACCATTCAACTAACTTTCAGTGTTTCTTCAGCTGCGTATACAGGGCTTCGCATCCGTGATCCGTGCAGCGGGTAATCTGCATTTTTCCTCCGACGATGGGAACACGGATCTTGTGCATGGTGACGACCTTGCCACCAATTACAATGGCAACACTCCTCATCACATTTTCTCTTGTGAATTTTTCCAGAGGCTGAATTTGATCTTCCGCCAGGGAGATTTCCAGCTTGGGCTTTCCTGTCTGATCGTTTGTCTTAACCGGCGCTCCGGACAGAATGATCGGCACATATGCGCCGCTGCTTACGACAATGTAGCTGGTCTCGCCGCGTTCCTCGGGTGAGAGAAACTCATAGTCATTGACGAGAACTTTTTCTGAATCCACCAGAGGGCCAAGTTCTTCCCTGGTTCTTGCTTCACGCTTGATCAGATACAGACCGTCAGCCAATCCTGCCTCTCTTCCATCATCGCTAGCCGATTTTGGCAGAGTAGAAACAAAATTGCTCGTCGTCACCGGAGAAATTTTCTCCATACTTTTTCCGCTCATAGAGACTAAGGACAATTGAGAAGTGAAAATTACAATCCCCAGAGCCAGCAATGCAAAAGGCTTGGAAGGTTTTTTCATTGGCACACCTATAAATAGACCGCTACTAGCGCGAAGATACTTTCACGTTACAGGCGCACTTTTTGCTTCTGCAATTTCTTCAGAACTCCTTTCGAATTGAACAGCTCACTTCACTTTGATTTCACGCAAAGCTAAAAAATGACAAGGCAATCGTGACCTTTTAGTGACCGCTAGTCCTGCAAAAAGTCTGCAACAGACAGCTGAGACAATGGTCGAAAGCTTTTAAGGAGTTGCCGAATGACCTGTCGAAAACGCGAAAACTGCCGCTCTGCAATAATTTGCACACTTCTATTCACCTCTACAGTCACAACCGCCCTTGCTTCTTCTACGGTTGCAACAGCAGCCGGACTTACTACTGATCAAATAAAGAACCTGAAAGTCCGAGTACCCAGCATGGGAGAAGGTCCCGGAGATTGGATCCAGTTCAGACACGGAAATGGGATCAAAAATAAGGTCGTCGGATGGGCAAAAATGAAATCGGTGGCCATAGGCCTCAACGGCAAAAGACCCGTCGCAGTCAGCCACGTAACCTGGCAAGGTATCGAGGGTTCCGGCTATTGGAACTCACTTATCCTTTTTAAGGAGTCAAACGGGAAAATCAAGCAAACCGGCACCTATACGCCGATGATCAGTACTGCGGACAAAGTGGACTTTCGAAAGGGACGGGTTTTTGTTCATCTCAGCGATCCAGAGGAAATTGGCTACGCCAAGGGAAATGGGGGGAAAGTGGAAGGAAAAGGATGGGTTTCAATTCCGACATCCGCTTTCCGAGAATAGCGCGCTCTTTTCAGCCTTATTCCAACCCTGATAACGCCCATTGCCGAATCAGGTATTCAGAAACCAAATTACAGAAGAGCCAGAATTGACGGACCCGCTTGCCTTTCCGGGAGTCTTTAATTTTTGTTGCGGTTGCCAAGCAGAACCTTTTCCGGATATAGAATCGAAAAACTGCAGATGCAAAATCTCGCATTCCGATAAGAGGAAAGTTTCTAAAACCATGGAAAGTCAGCTAGAAGAAAAACGCAGCAAGTCACTCAAATTCATTACCTTAGGAACGCTCGTGGCACTCTGCTCGACATTGACGGGTTGCTCGACGGCACCGACTGCAATCGCGAAAAGAGACAAGGACAAAGACAAAGAAGAAAACCAAACCTCCGGCGGTCATTATTATGGAGGTCATGGCGTCATAACACGATATCCGTCAGGCGGAGCAAGCAGCCCAAAACCAAGTGGCACAATCCAGCGCGGGTGGTTTGGTGGCTTCCGCTTCAGCGGCGGGTAAAAGAGCATCTTCCAAAGTTAGACGCATGAAGTGGATCCAAATCTGGATTCACTAGTGCAATTCGCTGTTCATTGTCGGGAGTGACTGAAATGAAGTTCGAAAAAATGAAAGCACGAACCAACTGGCGAGAACGTGCCGACGAAGCAGGTTATCTTGCAGCAGTTCTCGACAATCCCCCGTATTGGGTGGAAGCGTTGGATGAGCCCTTCTGCGGTGTCTTGACCATGGAGGAAGTAGAAGACACCATCGAAGCAGCAACCAGCGAACTTTATGAAATGTCACTCCAGGCTGTGGACTTCGTGGTCAATAGCGACAGTTCGGAGCGCTGTTTCGACGCATTGAAAATTGCACCGGAATACCGCTACGCAATCAGAAAATCGTGGAGACGAAGAGATCTCTCCATCTACGGACGCTTTGACTTTGCGTACAGCAACGGTGAATTGAAATTGCTCGAGCTCAATTTCGACACGCCGACCTCCTTGTACGAAGCATCAATAATGCAGTGGTTCTGGCTGGAAGACTTGAAAGTGCAAAAAACAATTCCTTTATCGTCAGACCAATTCAACAGTCTGCACGAACGCCTGATTGAGTCTTTCAAACGGGCAAGAAATGAATTCAAGACGATTCATCTGGCCAGTGTTGATGACTCTGCAGAAGATGAGGATACAGTGAAATATCTGCAGTCTTGTGCAATACAAGCCGGACTTGATGCGCGTTTCATTTATATGAACGACATTGGCTTTGATAGCATGGGCCGCTTGATCGATTTAGATGGAAGTATCATAACTCAGCTCTTCAAGTTGTATCCGTGGGAACAACTCATGTATGAAGACGCGGAAGTGAAAAAACAATTCGGGCGAGAAATATTCAGCCCGCTTGCCGAATCCAGCTACACTAGATTCATCGAACCGACCTGGAAAATGATCCTGTCAAACAAGGCAATTTTGCCTATCCTATGGCAATTATTTCCCGGTCACAAATATCTTTTGGAAACAGCCTATGACGACGAGTCCACTGATGCGCATTGGCTTCGCCAAACACGCCATGTGAAAAAACCGATCTTTGGTCGCGAAGGAGGAAGCGTATCAATTATCGATCCGCAAAAGCCGCAAGAAACTGTAGAAAAGGAAGGCGTATATGGTGCAGAAGGATTTATTCTGCAAGCGATGCATGAACTGCCCAAGTACAATGACTATCATTTGGTGATGGGCAGTTGGATAATCGATGGTCAGCCTGCAGGCATCGGACTGCGTGCTGACCAGAGCCCGATTACAGGTAACACTGCGATTTTTGTTCCACACTATATAAAAAACTAGATCAAAAGCAAAAAGTGATCTAAACAGAAAAGTGCTTTCCAAGCCTGCACACGATAACTTCACGCAAAACATTGTGGTGGCATTTTTGCACGAAGAGATCTTGACAGTCTGCTGTTCATTGCTAGAATGGAAAAGTACACTCAAGTGCGCGAATTTTTGGTCATCCACTGAATTCGCTCATTTAAAAGGTTCCTCCCAGCAGCGAGGTATCGATCATGCATCTCCCGAACTCTGAAAACTAGCAGGAAGCGATTGTGGCTGTTTGTCTCAGCCTCTGCCAGCGCAAGGGATCATGATCTGACAGGAACCGAGAGTTCTTGAATGTCCTTCCTAATGCAATAGCCAGTCGGTATCCTGCTTCAAGAGCACGGATGAAGAATTTGGCATCGTTGATTGGTTTATCTATAGCGTTCACACGTTACCGGCAAACCTTCGGCAACGCCTTTGCTTTCACCGCGTTCTCAAGGAAACATGTAGGTTACAGCGTCGTATGCTCGTGCAATTTGCATGAGTAGAATCGGACGCGGCATTAAGGAGAACACTCAGTATATGATTCCGAGCCTAAAAGAAAAATTCCGCAAGATAGGCGCGCGGGTCGATGTCACTCTTACCGGAGCGACAAGAGTAAGAGGTTTCACTCGCATTCAAAATCCACCTGCAAGCCTTGATGTTCTCAACGATAACAAAGGAGAATTCTTTCAAATCCGAATCCGTGAAGATATTTCCGAGCAACTCGATATTTCCGTTCTGGAAGTTCAAGCAAAGGACAAGCATCTCGTTCTACTTGCAAGACAAATTGTGTTTGCTATTGAAGAAAGGGTTTTATCTGCTTATACTGGCGTTCAACTGGTGTCATTGGACAGATTTTGATGAGGAACCCAGGTGGTGGACGGTCAAGATATGTAATTGAAACACATACATGG
>JAIETE010000156.1 GCA_019745505.1 Candidatus Obscuribacterales bacterium | reverse complement strand
TACGGCGAGTTTTGGAAATCACTCATGGATGAATTTGAGGCTGCATAATCAGAAAACCGGACGGAGAAACACGTGTCATAACTCGTCTCAAATTTTTCGGCCAATCTTTGCAACAGAGCCATTTTTCATATCTTTGGCGCTCTTGCCGAATTTGAACGAGAGCTAATTCGGGAGAGAACTAACGCCGGTCTTGAGGCGGCACGAAAACGTGGGCGCAAAGGTGGACGACCAGCTAAAATGGACATGAAGAAAACAGTTATGGCCCAAAAGCTGCTATCCAATCCAGACACTTCAATTGCGGACGTCAGTACTGCGCTTGGTGTTTCTAGAGAAACTTTGTATCGGCATCTACGCAGATTTAAGGCTGGCTTGTAAGCTAAGATCGTTTCGGAGAGGAAATTTTAAATGAGATCGGAAAGCCTGGACAATGCAAATATTAGGCTATATCAAGAACTGGCGCTCATTAAGGCAAGCCTCGACATTTATAAATTGATAGGACTTAATGCGTCACTCATTAATGCAAACCCGAAAATAAAATCGTATTTTGGCACCGTTAGCAATCAAAGCCTGTCAACAATCGTGCTTGGATTGGAGAAGATTTTTGAACGTGAAAGCACAGATGACATGCGCTTATGCTCCGTTCGCGGTATTCTCCGCCTTGCGAAAGAAAGTGGACATCCCAATGTAAGCAGTAACAGCTTTGCCACCAAATACGGTGTAAACCCAACGGCTAACTGGGTTGACGATATTGACTCCGTTCTTGCCAAACAACGTCCCGTCTTTAGGAAGCATTTGGCCGCCACCAGCAAATACCGAAATGAACGTCTTGCTCACTCAGCGCAAGTTGTCTCGGATAATTATCAACTACCTTCAATCGCGGCGTTTGAAAAATTGCTTGAATTCGTTGATGATTTTCGAACTTTTATCAATTCTGAGTTCTTAGGAGTCGCCAGTGGTGCGATTCTTGACTATAACGTAACATGTGTGAGCTTCTTAAATCTGCTGAGGGAGTTGGGGATTCGGGAGCCAATTTCAGATTTTACCGGTTCATAGAGTCTTCTTTTAATCGCTGCATTGCTGACTCTAGAACTGCTTGCGTAATTCCAAACTGCTCTGTCCATCCTTGCATTAAGGCAGTCAGCTCTTCGTCAAGCTGATCAAATCTTGTTGCTATTTCCCGTAATTCCTGAATCATAAACTGTCTTCCGGTCACAGTTTGTACTTCTCCGGCGCGATCCCAGAAATAGTTGTGTGCGAGATGGTTTCTTGTGCTTAAGGCTTCTGTTAAGCGGGTCTCCATTTCTGCCGGTATGCTTGCTTCTCGTCGAACCAAATCTAGTAGCTGTCCTAAAGTTCGCTGAAAGGCTCGCGTATAAAGTGCCTCTAGTTCTAGAGTCGTTCTGTTTTGCGGGCTTTTCTCTTGTAAACTCACCAACAGTATAGCGAGCTGTCGTTCGATACATTGAGCCTGATACATGGCCAACCCAAATGCCTCATACAGATTTCGTATCTGTTGTTCGTCCACGATTTACTTCCCTTTCCTTTTGCATGTTCCAGTAATAACCGAAAGTCTGAGGCACAGGTGCCCTATCTTGTGGCCCTATCCGTTTTATGAAGTCTCTCAGGTCTTCAGGGTAAGGTGACAGGGCGGAATTATTTTTGATGGTTTCCAGGGCCAGATCGCTGGTAACAACTGCACCGCCAGCGAGGTTAATTAACTGATCCTTCTTACGGGAAAAGTTTGCGTCATCAGACACAAAAATGCCGCCACCGTACCAAACATGGCTCCAAAACGCCATTACGTCGCATTTCGTGTTTCGCCATTTATGCCATCTCTTTATTGATTCAGAGTTCTCTTTGATGTCTCCCGACCAATGGATCGGTCTGTTGGGTGCCAAAATCTCATGAATTTCCCTTTCAAGCATCATCAGAGTTGGGCCACCTAGCACCGAGGTTCCAATGTAAGTAACTCCTAGATAATTTAGCGTATAGATTATTTTGGCGCTTTCCAATCCGAGCCTTACAAGCCGTTCTTTGAAATGTTTGAAATTACCAAGGTATCTATTGTCCTTTTGTTTTTCTGATGCGGAAATTGCAGGCACTCGTAGTTCGATGCGTTTTGCATCACTTAGCGATATGAGCTTTCTCAACGCAAGTGCCTGCGGTCTATTCTCATCCAATGCAATTATGCAATTGGTGTCAATCGTTACTTTTACTACTTCTTCCGCTGTGTCCATCACTTGGTTCTATTGCATGGGCTGTCCTCTTATTATCCCAGAGAGTGATTCAAAAAGTTTTCTACCAAGCTGCCGGCAGCTTAGAATTTGGAGCATCATCAAAATCCGATACATTTATTCTATGAATTGCTCTAGATGCTCTTGCAATCTAGATTCTGTGGCTCTGATTATACTTTCAACACTGCTTGAGTCAGTTGTGCTGACAAAGCAAATTACGATTCTGGTTGTTTCGTTTAAGGCTGTAAGTCGCACGGCTGCGCTTATCGTTTGCTGTTCCAGTCTATTACCATTAGACGTGCCTGACGGTTCTGTAAAATCCAGTCGCGCCGTGAGAATGCCGCTGATTTGATCGGCTTGGGTGCAATGCCATGTTGCTAGTCCCGATGGACTAGCCAACATGAAGCCGCCATCGAAGTTCGTTTTAGCAATGCCCCAAGCAATTGGCAATGATACCGGCCAGAAATCTGGCTCTGGGTTTAACAACGATTGGAATGCGCTCCGATCCAATCTCTTGAAATGTGACCACACCAGCCAACCTGCTAAGGCTCCGGCAATGATTGGCACTCCGTTGTTTACGAAGCCGCCGCATAAATTTGCGACCACCAGAAAGCTAATTATGCCCAATGGCAATCCGGCGAATGTTGCTAGCAATCAGCCCATCCTCCCAGTAGATCCGCATCCGAATCAATGAAGCGACTTGGAGAGAAGTCTTCTGTGCTTCCTTGTTGAGCCGTTCTTGAAGCAGACTGTCCTAAGTGTTCGTTCACATCCAATGGTGGTGGATATGGTGGCGGGTATCGTTGTTCATCTGTTTGCTCAGAATAATACTGCCACGTCAGTGCTTGCAATTTAACAGGCGGTGCAACCGGCGTGAATACCATTATTTCGCCAGGCTGCATCTGCATGAGTTCACTCACCGGCATTACCGGCCGAACCTCCGTTTTTTCTTCTATTTGCCCACTACTGGTAATGACCGTGATTTTCTCTTCTTGTGTGCCCAGCTCTTTGCTTGCGCGTTCTGCCGATTCGAGATCCCGTGGCGGAAATATGATCCTTATTGCTGGCTGGCTGGCAAATAGAGGGGCTTCCTCGCCAAATTCATTTTTCAATTGCTGAAAATCCTGGTACCCAAATGAAAATGAAATATTGTCGTGGCGCATGATCGTGAGCCTTTGTGCCAGGTTTCGCACTTTCCCTTGATTCGCTAGTTCATCTGCGCAGTACTTTATCGGATGATCGAAGCTGTACTTTGCTATGACCATGAAAGTGGCGTTGAACGTCAGTGCTGCCAACGGTTTAAGCTCAAACCGATCTGCCTGCACCGCGTTGTACCAAGTGAAAAGTTGTCCCTTAAGTGCGGCAAAATCGAGGTCAGTTTTGCTTGTCAAAGCCCGTATACGAGGGCTATTCCAAATGCTCAATCTACTCATCAAGCCGCCTGCAATTGAATTCCTCAAGTCATCGGTCGAATTTTGAAGAAAGCCTTCGTACAAAAAAGCAGCTTCCGGTATTTCGCTGCGGCTTAGTATTGGACTAAGTGCCGTCGCGCCTTTAGCTAAGAGATCGAAAACGCTGGACATTTGGCAGTGTCCGTCGTTGCGTAGAGAAATTGAATGCAGAATCAGTGACTGTAGCAATAATGATTCTGCCATCTGCCAAAATTGGTCGCCCTTGTGTGTGCCCAGTGTGGTGCTGCGCATCACTATATCGACGATGTTGAGAACATCATCATATGTGGTGGCCAAATCGAGAATGTTGAATCTATGCGACCGGAGCGAAGAAGGATCAATGTAAAACACTTCATGACCATGTTCTTTGCGGTATCCTGCTGTCTTGCAGAATAGGTCGGCTCTACCCCGACTACCTTTTGCCTCTGTAACTATTGCGTTGCAGCCCAGTGTGGCTTCATCAGCTAAATTTGCTGTGAAGTACGCCACGGTTTTTCCACTGCCCGTTGCTCCTTTAGCGCTGCAATGCTGTACCGAGTACTTTACTGGCACTCGCACATAGAGAGGTCCATTTTTGGTTGGTATCTTTGTAATTATCAGATTCTGAGGTCCGCAATACCAGTCAACAAAACCGGCATCCATCAGATCTGCTAGAGTTCCTAGTCTGGCTCCTGTTGAGACTTTCAACGCTGATGGCGGCAAGTCACGTATGTTGGTGTCTATTTCTGAGGCTAGTTCTGATACCATCTCTTTGCACATCCCCTGCGACCAATTGTGATTCTTTTCGGTGATTTCTACATCCAATCGAATCCGGTCATTGTTAGGCTTCCAAGCAACACTGCAAGCAAGTTTGCAGATCCAGTCGTCGCCCAATATGGTGTTCTTTATCTCAAGATGTGCTGTTACACACATCTTGTCTTTGTTGTATAGAAGCCTTTCCCAGCCATTTTTGGCTAACGCCGTAACTACAGCGTTCGGAATAATCTCTGGTATCACATCTAATACTAAGCTTTCAATAAAATTGTTCATCAGTGCAATTCTCTTGCCTTATTAAGGCTGCGCTGAAGCTTAATTTCGGCTTCCTTTTGTGTTCGTTCTAGCCCTATGGCAAATTCTTTCGCTTGGCGTTGTGCTGCACGGCGAACTGAATTCTCAATCAAATCAAGTAATACATTCTTGCTATGTGGTTTTACTTTCGCCTGCAGTACTTTGTAATTCTGCTCTTTGGAGTTGGCTTGTGCCTTCTGCTTTGGTTCTCTCTTCGCTTGGTCTTCCCGACTTTTCTCGCAGGCATATTCTTCGCGCTCAAAACTCTTGAACCACCGTGCCGTTATCTTTCGCTGAAGGTGTCTTTGACGATTGAAATAACGCCCGGACGTTGATCGCAAGAAGGAATGATCGTCTTTATAGATTCGAACTGGCAATCCATTTCGATCTTTTCCCAACACAACAACGTGCAAATGAGAATGATCGGTGTGATGATGCTCAACGGCAAACCACACTAGGTCGAGACTTTTACGACTTGCCAAATGCCGCATCATTATGCGGCAGTAATATTTCAGGTCGGTGTGTGCGTCTGGCGAGAACATCAACTTATGCACGACGACCTCGCGTGAAGACATGCGGCTTACTAATTGTTCTATTTCTTCTGCCGGCATGTTGTTTTGTCGCTCGTTGAAAAATTGACGTGCCTTGCCTTCTCTGCCTTTTCGGTGCTGGATGTACTTCAAGTGTTTTTTTGCTTTTCTGTGAGCATCTTGACCGGACAAATATCTATGAATAAGAATCGTCATTTGGCTTCCTTCGCAGAGACTGCCTTGGCAAATGTTGCTAACAAGTGCAAATCTGGTTCACTCAGAACCAGATTTTTTCCATTCAGATCCCTTGTCGGAATCAGCAATTCGATTTGTGTGTTGGCATTTTTGACCGTCGCAAACCAGTTTGGAATATCACCAATGCTTTCCTGAAATTTCGACATTGTTTCTCTGACTAACTTCGGGGAAGCCTTTGATGAAAGCTTGCCTACGAATACGACTGTCTGTGCGTAGTAGCGATCATTTAAGTCAATGTGTTTACTTCTCAATGCTCGAAAAAGAAACTTGATTGATTCAGCCGAGATGCAGTCATCATGTTCGTTGAAAAGCAATCCTCTTGCGCCAATAATGTCGATATACGATAAGCCTTGCTCGTAGCCCTTTTCGTTTGCTGGGAACAGCAATGTATATGCATTCATAATTACACCTGCATTACTGTGTGCTTTACTGCCGCCGCTAATTCTTTTGCCTCCGGCTCAAGCTTTTCGCGGAGTTGCCGTTTAGCAAGAATGGTGCATTCTCTAAGCCGTGTGGCAGTCTCTTCATCAGATTTTCCGATGAATAAATAAAGCGCTTGGACGGTGTAAAAATTTCGAGCTAATAGTCCACAAATGCGATCGATACCGCGTTCTAGAATGTTGCAGAATCTGTCCGCGCTGTCTTTGATACATTCAGTTAGAGCACCAATGCACAAAACCAACTGTTGCGCGTAAATACCTTCGATTTCGTTCACGCGTTCCTGTAAATGTGAGTTTAAATACTGTAGGATCGCCTCCCGTAAAAGTTCGGCAGTAGTCATATCTCGAATAATGGCCAACTCTCTTACTTTCTCGGTGTCTTCTTGATTCAATCGTGTTCTAAGCGGATGTGGCCGTTTGTCCCGCCTGCTAATTGTTTTACTCATCATGCTTCCCCTTTTACATCTGGATTCCAAGTCAACGCCTACACCGCTAACCTATTCTTGAGCTTACAAGGAGGGCTTCATAGTGCGGAGCACGTCCGAATGATCAGCGTGAGTGCATTTTGGGAACTTTGGAGCACGAATATTTTTGTCAAGCTGTCGTTGCGACCCTATCAAAGCTGTCCCCCGTCTGGATTAAAGTCGGTTACTGCTTTTCCACTCTTTCAAGTGATGTAGCTTTGTCTACAACTTTCTTAACATCGATGTGCTGGAAAGCCGCATGAATAGCCGGTTACGCCAAATGGGGGAGACGCGATATTATCGGCTCCCCCGTTTAGATTACTCTGCTGACGATAAATCCGGTGTACTTGCATATAGCGATAGGAAGCCCGGCAAGGTCTCCTGCCGGGCTTCTGCCTGGGAGATGTCCTTGCGCGCAGCAAACAGCGTTTGTAGAGGCAAGGAGTAACTTATCTAAAGGACCGTAATTGGGTTGCGCCACAAAGTTTGTAATACCAAACTTCCGCACCAACATGCTGAATGTTCACAAGCTGACCAAGCTGTTTCTAATAATTGGGAGCATGTTGGCGGCGATGCCTGCACGAAACAATAAACAAGAGCAGCGGTCAAGAAAAGTTTGGCGGCACGTCCAACCGATGGCAAAGGCTCGTTATCGGTTGCTGCCGCTGGCATGGCTTCGATAACAGACCGGGCCAGATCTTTGTCTGGAATTAGCCAAAGGATCTTTGCCCCAGCAAGACAAAGAACAAAATTGAGAGTGTGAATTGTGTTTGAACAGATCATTGTCGATACCTCATGAGTAGCGGGAATGCGTTTTATCATTGGCGGAAATGTCACGCTGCGAAATGAGGTTTCTACGCCGTGAGATCCGCAGGCACGAGCGCTTGCGCGAGTGCAAGATAAAGAGTAAGCCCCGCTTCGTGACTGTTGCGTCACGGCGGGGTTTCATAAGCGCTCCACCAAATATGGTGCTCGCTAATTATAGGCCCCACTGCCTTGCTAGTAGCCAACATGCGCTGTTTGTGCCTGTTCCAAGCCTTTGAACGCGGCGAAAATATTTAATGAACAATAATAAGTAGCGCTATGTCGCGCTAATCATTGTGTTGATTCACTGGCAGTAGTCCAAGACTATTGAATCCCGAAAAACTTCTTCCACCATGATCTTTCCGTGGTCTCAAGTTTCTGAGAAATAGCGGTTAGCTGTTCTTTTAAGGATAGCAATTCATCCGCTTTGAGCTTGCGTTCTTCCTCAAGCTCACTTCTCAATATCGCAAGTTCTGCTTCTTTAGCGGCCTTCTCTTCTTCTAACTGCTTTGCTGTTTCAGCGCTGACGCTTACTTCAACTTGCTCCTCAAGTGCGGCAATTTGTTTTTTTAAAGCCCGTGTTTCAAGTTCTTTGATTTCCGCATTTTTACGCTCTCTTTCAGCTTGCATTTCTAGATCCGGAAGCAACTTGAGTTGTCTTTCCTTGTCCTCGATAAGTCTGTCTTTCTCTATCAGCAACTGTTGCTGTTCAACCAACTGTTGTTGCTGTTGTTTAATGGTTTCGCCCAGCGGGCGCACCAACTCTTCGGCTAATGACTTGAGGGTTTCTTGAGCAACTGCTTGCCAGTCAGCTTGTGCTTGTTTGGTATCGGAGTCTTCCACTTCAGCATAGACGGCTTCCTCGACATCAACGGATTGGTTGTCAGGCGAAAAGTTTATATCTTGTGAACCGGGCTGCTTGTTTTCGGTAGCACCATCTTGTGGCTGTAGTTTTTTAAGTCCGTCAAGAATTTCCTTCGTGGGAAAAACTCGCCATTGTGGTTTTCCAAAAGCATTGGGTGTTTGAGTGCCATTTAACTGGCCCTTTTCCAATCGGTAGGTAACTGCTCGTTCAGTCAGTCCTAAGGCCTGTGCCACCTCTTTGACGGAAATTGTTCTACCCATACACGCACTCCATATATGGTGGCGATGAAAAGTATATCCAAAGGGATCGCGCACCAAATTACGAATATTGTACTTCATCTGTAAGCCGCTGCCAATGTAGTTTTTGCTTCCTTCCGAAGTGCCACGGAAAATGGACTTTGGACACTTTGCAATTTCTGTGCGGAGCCTGGGATGATTTGCTCGAACGTTTCCCAGCGAGAAAGTTCTCACGCTAACAGCTCCTATGTACAGGCGAGTGCAGAAACATTTCTGTCCTCCATTGTAATACCGGTGGGCTCCTTGGTGGTGTTTCTGTTAATCAGAAGTGCGGGCTCGCGTTTCTTTCCGTCGCTGCAAAAAGTGTACGGAAGAGTGCAGAAAATTGCCGTCCTGTTTCTGAATCCTTCCGTCGTCAGCACAGAAGTGATGAGTCGTGTTGGTTTTTGTGCGCCTTGGGGTGCCTACTGTTGTTGCGTTTCTGGATTTCCGAACTGCATTTGAGACGTTTTCTGTTCGACAGAAGCGCTCTTCCTTTCGACGGAAGGAAAATTACCAGGCGTTCGGAAATTTCTTTCTTCTCTTCCAGATGAACAATCCTTCTAGGGCAAACGGTGCTGTAAAATCCTCAATTCATGCGCTCCTTGTGCACAGAAATGAAAGCACGGAAATTTCTGTGCTTTTCGCAACCGCTAAAACAGTGGCTTGTGGATCTAAAGAACTTGATTAATAATTACGCACCTTATATAGTGTCACTTGGACTACTTTGGAAGTCCGATATCTTTTGTATATGCGCGGAGCCCCGCTCCCTAGAAAGCAGATCTTCCTAAAAGCACGTAAAACAAAAACCATCGCTTGAGGCGATGGTTCGTGAGATCTTTTCGGACCTCGTTTATTCAGTTTTCTTCTGTCGTCGGGTTTTTTGACAAGTTTCCCGAAGTCACTCAAGGATAAACGAATGGTGCCGTTAGGTCAATGCGTCCCAGATTAGATAAGGGATAAGACATTACCGGACATGTTCCTGTGCGCTCCTCTACGTGGAGAGTGCTGGTTCTACTTGCGCACAGCTAGTGCCTGTTCTGGTCAATGCAGCCCGAACGGAGCCTATGCCCGCTACCAAAGAGAAGCCTGAATTTTCAAAGAATTTGAACGCTGCTGGTACTGATCCCCAGCTGCGTTTTCTTGCTCTCTATCCCAATCGTGAGCGTTGCATTGTCAAGCAAAAGGATTTTGATTGGAAGACTCGCAACCGGCGTCTATCGGATGCAGAAATACTCAAGGCAATAGATGCTGCTGACGATTCTTACAAAGGATGCCGTTGGGCCGAGCAAACGAAATTTGCTGTTTTTGATGTCGATAAAGCTGGGCAATACCATAACGAAATTGGTTTAGCGCGATTACGGCACACTCTAGCCAGTGTAGGTTTTACAAGCCCTCTTCTGTATCGATCTAGCCACAGTGGCGGCTGGCATATTTATCTGCCGTTTTGTCATGCTGTCGATTCTGCGCCACTAAATATGGAGCTAAAGGCATGGCTCAAAAAAGAAGGCTTCCAAATAAAAAATGGACAGCTCGAGATTTTCCCCTCTAAAAATGGACTCCGGCTACCCTTGCAGAAGGGGTTTGCTTGGCTGGATGACCAGGGCGCCGTCAAATATCACCGTGCCGAACTAACAACTGAACAGGCAATAGCTACCTTCTTGGACGACTTAGACAGTCATGCTCATGACTGGAATTTAGTCAGGCAAAAGATTGCCGCTCGCGTCAAAGAGTTAGATGCTCAGCAAGCAAATGCTGCTACAGCCAATCCCGACGAGGACGGTTTCGCTGCTCTATTTTCAAACGCCGGCATGATCGAGCAAGTTTGGGAAGCTGGCCGTGAGTATTGGGCTAATGGTCTAACAGCCTTTGGACAAAGGCATCATGCCCAACTTTGCATTGGGCACTACTTATGGTACGGAGATGCCACCATGGGCGTGCGAGCATTGCCAGGC
Source organism: Candidatus Obscuribacterales bacterium (assembly GCA_019745505.1). Classification (GTDB taxonomy): domain Bacteria; phylum Cyanobacteriota; class Vampirovibrionia; order Obscuribacterales; family Obscuribacteraceae; genus QKMZ01. The sequence goes on along the minus strand of JAIETE010000156.1, from coordinate 6,352 downwards.
ATTGCTCGGGCCGATCAACGGGCTTCTGAAATTGAGTCTTGGCTCAAAGAGAAACACAATGGCTACTCTAAGTCTGTCACACAAGGAAACTGGCACGAAATCACCCAGGATATTCGCTCAGCATGCCACTGGCAAGCATCTGATTCCCCGGCAGTCGTCAGGGAACCTTATGCACTCTCGGAACGCGCTATCGACCGCCTAGTTGTCCTTACAAAAAGTACCGGACGCGTTTGGTATCCCACATTTTTTGAGAAGGGTAATGTCGGTCGTGAAGAAGCTGCTCGTACTAAAATTCGCGCGGCGCTAATACAACTGCTGGAATCTAGACGACAGGTTACTGTTAGAGGCTTGGCCCGACTTTCTGGATGCAGAAAGCAGACGATAAATCGGCATATTGATATTTGGGGAATGTTCAAGTTGTCAAACGGGCCAGGCGATCTTAGGCTGCCCCTTGCCCCTTCTGAGGTTCTTTCAAGACCCCTTGTCTTGTCTGTTGAAGAAGAAGGAGAAGTTGCTCAGTTTTTTGATTCTGTTCTTTGTTCTGATGAAGCTCTTTTAGAACCGGTTGTTACTGCTGTTGATGTTCTGGAAGAGGCTTTCGTAGAATCGGTTTTTGTTCCGGATCTAGAACATCTCTCTAGTCAAGCCATGCAAGACAGTTTTGATTGGGAGTCTGCTGTTTTAAAACATCTTCCTAAATCGCTAGAGTTGTCTGATAGCCTGAGCCTTCAATTTCTTGAGACTCTTTGCTTTACTGCTCTAGAGCGAACGTGGGATGTGGCGGCCCAAAGGCGTTTGCGCGTTGTTTTGTTCAAAGTAAAGGAAGAACTTGACAGGCGGTGGTTAGTTTCGGATTACTGCTCTGACATTTTGGAATTGCGTAATGAATCACTGCTCTTGGATAGTGGCTGATTTATTTGTTCGTGAGACTTGCGCACTGAGCCTCTTGTAAGCCTTTCTTTTAGCTATTCTTGTTTGTTTGCGGGTTCATTCTATTCAGGCTTTGCCGCGATCGCTTGAGAGCATACATGGCTGGTTAGTGCGTTGCTGCTCAGTTTCTTTGGGTCGAGTGGTTTTGGAGCTTTGAAAATCTATTCGACTCTTGCCTTTGCTGTCTTGAAGCCGTTCTTTCCTGCGCTGTTCTCACATCACTTCTACGGATTGTTTCGTCTTTATAAATTTCTTGTCACCGCTGACGATACCACTTGTTGTTGCACGTTTCTTCATTTTGCTTTGCGTATCTCTGCCGATGCCGTCTGTGCTTTGGTTTTTCATAGTTTGGTACCTCCGACGTGTTTTTTACAGTGCTAGCCATGACACAACTTTTCTCTGCTTTCAATGGCAAATCCCTGCGGGCGCTATCGCGTCCATTGAGCATCTAAAAGCGGGCTAGCGCTTGTGTCTTTGGGCGGCACGTAAACACGCCTGGAGGTACTAACTTATGAACAATCAATGCAGTTTTGTCGGACATGTCGGCAAAGATCCTGAATCACAAACATTTGATGACACCGGCAACCAGCTCGTCAAATTTTCGCTAGCGGTGAAAGAGTATTCTTCCAAAGAAGACGAAGACAAAACCCTTTGGCTAGATGTTGAAGCCTGGAACGGCTTAGCTGAGCGCGTTCTCAACACAATAACCAAAGGCCGCGAAATCGTCATTTTTGGCAAGCTCGCAATAAATGCCTACTCCAAAGAAGTAAATGGAGCACCTGCCGAGATCAAAAAGCCAGTGATAAAGCTCACAAGCTTTCACCTCTGCGGCAGAAAGCCATCGGCTCAAACCCGCACTCATAAAAGGAAGCTAGCTTGACCGTCGGTAAGGATCCTGGTCAAAAACCCGATGGCACCATGACATCATCCAGGAATGTAATGTTCATGGCTGATTCCATCGGTGCAGTCTCTTGACGTGATTTTAGTTCATATTCCCCGAAACGATTTATATGTTCTGTCTGATAGGGGCTGAAACAGGCAAGCGCGTCCTGATCAATTGAGTGACCATGCTCAACCATTTTCCTTAGGGCTTCGCTCATGGTGACTAGAGTGTGCAGAATGACCAGATTAGCCACCAGGTGATTGTATTTGATGACCTTTCGCTGTTCGTCGCGCACATTCTCCGCAATCATGCCTTTGCCGCCAAATAGCAGGAAGTCGGCAAATTGATTAAAGCGCTCGCTTTTGTTGGTAGCAACAGAAATCATGCGCCTTATTTCGATGTCTGACATGTACTGCAAGAGAAACTTTGTGCGAATCACACGGCCAAGTTCACGGAAGGCAAAATAGAGTTTGTTTTTGCGGCTGTATGTCGCAAGTCTTCTAAGAATTGAGGATGGCGTAATTTTTCCGGCCTTGACTGAGAGGGCAACGCGCAGCATGTCCGGCAACATTGTTTCGATCAGAGTCCAATCTATTTGTTCAGTAAACAGCTCGTCAATGTGCTCGTATCGGATATCTGGATCAGCCCTGTAAAAGTGCAAGTCCTTCCAGTTGCGAATTCTGGGCATAAGCTGAATCCCAACCAAGTTTGCAAGACCAAAGATGGGAGCACTTTGCCCCTGGGTATCGGAATGCACAATATCAGGCTGAACTTCGGAATTGTTCTCGGTCACGAAGTCTAAGATGTAATGCCCCTCCCATGATCCGCATGTGCTGAAGCGAGAGAAGAGAGCAATGTAGCTGTCGGCAACTAGATAATAGCCGATGCCACCATACCCGCCATAACGGATATGGTATTCAGACATCAAATTCTGTGGATACAGATCCCACTTGGTGCCGTCTGCTGATGCCGATTTACCAAGTCCCCACAACCTTTGCAAAGGAAAGTCGCGATAAGCATTGATAACCGTAACAATTGCCTCGTTCAGTTTTTGCTCAGTCACATGCCTTTGATTGATGAAGGATATTTGGCGACGGTCAAGAATTTTTACAGAGCGTGCTGTCTGAGTTGGTCCGAGATTGCAGCCATAACAAAAGCTGGTTATGACATATCTCTCCTGTGGATTCTCAATCTTTGTATCAAGCCCGGAGATTGGACCGAAATGCTTTGTCCAATTAAGCCACTGATCTGTCTCCCAGAGAATGTTCAGAACATCGTTTTCCTTCATGTATTGTTTGACGGTAGCCTCGAAAGATTCCAGTCCCGGCGGTTTCTGGCTTGCCGTTAAGCGTTTTAGTGTCGGTTCACCATTCTCGATTACCAGGTATTCATTATCGAGGAAGCCTCGATCAGCCTTGTGTGCTGCTGCATTCAGCTCCTTTCGCAACTTCTCAGAAAAGAGCTTAGCATCAACCTCGATACCAGCCTGTTCGGCAAAAAGACCAATACCTTTTTCGTATTCATCCCAAGAGATGAGCTGGTCACGATAGTCTCGATACTTGTCGCTTAGGGGAATACAAAGGTCGCCGGACTTGAGTTCATTCATAGCCTGCGTGAAAACGCAGAGTTCAAAGTTGCGTCGATGAACTTTGTCGAACAAAGCATTGGAATTTTTCTTGCCGGTGATCATAGACATCCATGTGTCGGAGATGAATGACAGATCCAAGTCCCGAGGGGCTGGCAACCACTCGCTACGATTATTCTTGTGCTCGATAACAAATTTCATAGCACTGATCACGGCTTGATCTTGTGATGTAGACACTAAGTCAACGCTCTCAAAGAAGCTTAAGAAAACGGCTCTTTGTCCTTTGTAGAACTTCGGTAGCAGTGGTAAGTAGTTATTGCCGGCAAGCAAAGAATGTTTCTCGCACTTCTCTATAATTGAGTCAATCTGGTGACCGATCACAGCTCCAATAGCCTGTAACCGATCGTTGGCATCACCGTCGGCTTTGTATGCCAATGAGACATTGTGCAAGGTTTCGACGAGGGCGTCAGTTTCGGCTGCTTTATCAAGACGGTGCTGATTCAATGCTTCTCGCGCACGGGAATGCATCCGCTGGACAAGACGGATGTACATATCGGTTACGTCATCGAAAGCGCGTCCTATCTGCGAACCGACCAGGCGGCCGCAGTGTCCTTGATGAACTTCAAGAGCGTCATCGCAACTGGCTTGCTGATCGAGAGCGCTTTATTTCGGACTTAAAGGAGGCGGGCGTACCCAAGATCGTACTGGAGGTGGTCGATCCCGCCATCAACGAGATGACCGACCGCATCGCCCAGCTCAAAAAGCGCGCGGGCGATTAGGATAAGGCTAAACATTTATTGTCAATTCACAAACGCTCAATAGTTGCGGATGTATTTTTTTAGCTCATCGACAGATTCAAGGGCATAGGCATTAGCCTTTGCTATGGCTTTGAGCCGCTTCAGGCAGTCTTTCACGCCGCTGATATTTCGTGTCTCTTTGTAGAATTTGCACAGGTCAATATAAGCAGCGGCCGTTCGCAGATCGGTCTTGCCGTAGGCGGTTTCAGCGTCCGCGACTGCTTGGAATAAGGGCAGACCATTTTGTTGCATATTGTGCCTTCCGTTGCCCGACATCAATGTTGTACCCAGAAAAAGAAACCGACTTTGATTAATTTTTGAAAATCTGGTAATCCCGATGTTTTGAAGGTCTGACTCCTGTTGCGCGTGATAAATCACGTCGCATAGATAACGCCAAATCCGTAAAAAGGAGAAATGAAAGAAGAAAGACGCCTGTTGAAAACTCTTGGCAAAAATGTACTAATCTATCGGAAGAAGAAGCGTTGGTCACAAATGGATCTTGCGGCCGAGATCGATGTTGATAGAGCTTACATAGGAACTATCGAGCGAGCAGAAGCAAATCCGACTCTCAAAAAAGTGGCCCGTCTGGCCAAGGCATTGGGTATTCATCCGGCCGACTTGCTGGATGATCGGTAAAAGCCAAAGCCCTAATCACTTTCGGGTAATTGCCTGGCCTAACTTGACTGTTGAAGCCAATGCCCGTGCTCTGATTGATTCTGTGGTTTCGGGGTGTCTATTCGCGATGTTTTGAAGCCAGCTTGTACAGTGACGGACGCCATCGCGGTCGCCAACGCTTTCGAAGTAATCCATCAGCTCAAAGACTGCGTGAGCGGCTTCAGGACAGTATCTTCCATGCCTCATTTCTGCATCAGCAATTGCTTGATAAAGTGCTCTTACATTCACTGCTTCCATTAACATGGGCGAAACTCCGTATTACTGCCGAAACTTATGTTATTTGTTGCGGCAGAAATGCGCAGCACGGAAACCACGTAGATTTTTCGTGCTACTACGAAGCCACAAAGCCTTGATAAACGTCGTGGCTGGCGGACCCAATCTACTGTTATGTGGTTGTCCGACGCTTGCGTATTTTCGGAATCCTATCGGCCAGTTTGCCCGAGCCGTCGATCACTTCCACCACGGATGGTGCCTTGACCGTCTCTGTCCAAATCATGATATTAACCTGTCCAGGCGCTTCATGAGAGAAAAACTGCAATCCTTGAAAGCGCTTTGATTCATACACTGCTTTCGCCAAATCCTGAGTTGGCACAGGTTCACCATTTTTCATTTGTTCTTCCCAGGGACCATCAAGCTCCGCTAAAGTCGTCCCGAGTTTATCTAGATTGTCGGTGTTGGTAAGGTCCAAAATTCCTCGATGTAGATTCACATTCATGCTGAAGGCGGTTGTCGGTTGCGGGATGGCTACCAGCCCTGCAAGAACAAGTGATGAAGCGATTCCTGACACTTCAGACAAAGTTGTTACTGGTTGCGCCGATACATACAGACAAGGCGGCCCGCCCTTTGGCGTGAAGCGAGCGCCGTTCATTCCGGCACCGAGTGAAAAAAGTAGTTTCGGCTTACGCCCTTTGCGATAAAGCGAAGCATTAGCCACCGATCGATGATATGTACCGTTTATTGGGACAGCGGGCAGGTTCGCCAGTACATCTGCCAAAACGTCTTCTGAGTGCATCTATCCCGGCTGTCCTAACAACACATCTTCCAGCATGTCGGCTAACATGCTAGCGTGTCCTTCTTTGATTAGCTCCACTGGCATATCTTTTGGGAATGCTTTGTTTGGGGCATTGAGCCAAATTTTCAGCCCTGGCTCTAGTGCTCCACCAGTCAATGTTTTAATTGCCCCAGCAATTCGCTCAAATGGATACAAAGCATTTTGTAGCGCCGAAGAGTCAGGAGTCTTATGAACGGTGCTGTATGACTTATTCACAGCCCGCGCAACATCACTGAGGGCGATACCAAAAGCATCAGCTATTCTCTCGGCATCTAACCTGCCGCTCTTGCTATTGCGCAAGGCAGGGACCGGTTCGACCAAGGTGCGAGTCAGGGGCTTCGGATTCTTTACTGTGAATTGAAGAAGCTTAGCCAGGCGATGTTGTATTTCTTGCGGCGCCGCTTCGCTATAGACAAGCTCTATTTGCGGGT
>JAIETE010000171.1 GCA_019745505.1 Candidatus Obscuribacterales bacterium | reverse complement strand
CGAAGACAATACCTGGGGCAGAAGTATTGCCACCGGTACGGGTCTGACCCTGGGCGGCGTCGGTCTAATGAAAGTACCGAGACTCTTCATGCGCAATGCCGATGATGTGGCGATGGCTTCGGTCATAGAGCGTGGCGGCGCCGGCAGTATGAAATTTGCTGTCGACGAAGCTACCAATGCGCGTAAGCTCATAACTCTTGAAGGTCTCACTGCCGAGAGAACCGCACTGGCCGGACAGAAAGCCGCCATGGGCGATGAAGCTTTCCTGGCTGCAGATAAACAACTCGAAGCTTTGATCAGAGCCAACAAGAATCGTACTGCTCTTATCAATATGAATGCCGGCCGCAATGGCACCAAAATCGCGGAATTCGATGCCGCACTTTCCGGTGCTGCGAATGCCGAGAAATCGGCACTCACCAGCCAATTGGGCGAAGCAGTCAAAAAGTTTGCGCCTGAGTTGAAACTTGCACAGGATGCTCCGAAATACGGAGAAATACTTGCGCAAAGAGGCGGCATCGTGGTCAAAGACCAGGCTGTTGTCGAAAAACTGATTGCTGCTGACCTTCCGGTCATCACTACGGCAACCGGTGAGAAAGTCCTGGCAATGAGAACAGCGGGCGAGTTGCAAGCCGCACTCAAGGCAATTCCAAATATCGAGCCGAAACTTCTTGGCGCCAAGAATTTGAAGACTGCTACGGCTCAGGCCACTAAAATGCTTGATGATCTGGCGGCCAGCGGTTTGAAAGGCGATGATCTTCTTGCTCCGGCACTCAAGAATGCCACTCTGGAAAATCCCTCGCAGTTGAATCTTCTGCGTAACCTGGTGCCGGAAGCTGCAGCTGAAGCGAAGCTGGCCGGACGCTTCGGTGGCGCTGCTCAACTGCAGAGAGAAGGATTGCTCTCCAAATCCTGGGGATTTGCCACCGGCAAGATTGGCGCTCCGACGATCGGCGTGGCTGGAGGTTTCGGACACGAAGCCTATAGTGCATCGGCCGAGAACAGGGACTTCAGCTTCGCTAACGCGGGAGTCAAGTCGTTATTTGTTGCTGGTTCGCTCTATGGAGGCGGTAAAGCTGTCGAGTTTGGTCACGGTGTCATTAAGCCCATGGGCGCTAAGACATTCTCCGAGCTCAATCATTCGCGCTTCCTGGCCGGCTCTGCCGGCGGAGCTAGCTTCTACGCTGGTTCCAACTACCTGCCCGCCTGGCAGCATATGTACGGCGGAGAGGGTAATCTCGATCCCAAGACAGGCAAGCCTTACGAATTCAATATCAGCAATGCAATCGTTGCCCCTGCCTGGAAGAACGCCGGAGACAACATCTTCGTCAGTTCCTTCCTGCTTGGCGGTATGGCTGCCAAACCTGGTCAAGCAGTGTTGGCGCAAGCTCCTTGGGCTAATTCGAGAATGCTCTGGAAACCGTTCTCCGCAGCCGGCGGTGTGTTCACTGGTTCTACATGGAATTACCTGGGTGCACGCTCCATGCCGGTTCTGGGCGAAATCGGTCCGGCCTTGAGCACGAACATGGCTATGGGTCAGTTCGATCTGCTCAATAATCTCTCCAACAGAGAAGCCGGTCGGCAGTACAGTGAAATCTTGAATATGAAAGACCAAGCGATTACTGATGAGTCGCCTGAAGCAATTCAAAAGCGCTTGACCGAGCTGAAGCAGCAGCAAGAAAAGCAAAGACTACAGCAGCAGCAACAGCAACAGCAGCAGCAAGAACAACAGCAGAAGCAAGGCACTCAACAGCAAGGAACCCGCCCGGGAACCGAACAGGGCGCCGTAAATCAGCCGCGTCAGGAGAATACCGACCTGACCGGAGGAGCGCCTCAGTAAAATGGAGGCTTCTACATACGTAGAAGCCTCACTGATTCTCAAAACTCGTGGAGGAGAACCATCAAAATAAAGCTATATTAGAGATAAGAATTTTATCCGGAGATTCCTTGCGCAGGGACCTCTGGATAGCTACTTAAGGGACCCCAGGAAAGCAGATTGAAGATGGGAGATTTAATCCAAAACAGCCAGAGAGTGTCCAGAAAACGCGTATCCCGTATACATGCAGACAAGCACCTTTGCGCTTCAAATTTGCTCTCCGAACAGAGGTTACTACCTAAATGGTTGAACGAAATCAGTACGAGCCCAGTCTGAACCCCATCAATGAGGGTGACAAGCGCGGTGATGGTGAAAACCAGGTCACCGAAAACACTCAATTGACCTATTCGGACGTTATGCGCGCCAACTATGAGAGCCCGCAGCGTGCTGAAGCTCAGCAAGTTACTGATCGTACCAACGTCTCCGATATCAAAGATCCGGACATTATCAAAGCTTTCACTCTGGTCGATAATGCCAAAGAAGCAGCTATGCTCCTCAACATTCAAGAAAGCAAGCAGCCGGATAACACACCTATTCAAATGGCTGATGCCAATGGACGTCCATTTACTATTACTCTTGGGCAGTTGAAGCAAAAGCTCATTGAAGACTTGAGCAAAAATTCCGACTTCAAAGGTTTCAACGATCCTGCGCAGTTGAGAGAATTCATCGGCAAGTCTACTGATGCTGCGCTTACTTTGAGTGCACAAACAAGAGAGAAGTACGAAGCCAGATCGAGAGAAAGCGACACCAACGTCAACGCTCGCAATGAATTAGCCAAGCAGCTCGGTTTCACGCCCACAACCCGTGAAATTCCTGATGGCAACGGCGGCAAGAAAACTATCACCTCTTACGATGTCACTCAGAAAGATGTCGATGCTCGCCTGGCAACAACGACTGATGCCGCTCAAAAAGCTAATCTCGAAAAACTAAAGGGTCTTTTGACCAATTACGACAGCATTCAAAAAGAACGCAATGCACTTTCAGCTGTTGATGTTACCGCTGCTCAAATGATGATGGGCGGATTGACTCACAAAGCCGGGGAACAAACTCTGGACGGGCTGCCTGCCACCAGAAATGAAGTCATGCGTGCTTACGAAACCATTAACAAGGCCGGTCGCGGCAATGCTCAACTTGAGCAAACTCCTCAGTATCAAATGATCAAGGAACAGTCCAGCGCAATGTATGCCGACATTCAACTGCAACGCAGTAAAGATGCCGTAAATGCACTGCAAGAGGCTGACAAACTGAGAGTCGCCGGCAAACCAACAGAAGCTCAGGCTAAGTACGAAGAAGCTCTTCAAAAGGTGAAGGGCGTTGATATGGCGACGATTACCACTCAGTGGCAATCTCAGATGAGAGAATTCAACACGGTTCAAGAAAAGCTTACCGCGCTCGGTAATCCCCCATCCAATCCGCAAGAAGCGCAACGTCTTGCCACGGAATTGCAACAGCGCCAGCAAATCGGAATGCAACTCGAACAGATCATTCAAGTCGGCAAAGAAGTAAAGACAGAGTATGCCAGATTCCTCAACGAGCAAGGCAAGCCGGGAGAGGCTCTTCCTCTTCTTACCAGCGTAGCGTCCGGAACGCCTCAAGAATTGCTCGCCGGGGACACCACTTTTACCGAGCAATTGGAAAAAGCTCAAAGTCTGGGCTCGATTACCAGTGGTGATGCCGAAAAACATCGTGTTCTATACGAACAAGCCATGGCAGCCAAAGACTGGACTACCGCTGAGCGCGAGATGGCTGCGCTCAAAGCCGCCTCAACCAAAGCTTCCGAGACAACCATCCAAGGCGCTAAAGATCGTGTAGCTGTGATGGACAAGCGACAAGCTGAAATCAAAGCTGAAATGGAAGATCTTAAGAAGAACACCACCATGGAAGCTGATGCTAAAGCATTGCGCCAGCAGCAATTGGATGCCGAACTGAAGGGCTATGATGTTCTGCGCAAAGGTCTTGCCGATGGTATCCCTGCGGCTGAAAAGGCTGCCAAAGACCATGCCAACCAATTGCGCTATATGGAAGGCATCATCGCTTATTCGAAAGAAGACAAAGAGACAGCACACAAAATATTCAAAGAGCTGCAAGCTGAAGCTCCTGAAATCGCCAATAACAAAGACTATCAATTGGATGCTTTGCTTGAAGATACCCGTAAAAAGGGCTGGCTTGAGCGTCACTGGGACACGATCGTAAGCGTCGGCAAGATTGTCGCTGTCGTAGGCGCCATTGCAGTTGCCGGTGCGGTTACCGGCGGTGTCGGTGCTGTAGCTCTGGCCGGCGCTCTTGGCGCTGCCGGCGTATTCACCGTCGGTGCTGTCGGACATGGCGTCGCCAAAGCGAACGATTGGAAGAGCACAGACAATTATCAAAACTGGAGACCGGGGCAAGACTTGCTTATGGGTGCAGTCGGCGGAGCCGGCGGTGCTGCATTGCAAGGTTTATTCGCGGCCGGCGGAACTGCTGGTCTGGGCGGCAGAATGGTTGCAGCTGGCAGCAGAATTGCTGCTACCGAAGGTGCTACATTCAGTTCCACCGCTCTCAATGTCGGCGGCAACGCACTTATAAAGGGCACTCAACTGGCTTCGCAAGCGACCACGTTCAAGGGAGCTCTCGCGGTTGGTACCACATATGGTTATGGCGGTGAAGCCATCAACTCCTTTACCACCGGTAAGCAATTCAGCTTCGGTGACGCCACCAGTAAAGCAGTAGGCATGAGCGCAGCTCTGTACGGAGCCGGCAAGACCGGTGGTCTCGGACACTGGAAGGGCTCGATGGTCTACGGTGGAGTAAGAGCAGCAGAAGAACAAGGCAGAGCCATGGCTCATGGCAAGGAGTTTGGTCAAGCAGCTATGGACAGCCTTGGCAGTTTCGGTGAACACAGCTTCCAGGCCTTTGCGGTCGGTACATTTGCCAACATGAATGCTGCTGCTCAAGCAGGCAGATTCACAATGGCCAGAGCGTTGCCGGAAGGGCAAGCCTTGAATTGGAATTCTGCCCGCCAGTTCGCCGTTAACCTGCCTGGCGCCAGCGGCAGCAATCTTTTGTCGCAAGGCAGACTGGTATTCGGTGAAGGTGTGGGGCTGACTCCTAAGGCAGGACTTGTTTTCGGTACTGCAGCAGCTGGATTGACCGGATGGCAAGTCTATCAAGGCGATGCTGCTTACGCAGACAGCCGCATGGCAAAAGAGTGGGACGACAAGGACCAAATGACCCGCATGAGAATGAATCAAGCTATGGAGCAACTCTCAAAACCGGTAGTTCGCCCAACCATCAAACGTCCACAAGAGTAAAGTCACTTCATCTAAGTCCAATCTTGTCCAGGTGCATGACTTATACTGAAGGGCATGCCGCATCTTTCGGTAATCATTCCGGCTTACAACGAAGAAAAGAGGTTGCCGTCCACGCTTGAGTCGGTGCACAACTTTCTTTCGGAGAGTGACCACGACTTTGAAATAATCGTTGTGGACGATGGAAGTAATGACAACACAAAGGCGGTTGTCAATGACTTTGCCGGCTCCCATTGCAGTGTCCGCTTAATTGCGCATTCGCCGAATATGGGTAAGGGCTATTCCGTCAGAGAAGGAATGCTCAAGGCCCAAGGGGAATTTTTATTGCTTGATGATGCCGATGGTGCCTCACCAATTGCAGAAGTTTCTCGATTGATGAAGGCTATCGAAGCTGGTGCGGATGTGGCAATAGGGTCCCGTGCCAAGCCGGGTGATGAAACCGTAGTAAAGGCTCTTTCCCATCGAAAGCATATCGGCAACACTTTCAATATGATTGTGCAATCCTCACTATTGCCCGGTATTCAGGATACTCAATGCGGCTTCAAACTATTTAAGCGAGAAGTGGCGAAGGAATTATTCTCCATCGCCAGATTGAACCGCTATGCTTTTGATGTTGAGATACTCTACCTGGCAAGATTTAAGGGGTATGAGATTGCCGAAGTGCCGATTAATTGGACCAACATTGAAGGGTCCAAAATCAATCTGGTGACCGATCCTTTGAACATGCTTTTTGAAATAGGCAAGGTGATTCTCTGGCGTGTATGCGGAAGCTATGGAAAATTGTCGAAGCCGAAACAAATATCAGGCGATGCCGCTAAAGCCGGCTCAAGCCAATTAGGCAGCGGTGAATGCAAAACGGAAGCAGAGAACCAATAGAGATAGCAAGGATTTACAAGAATGATCTGGTCTGTCTTCTTTGTCTGACAGTTTTTGTTCTAGCGATTTTTTCCGGTACTGTTTTTTCGGGAAAGGATATTTCTCGCATCGGTACTGTTGCCCATAGAGATACCGTGTTCGGGCGGCTTGCCAAAGGCACTCCCGATCCAATGGATACTTGCACATATCAGGAACATGCGCCTAATTATCTATTGACGGAGAGAATCATTGCCGGCGGCGATCTGCCTCTCTGGAATCCCTACTTGGGATTCGGCTGCCCGCTCTGGGCCGATTCACAAGTCCTGGCCTTCTCACCTATAACGTGGCTGCAAGCGCCTTTTGCGTCGTTGCGCCTGTACAATTTATTGATGGTGTTTCATGTCTGGCTTGGATGTTTAGGCGCTTATGTATTCGCTCGCTTATTGAAAATCTCACCGCCAGGTTCGCTTCTCACCTCGATTTCTTTTGGGTTGTGTCCAAACCTGCTCTATATGTTCGAATGGAATCGCTGTCAGAGCGCGTTTTTCCCAATGCCGTTCGTGGGTTTTGCATTACTGTGGCGAAGAGGAGATCCGCTTTCGATTGTTGCTTGTGCTCTTTTGTGCACATCCATGGTTGTATCCGGCCACGCGGTGCCGACATTTTTTGCCATTTTGCTTGCTTCAATCCTGTATTTCCTGCTTGCCTTCGGCGTGCCGAGAGAAGCTGAGAAGACAGGCTTCTTCGCATCCGGTGCGGTGATAATTGCCAACTTTCTTTTGGTGGCTTTGCTGACCCTGCTGCTTTCGGCACCGTTTGTGGTGCCATTTCTGGAAGGCGTGCGCGCGTCGGATACCTTTAAAGCCACCCAAGGTTATGTTCGCTATGTTGTGAGAGAAACTGCGCTATTGCCGTCTATTTTCTATCCATTTCATGGCGCCGGCAGTGTCTATTCCGGTGCAGTTTCGATCGTTCTGGCTGTGAGTGCGCCCTTAATCGCCAGGCGTAATCGTAAGCTGGTTCTTTCATTGACTGCACTTGCTCTGCTCACATTGTGCATAATGACCAGACCCGGACCTTTCGATTTATTGTTTCAACTGCCTTATCTCAGCTGGTTCATGGTCGTCTATGCATTGCCCGGGCTTCTTCTTCTCATCGCTGTTTTGGCGGGGGCTGGTTTTGACGCGATCAAAGAAGAAGAAACAATACTCAAGTCTTTCCCGTCGATTTTTGCTTTTGTGCTGCTGGCTATTTGTATGCCCTACATTTTTCAGAGCATGCATCTGGAACCTCGTTTTATGCAGCTGAATGATTGGCTGAAAACCATGGAAGTAAGCACATCTTCAAGAATTCGAGAGCTTGTGATTCTGATTCTGACTTTGCTGGTAATTTTTGCAGCGGCAAAATGTCCGGCTAGGCTTCGCACTAAGTTGGCTCTCTGTCTCATTGTTCTAAATGCAGTCAGCTTGTCCTTCATTATTCGCAAGTCGCTGCCGGCAAGACCGGCGTTTAGATATGAAGCGGTTGACCCGCTCGGTTTTTTGAGTTCTCAGGGACGGCGTGTAATAAGCATGGGGCGTCATGTTCTTGTCCCGAATACAAGCCAGATTTTCTCCGTCTCGAATCTGCTTTCGTTCATGCCGACACATCCGAAGGGGGTGCCGGCCTTTCTTGAGGCAGCCGGAATATCGCTGGAAGGAGTCAGCCAATTTGCCGAGAAGCCCCTTAATAAGCTGTCCGATATCGGTGCTGTCAAATATGCAGTTGCTAATGAACCTGTGCTCTCGATTGAAGATCAGTTGCCTCAGGCAATCGACCTTCCCGTCGTTGGCGGAATTGATTTCGGCACGGATCTAAGACTTACGGCAATGGGGCTCAACGTCGATGCCGGAAATCAGGACATTGTGGGCTCTTTTAAGTGGAATCGACTGACGCAGAAAAAAATTCCGGTCTGCATGCTGATGCTCGCGAAGCCGGATGGATCGATGCTTTGGCTTGGAGACCGTCATAGTGTCGGCAATAAGAGTGAGGCAATTAGTCTTACTGCTTCTATCCCTAGGTCCTTAAAAGCCGGCGAAGAAGTTTGTTTGATACTTCAGGTAATTGACAGTTCCGGATTCAATTTTCTGGCTCCTCTGAATGCGCCTGGCGAAATGAAATTTGCCCCCAATGCAAATTCTCTTCTCTTGAAGCGATTTTCTGTTCCCGCCAAGGAGCAGGCGTCCGCCAGACATTTTCGTCTGGTCAGCGAAACGACACCGGAAATGGTGCGTGTTTATGAGAATAAGTCATGCTTGCCCGAAGCCTATCTTGTAAGCTCAAGCCGGAAGATTGCCTCAATCGAGGAGTCTTTGGCGCAGATGCTCAAACCGGAATTTGATCCGCGCAAAGAAGTACTGATAGACGATGGCGACGAGCTGGCTTCCCATTCCGAATCAAGATTTTCTGAAGCCAAGGTCGGGCGACCAAGTGTGAATGAGGTCTTGGTTGAAGCCAAAACTGATACGCCTTCGGTGCTGGTTCTGACTGATGTCTATTTCCCTGGCTGGCGCGTTGCCGTCGATGGTAAGGAATCAAAGATTGTGCGGGCCAATGGCGTATTTAGAGGAGTCCGTCTTGAGCCGGGCGCTCATCAGGTTCGTTTTTACTTCGATCCCATCAGTCTCAAAGTCGGCTTTGCTATGTTCGTGCTTGGACTTCTCGGGATTGTTTTTTTGCTTCGACCCGCCAGTAAGGCTTCAGAAAATAGGCCAATTCCTCCTAAATCGAAGTCCGTGGGTGTCGAATAAATATCGGCGCGGCAGACCAACTGGCCTTGGGGCTGGTTCCACTCTTGAAGGTATGCCGCTAGAATAGTTGTAGGAGAAATGGAATCCGGCGTCCTTCTTTAGTTTTTGAATCGGGCTCTGCTCCCAGCGAGTGAACCTTTTAGTATGACCGGCTCGGATAATCACACTACTGAGGAAAGGCTGCAAAGAGCCTTGTCCACGCTCGAGGAAATGGTCGGCGAAGACCATCCTCATACGGTGTTGGCGAGAATGCGTTTGGGTGATTATTACTATGAAAATGCTCTGTACACCAAATGCAAGCCTTATTACGTGACCGTTTTGGAGAAGCACACCCAGATTTACGGTCCCGACACTATAGAAACGGCCATGGCCACCCATAAGTTAGCATTGCTGTATCACGCTCTCGAACAATACGATAAGGCCGAGCCACTCTATCACGAGGCTTTGCGCGTTCTCAGAATTGAAAGGGGCGATTACCACCAGGACGTTCTTGGTGTTCTGAAAGATTTGGCGACCTTGCTCCAGATGATGAATCGTGACGATGAGGCGCAAGAGTTGCTGAATTTCGCTCAAGATCACCTATCGGGGCGCTGGAAAACCATCCCCTACGAGGCATAGGCAAAGTTCGGATTGTCGGTCTAACTTCCAGCCTGGGTGGGAGCTTGACTTGATTCTTCTTTTTCAAGACGGGTGAGGACTTCCACCAATTCGTCGTGGATTTTTCCGTTGGTGGCCAGAATGTGTCCGGTCGAAATATCCAACGGACCGCCGGAGAGATTGGTTACTTTTCCACCGGCTTCCTCAACGATCAGACTTCCGGCCCCGATATCCCATGGGGCGAGCTTCATTTCCCAGAAACCGTCCAACCTGCCGCAGGCGACATAGCAAAGGTCTAATGCGGCGGAGCCGTCTCGGCGGACACCGTGGGTCTGGTCGGTCAGGGTCTTGAATTGAAGGATGTTGGTGCGCGCAGCTTTCATCGTGTCAGGTGGAAATCCGGTCGCCAGCAAGCTCGTTTGCAGCTCTTTGGCATCAGATACGAACATGCGCTCATCGTTCAGATAGGCTCCCTGACCTGGTTCGGCTGAGAACAGCTCGTCGGTCATGGGGTTGTAGACGACACCCAGGATTCGCTTTCCGTCTTCTTCCAGTCCAATCGATACGGAAAAGAAAGGATAGGTGTGAGCGTAATTTGTGGTTCCGTCCAAGGGGTCGATAAGCCAGCGCCGTTTCGAGGTGTGCCCTTTGGTGAAGCCGCTTTCTTCGGCAAGCACGTCATCCTCGGGGAATTCATTCTTGATGATCGAGAAAATCTTCGCTTCCGATGCCTTGTCCACGTCAGTGACGATGTTGTACGCGGCTTTGTAATCAATAACGCGCACATCGCCAAGTCTTTCTTTGAGGATTACTCCGGCTTCAAGAGCAGCTCTTGTGGCAATTTTCTTTGCGTTTTTCAATGTTGGGAATTCTCTTTTCGATGTAATGGGGTGCCTGAAAACCGCTAAATTCGCTTGTAGTTTACTCGACTGCCGAGCCAGCCGATATAAGAAACATTAACCGGCATGCCCAGCCGCTTGACGATTCTCCGGCCAGCTAATTATGCTGGTAAATCTCGCTGCAACTCGTGCGGCGAGCCTTTACTTGTCAGTATGAGTTTTGCGCAAATGTACACCCAGCTTGCGATTTCGGCGATTATTATCCTTGATTGAGGCTGGCTGCAGGTTCAAAGTTTTGACTGCCGCCAGTTGAGTTAGACTGGCGGTTCGTTTTTTCAGACCGCGCCAAAAAAACGTTAGCAACTAGTCACAGAGACTCCGGAGCACGAACCATGAGTGATTACAGCTTGAATCTCCCGCAAACAGACTTTCCGATGAAGGCCAACAGTGCCGTCAGAGAAGTCGAGATTCAAAAGCGTTGGGACGCAGATGATGTATACGCCAAGGCTATGAAAAAGCGCGAGTCAAGCGAAAAGTTCGTTTTGCACGATGGACCGCCATACCTGAGCAGCAGCAAAATACACATCGGTACGGCGCTCAACAAAGTGCTCAAAGATATTGTCTGCAAGTACAAGAATCAAAAAGGTTTCTATTCACCTTATGTGCCGGGCTATGACAGCCACGGTCTGCCTATCGAGAACGCCGCTCTTAAAGATGTGAAAGGCGGCAGGCACTCGATTACACCCGTAGAGCTGCGTAAACGCTGCCGTGAATTCGCGCTTTCCAATCTGAAAGGACAGGAGGCCAACTTCCGCCGCCTGGGAGTTTGGGGAGATTGGGAGCATCCTTACATAACACTGGATCAAAAATTCGAAGCTGCGCAAATTCGAGTTTTTGGTCAGATGGCAACCAAAGGATTTCTCTACAAAGGTCTCAAGTCAGTGTCCTGGTGTCCTACTTGCGAAACGGCTCTGGCTGAGGCTGAAGTTGAGTATGCCGATCACAAATCGCATTCTATCTACGTGAAGTTCGAAGTGGCTTCGCAATCAAGGGCGAAATTGCCGAAATTCGTAAAAGACGGCGACCAGGTCAACTTCGTCATCTGGACAACCACTCCCTGGACACTGCCTGCCAACCTGGGTGTGGCCCTCCATCCCGATTTCAACTATCACTTCTTGAAGACAAAAGAGCACGGTGTGCTGGTTGTTTCCGAGGGATTGAAAGAAGCATTTCTGAGCACAACCGGCGTTGGCGAAGTTGAACTCATGGGTGAGGCGCTGGGAAAAGAACTCGAATTTATAGAGACGAAACACCCTTTCATCGACCGCACCAGTCTGGTCGTATTGGGCGGACACGTGACCAATGAAACCGGCACCGGCGTTGTTCACACAGCCCCTGGTCATGGTCCCGAGGACTTTGAATTAGGCGCCAAGTATAAGCTGGGTGTCGTGTCTCCTGTCGATGAGCGCGGCATTTTTACGGAAGAAGCAGGGCAGTTCAAAGGTCAATTCTATGAAAAAGGCAATCAGCCGATTCTCGATCACCTGACCGAACTGAACAAGCTGATTCATCACAGCACATACAGCCACAGCTACCCGCACTGCTGGCGGTGCAAAAAGCCGCTGATCTTCAGAGCGACCGAGCAGTGGTTTGCTTCTGTTGACGGTTTCAGAAAGGATGCATTGAAAGCGATTGACAGCGTTCAATGGATCCCCGAATCAGGACGCAATCGCATATACAACATGGTGGAAAATCGTTCTGACTGGTGTATCAGCCGTCAGCGCGCTTGGGGCGTGCCAATTCCTGTGTTTTACTGCGAAAAATGCAATAAACATTTGATGACGGCGGAAAGTATTGAAAACGTGGCGACTGCGTTCGAGAAATACGGTTCGGATTCGTGGTGGGAAAAATCCCCGAAAGAGCTGATCGGTGATATGAAGTGCGAATGCGGTCATGCCGAATTCCGCAAGGAAAGCGACATCATGGATGTCTGGTTCGATTCCGGAACCACATGGCATGGTGTATTGGACATGCGCAAAGAACAATTGAAGGGTGCGCCTTGCGAGCTCTATTTGGAAGGTTCGGATCAGCACCGCGGATGGTTCCAATCTTCATTGCTTACATCGGTCGCAGTGAGTGGAAAAGCCCCGTATAAGACGGTTCTGACCCACGGCTTCGTAGTGGACGAAACCGGCAGAAAAATGTCCAAATCGATGGGTAATGTTGTCGAGCCGGATGAAGTAATCAAACAATATGGTGCTGATGTTCTCAGGCTGTGGGTCGCTTCGGTCAATTACACCGATGATATTCCGATCGGCAAGAACATGCTTGCTCAGCTGGCTGAGGTCTACCGCAAGCTGCGCAACACCGCGCGTTACCTGCTGGGCAATTTGAGCGATTTCAATCCGAAGACTGATCGGGTCGCATACGAAAAGCTTTCGCCTATCGATCAGTTTATCCTTCACAGATTGAGCAGTCTGGTCAAAGATGTTACCGAAGATTTCGATCGCTTCGAGTTCTTCAAGTATTATCAACTCTTGCAGAATTTCTGCGTTGTCGATTTGTCGAGCTTCTATTTCGATATCGCCAAAGACAGGCTTTATACCGAAGCGAAGAATTCTGAATCGCGACGCGCAGTGCAAACTGTCCTGGAAGAAGTGCTGATGACGCTGGTGCGCATCATCGCGCCGGTCGCTCCGCACCTTGCCGATGACATCTGGCAGCATTTGCCTGAGGCGCTCAGAAAGTTCGAGGCGACTGAGCCGAGTGTCCTTTTGACTGACTTCCCTGTGGCACAGGCGCGATTTGTCGATGAAAACTTGTCTCAATTGTTCGAATCGTTGATTGATGTTCGTGAGACCGTGAATAAGGCTCTGGAACAGGCACGCGCCGACAAGAAAATCGGCAAGTCTACAGAAGCTCAGGTGCTCATCGCCATCGAAAACGCTGAACTGAGAAAGAAAGTGGAGTCTCTTGGCGCCGATTTGCCCGGCTTTTTCATTACTTCTCAAGCCACCGTGCAAGCGGAGGTTAACGGAAAAGCTCCAGCCAATCGCTTGTCTGAAGTTAAGGAGAATGGCTTGACGGTTGTGGTCTTCAATGCCGAAGGCACGAAATGCGCTCGCTGCTGGAAATTCAAGACCGAAGTCGGTACTCTCAAAGAAAATGCCGAGTTGTGCTCATCTTGTTTGGCTGCACTCAAAGAAAGCTAATCGTCGCTTTTGTTTGCGGTGTGTCCGATATAGATGTCGTCTGGAAAAACTTTACCGGCGGGCTTGTGGAAAACCTCATGCTTCTAGCCTGACTTCGTATTGATTTAGGGGTATAAATAAGTGTGAGGCCTTCCGTTTGTCCCGATCTCTTGAAGCAGTGAAGTCTTGTCAAAAGACGATATAGAAAGCCAAGTCAAAAAGTGCAGAGAGCAGCTAAAAGATGCTCAGGATTACTATTGGCAATCTCGATTTCAAGAGTCCGAAGCTCTCTACAAAGAGTGTCTTGCCAAGCTCGATCATATTTTCCCCGGCTACAGCCCTGAAACGGCTACTTGCCTGCAGGGTTTGGGAGATACTTATTACTTTCAGAGCCGCTACCTTGCTGCTTTAGACAATTACAAACGCCTGCTGTCGATGCGCGAGAGACTGGCCTCCAATGACCCTCAAGGTCTTGTAACCGCGCTGATCAAAATGGCCAAGACTTCCGAAAAGCTCAACGAGCCAGAGGAAGCGCTTCGGTTTTACCGGCGAGCCCTGGAAGTAGCGCAGGTTTCTCTTTTTATCGGACATCCTGTTCTGACCAGCTTGCTCGAATCCTACCTGGCTTTCTTGAAACGTTCTCAAGGTGACTCGGGTATGGCTGTCGATATCGAGAAAAAACTGAAGATGTCGCGTGAGCGATACACCGAAGAAGAGTTGTCCAAAATCATGGGCAGCCCCGACAAGCAGGCTCAAGGACGCAATGCGCCGCAAGAACCTGTCGAAGAAGAGGCCCATTCGGTGGATGTGGACCACCCGCTCTATGAAGGCAAAGTGCCGAGTAACAGCATTATGGGACTGGTCTGGGTAATAGTCATCGTAATAGTGTCCCTGGGTCTGTCCGGCGCCGGAATCTATTTCGGCGCCCAGCTTGGAGAAGGTCCTCAGTATGCATGCGTGAAGTCCGGGCAAAAGTATTCGACACTGGACGACGACAAACAACTCAATTTCACTTCGAACAACAGTGTCGACATGATTTTGAGCGGAAAGACGAACAAAATCAGCTGCCGTACTCTGAGTAATCCGGCCAGCGGATTGATGTTCGCGATCTCGGATTTTGCCGGAAAACAGCCACTCTATGTGAAAACCGGCGAAGTGATAACCGATCCGACCGGAATGCTTCTCTATACCAGTGAGGCACCCGAGTGGCAGACAATAAATGCCATGAGGCGAGTGGCATCCACGATCAAGCTGTACGTGGCGAAATACCATAAGATGCCTGAGCAATTGGAAGAAGTGATTGCTTTTGAAACCAAACTCTATTACAACAACCCGTTTTCCGGCATGCGCAATCTGCCTTCCGTATCGTCGGGCACCTACGGTCCGGATGGCAATGTAGAGAAGGTTCAGGAGGTGCTTGTAGCCACCAAGCAGCTCGATACCAGGAAACTGGATCCTAAATTGCTGACCTTGTCCTTGCCTAAGGTCGTAGCACCAGGGGCGGTGCTGGCCATCTGCTTGCAGGGCGATGAGAAAAAGCCCTCTTCATTTTTTGTTGTTGGCGCCGATCGCACCGGTCAGTTATTCCGTAATTGCGACAATAGCGGAGCGCTGGTTCTGAGAGGCGAACCGGACGGCAGTTCGAGCTTCGTCTGCCCTCTTTCACTGCGCAAAGAAGGCGCCAAAGAAAATTCGATCATTGTATCGATTCGCTCGGCCAAGCGATTTTCAACTTTGCTTGGCATGGTGATTGCCGATGTTGTTTTCATCATTCCGATCGTCATTGGCTGGGTTATTCTTCAAAAGTTCACCGACAACACTATGATCGGTTACGGTACGATGAGTCAGAAGACCAAGAAAATCAAGGGTGCCAGATGGCTTTATTTCCCGTTTGTCATGCTCTATATCGCCTACACTCTTCTGGTACTTGGTGAATTTGTTATCGGTGGGATCATCCCTTAGCGAGCCGGCGCTTCTATGCGAAAAAAGGCTGCAAAAGCGGATTTCAATGGTCAACTCGAAATTGACCGCTGGCTTGCCGGTGTATCGTGCGACGATTCCCAGGAAATCTGCGACATTTATGATGCCGCCCACGACGAGTCATTGAGCGAAGAAATTCGCGCCTTGTTGTTCCTCATCTATGGCAGCAAGATTGCCGGGACACATCAGAAACAGCCTGTTTTCACCGACCAACAGGGTTGGTTGCGCAGGGCTTTCTACTTTGGGCTGAAATATGGATTGCCGCCTCAACCGAAGATGATCTCTCGCATCCTAGAATACGAGGATGGCATCGATCTTTCCGTGGCCTATGTGCGTGAGTGTGATGCAGCTCCGGTTTTCAAAATTCGCGAAAACCTCGGGATCGCGCTTCTGGACCGAGGTATGGATGCACAAAGCCTGATATCGCTCTGCCGCGCGTTGCACGCAATAGAGCCTTTATCAGAGCGCTTGCTGGATGCATCGGAAGAACTCGCTATGATTCTGCCTCACTTGCGGCAGGACGAAGAGCCGAAAGCGATTAAACTGCGCAGTGACCAGGTGGATCGTTTAGCTGAGCTTATCGGCGAGTACATGCTGCGCACCCGCTCCACGAAAGTAGTGATTCTGCTTGCCGGTTTCATCAATACCATGCTCGCCACCGCGCCTCTGACATCCCAACTGGTAGGCACGATTGAGTGCGCACTGTCTGAGTTTCTCCAGTTTGATGATGCTAAACTGGCGGATTGTTTGAAGATTGAAATAGATCAAGATAGAGGTAAAGTCACTTCCAGCCTGAAGGAAGTGACAGAAATCCTGAATCGAGCTGGCAAGGCTGAATAGTTCTTCCGTTATGTCTTGCGATGCCGCACTGTTTCAGCGATGAGCGCTGCGCCGCCGGTGAGCAGAATCATCAAGGTGCTCAATGCGTTTATCTCCGGGCTGACTCCGAATTTCACCATGCTAAAAATGCGCAGAGGCAGAGTTGTGCTGCCGACTCCGGCGGTAAATTGAGTGATTACGAAGTCGTCGAGCGAAAGCACGAAAGCGAGCAAGGCTCCGGCTACAATCCCCGGGGCGAGCAGCGGGAGACTGACTCTGAAGAATGCCATCACCGGCGATGCACCGAGATCTTGTGCGGCCTCTTCCAATCGGGGATCAAGCCCCTCCATGCGTCCCATAACGGTCAGGGTCACATAGGCGACACAAAAGACTATATGCGAAACTACTACGGTTGCCAGCCCCAAAGGAACTCCTATAGCAATGAAGAG
>JAIETE010000167.1 GCA_019745505.1 Candidatus Obscuribacterales bacterium | reverse complement strand
CAGCATCAACGCCGCCATTCATTCTGATTTCCATCATGGGCATTTGGCTTCTCCTATCGCTCTTTATGGGCGGGAAGAAAGCCTACTTCGACAGTTGGGAAAATGTTCCGGAAGACGAAGCCTAAAAGCTTCCTCTAGCGTAGTAATTTCCACCGCCGGAAGAACTCACTCGTTCACATTTACGCGGAATAAAAGACCTTTTAAGGCTTTCTGGATCTTATTGAAGTCCAGATATCCTGGGTTATGCACGTTTGATATGTTAGAAATGTACCCCTGGGGATAGAGGCAAGTATCTTGACCACCATCACATTAAGCAAGGAACAGTTGAGAGCCTTCGAGCAAGATGGTTTTGTGGTGCTGCCAAAACTCTATTCGCAAAGTGAAATTAATGCTGTTTCGCAGGCCATCGACGCCCTGGCCGGCAAAACTCCGGAAGCCGGCAAAGAGATGGTCTATTTCGAGAACGACCTCAAAAACGACGGCGAACGGATTTTGTCGCGCATTGAAAATTTCGTTGAATACAACCCTGTCCTGCACGACCTTGTATTCGGTGAAAAGATGATGTCGATCACCGGTCAGCTTCTAGAAGACGAACCCTGTCTATTCAAAGAGAAGATAAATTTCAAAATGCCCGGAGGGGCTGGCTTCGAACCGCACCAGGATATCCAACCCGGCTGGGATGATTATTGTCCTTATTTCATTTCCGTACTCGTCACCATCGATGAGAGCACTGTGGAAAATGGCTGCTTGGAGCTGGCAGCAGGATTTCACAAGAATGGTTTACTCGGCGAGAAGTGGAAGCCGCTTACGCCGGAGCAGCTCGAAGGAGTTGATTTCGTGCCATACCCCATGTCTCCGGGAGACGTGGCACTGTTCGACTGCTTTGTCCCCCATCAATCAAAGCCCAATCTTACGAACAAGCAGAGGCGCAATCTCTATTTGACCTTCAATCGCAAGCATGAAGGAGATCACCGCGTTAAATATTACGCTGACAAACGTGCCAGCTATCCACCGGATAATGAGAGAGAAGCCGGAAAAGAGTACAAGTTCAAGGTCTGATTGCCGCGATTTTCTGGGGCAGACTCAAATTATTGCTTGATGATGTAACACGGACGTGCTGCAAAGGGAAACTTGTGCATTCTGACGTTCTTGTCCTTAAAAAAGTCATCAATCCCCTTGCTGTCACCGTGCAGGCTATGACCACCGGCATCCTCACCAGCATAATTGTCCAGAAGAATGATTCCGCCGGGAGTGACTAGGTCGTAGAAGTGCTCGAGCACGCAATATGTCGGTTCGACAAAATCAATGTCGACATTGAGTAGCGAAATCCGCAGCCCAGGATGTTCCTGCTTATACTTCGGCACGGTTTCCAGTACATCCCCTGCCACCAGCTCGAAGTTTTTTATATCCTTGTCTTTCAAGATACTCTCTAATTGCTCTACTCCGATAGAGCTAGCTCCGGCTGTCTTTATCCAATAATCTCTAAACTGTTTGTCCTCTTCATACTTTGTGTCTGGATACTCGTCACTAAAAACATCGAAGGCGATCAATTTTGTTGAAAAATAGTTACCGAGCAATTCACGCAGCATCGCAAAGCGAACGAATGAAGTGCCCTTGAATACGCCGCACTCGACAATACTTCCAGGCACAGTGCTGGCTATTTTGTACGCTTCGTAGTGAGCAATGAATTTGGCCAACCGATCGACTTTCATCGTCAGGTGGAAATAGGTCTCAAAATCATATGCATCTTGAGTGGTGAATTGTGGCAGTTTTATCATCGCCCCATTTTCCTATGTACACATCCTATTCTAAATAACGAGTAGCAGTGAAGCGACGCTCCGGTCTTTCATAGAACTGAGAGCTGATTTGATACCCTGGAAAAAAATCTTCCGTGTACAAAAGATGCATCGGCTCTTTGGACTCAGCCGTAATGTCGCTGATACAAACGGTTTTGCGCGCCACTCTCTCCATTTCGCTGATCGCCCTTTTAGCGTACTCATAGTCAGGGAAATAGTGGAAAACACCAAAGGCGAAAACGTGATCGAATGACTTATCTTTGAAAATAATATTGTCGGCATCTGTACGCACGGCAGAAAACCTGTTCAACTCTATTGCTCGCTGCACCATTTTTGCTGAGTAATCGGTGCCCACATACTCAAATTGAGAACTCAAATGACGTCCCAGCAAACCGCCACCACAACCTATTTCAAGTATTGAATGTCCGGATTCGATCTTGCAAAGTCGACACAAGTGATGCGCTATTGCTTCAGTGTCTATATTATTGAAGTGTTCAAAACCACTCACCACATACTGGTCTCCAGGTTCATCACCAGCCTTGCGGTCCCAAACAGCTTTCCAGTCAAATTGCACCGGCATCCTCCGCAACTCAAGTCTTTTCATGATATGCCCGGAGTTCCAGACAGACAAACAAAATTGGGGTCTTCGAGCACTTGTCCGCTCAGTCGACATATTTTTGTCCAGCGCCAAAGCGGCTGAGATAGTAGTATACGCAACGCAAACGCAACAGTTGTCAGGCGCAGAAAGACTCTCAATAACAATCCAACTCTTCCCATGACTAAAAAACCCAGAAGAATCCTTGTAGACATGTCAGTTTCGCTCATCCATCACGGGCATATACGCTTATTGCAAAAGGCGAAGGAGCTGGGAGGGGAAGTCATTGTTGCACTCACCACTGACGATGAGATTGAAAAGCACAAAGGCTATCAGCCTGAACTCCCTTACTCGGCACGCGAAGAAATTCTGCGGGCACTTTCCTGCGTTGATGACGTAGTGCCTGCTCCCTGGCTTATTACGCAGGAATATGTCGACAAACAAAACGTCGACTTCCTCGTTCACTCAGGTGCAAATCCAAATCCCGTCTCCAATCTGCACGAGTTCGAAAGAACAGAAGGAATCTCTTCGACCGACATGCGCATACGTGCGATTGCTGCCGCTGTCGGGCAGCTCAATCGTGAACGCCTCTTTTTGACTCCTGGTCCGGGTAATTTGCATGCGGCTAATCTTCAGGATCTAAGACCGGCGTTCACGCGAGGAGATCAGCATTATCAGGACGTTGCGGCAAAGGTTTTGAACGCCGTCAAAGCAGTATCCGGTCATGATCACATCGCGGCGATGCAAGGCTCGGCAACAACCGCGATTGAAGTAGCCATGAGCAATTGGCTGAGCGGCAACGTATTGGTAGTAATAAGCGGATACTACAGTCAGCGCTTACTTCACATGGTTGAAAGGAAGAAATCGCTCGAGCTGAAGAGCGTTAGTTATGCAACATACGATGAATTCATGCACGACCCCGATAGATTTCAAAACACCGATTGGATTCTCTTTGCGTACACAGAAACAGCTGATGCTTTCCTCGCCGAAATCAAGCAAATGCGCAAAAATGCCGATTTGTTAAAGGCAAACTTAATGGTAGATGCAACTGGTTCAATCAATCTTGAAGACGACCACGACCTGGGAGATATTGTCATGTTCAGCTCGTGCAAAGGGCTGGGAGGTCTTACAGGGGCAGGTTTCATTACGTTCAACAAATCAATGCTGTCGCGGAGAAACAACAAAGACTGCGATTTCATTCTCGACATTGAGACTTACTTGGATAAGAAGACAACACCGCCGGCGCACGCACTTCAGTCGCTGTCCAGTCTAAGCGAGCATTTTGATGCACAAAAGAAAAAAGTGCGCGAAGGCAAAGCAAAATTTATCGATCTCTATAAACCCTATTTGGTGAGAAAAACAAATCAGCCAGCCCTTTCAACAAAAGTGAAAGGTGCAAATATCGAAATTCCAGAATGGATGATTGCCTATCAGCCACGCACAATACAGCCGGGAGAGCAAGTCGTTTGCCATCTCTTCGAGCAATGTTTTACGGAAGTTCAAGTCGGCAAAGTCTACGAAAAATTGCAAAATTCTTCTTTCAGCAGTTGAAATTCGTGAGGCGGACGCACTAGATTCGCGCGGTGACCGGTCTTTACCCGCACCTCCAAAAAGGAGTGCCCGGGGCTTTCGAGAAGAGCGCAAATAGAGGTCCTCGCGCTCGCACCGTCCGAACATGAATGCACGTTTTCATATCCGCAAGCCCTTGCGATTGCAGGAAAATCAATCTTAAAGCCGCAAGTAGGCTGTCCACCCACCGAGTCATGCGCCCCATTGTTCAGCAAAATATGCGTAAAGCGGCTCGGTCTGGCCGAGCCAATTGCCGCCAGCGCACCCATATGCATGATTGCGCTGCCATCGCCGTCGATACAAATCACCCTCTTTGTCGGCTGAGAAAGAGCATACCCAAGGGCAATATGACTTACATGACCCATCGCCCCCACATTTAGAAAATCGGCAACCTTACCGGTTTTGCCACTTTCTTGCCTCAATTGGAAAAGCTCGCGAGACGCGAATCCTGTCGTGCAAAAGATCGCCGCTTCACCAGAGAGACTCTCGATTAAGATGCGCATCACGTCCTCACGACTGAGAGTCAGAGCATTATCGTCAGACTTCGCTCTCTTAGTCACTTCAGAGGGACTAAAGGTGTTTTTCGTTGAGAGAATGGCCGCAGGCGCGCTCCTTGATTTGGCAATTTTGGCAGTCTCGGCAATCAACGAATCAAAATTTGAGCTTGCGTTCAGAATTTCGAAAGGAATATCTAGCAGCCGCAGCAAGTCGGGAGTGATAGCACCTTGTGCCAAATGCTGAGGTTCGTCTGTTACATCTGGTTCGCCGCGCCAACCAATCAGGAGTAAGAGAGGTATCGAATAAACTCGTGAATGGCAAAGTGACATGAGGGGGTTTACGGCGTTGCCCAAGCCTGAGTTTTGCAGATAGCACAGCGCCAGATTACCGGAAGCAAGAAAATGCCCTGCCGCAAGAGCAACGGCGTTTCCTTCGTTGGGGCAGATAAAGTGCGAGCCCGCTTCGCAAGTGGCGTTGATCTCAAGAAGAACTTCCTTCAACAGCGAGTCAGGAACACCGCAAAAGAAATCTATTCCGTGTGAACGCAATGAGCGATAAAATTCACCAGGATTAATCATGCATTGACCTTCGGTATAGATGCTATGTAATCAAATCAGAACTTGCTGTAATCTTTAGTCTTGTCGTTTTGCGCTGCTCGAAGTATCCATGAAACAACTGCTGGCGAGTTGGAAAAACTATTTGAGAGAAACGTCGGAAGTTCAACGTTTTCTGTCGGATCAGTCAAAGCCACTCCACTCTATCGTTTTCTATGCCGAAAGCAGCGTCTACTACCAATACTACAAAGACTATATTGACTATCTTCTTTCCAACTACAATGTTCCCATCTCATACCTAACTTCCGATCCCGATGACCGCTTATTTAAAGAGACTAGAACCAACCTTCACGTTTTCTATGTCAAAACTTTGCTTTCCGTGGTTTTCTCCAAACTTGCCGCCAAAGCTCTGATCATCGCCACTCCGGACTTAGGGAAATTTGCCATAAAACGCGCCGCTGCACCGACGCACCATATCTACGCATTTCGCGGCGTAGCCAGCACACACTATGGATACAGGCTGGGCGCCTTTGACAACTACGATTCACTTTTGTGCATCGGTCAATATCAGATCGATGAAGTGCGCAAGACAGAAGAACTCTACGGGCTGCCGCGCAAAGAGCTAATTTTGACAGGCTATCCACTTATTGAGTCTATCTACAAGGATCATCTCGAGTTTGAAAAAAAGGCACCAAAGAATGAGCGCCCTGTGGTTTTGATTGCACCGACTTGGTCTCCGTTTCACCCGCAAGTATCAATCCTCGGCAGTTGCATCCAGCCCATGATCGAGAGCCTTGCCAAATGCAACTACGAAATTTGGATCCGCCCTCACCCGGAATACGCACGGCGCTTTGGTGAGCAATTGCAAAAGCTTCAATCAATGATGAAGGGCGTCTCGACCCTCACTTTTGAAGTGAATACAAATTCCTTTGAGTTGCTGCATAGAGCCGATGTACTCATCACAGACTACTCGGCTATTTCAATGGATTATGTGCTGGGCACTGAAAGACCGATCTTGTTTATCGATACGCAACCGCGCCTGGACAATCCTGAGTGGGAAAGAATCGGCTTGACGCCCGTGGAGAACACATTCAGAGATAAGCTGGGTGAGCGGCTCAAACCTGACAATATGCAAGAAGTGCCTGCTGCAATTGAGCGACTTCTGGCGAGAAAAGACTCTTTCAGAAAAGATTTGCCTCAAATGCGAAACAGTCTCATTGCCAACTGGATGCATTCGGCAAAAGTGGGGGGCGATTACATATACTCACTTGCGACGAAATCCTGATTTGCGCTGGGTTTCACCGCACCTACGTGCCACCGGGAATCAAGCCGATCATATCCTTGATCGGCATCAATTCGGATTCGATTTCATGGGTTCGACCATTCCTGAGTATCGCCAATGCTGTTTTCAGCATCGCAGGATAAGCACTGCGCAAGAGATGATTTGCGTAAATGATGACATTCGCGCCGGCTTCGGATAATTCGTAATCGTAGACGGTCGTATACGTCGAGGGCACCACAACTAGTGGCACATCAGAGTATTGCTTGCGAAACTTGCGCGAAAATTCGAGAACATCTTTTCCATCTTTGCTCTTGCTGTGAATCATCACTGAGTCAGCACCAGCAGCAAGATACGCATCAGCCCTGCGATAAGCATCTTCGATGCCTTTGCCTAAATTCAAACTCTCGATTCGGGCGACAATCATGAACTCGGGCGTCACTTTCGCCGCACGCCCTTCGCGAATTTTATAACAGAAATTCTCAATCGAATCTTGAACAACTTCGGTGGTGTAACTATCAAGCAGCGAATTTTTCTTCAAGCCAACCTTGTCTTCGATAACGACAGCAGAGATGCCCAGCCGCTCTAGAGAGCGGACGGTAAATACAAAATGCTCTGGCACACCGCCGCTGTCACCATCAAATACTATCGGCTTGGTAGTAGACTCCAGAATGTCCTGAAGAGTTGCCAAACGCGAGGTTTTGTCCACATATTCGATGTCTGGTTTTCCTTTTGCCGTCGAGTCAGTAAGACTCGAGAGCCAGACGCCATCAAACTCTTTCAATCCATTATCATCTTCGATTTGGCAGTTTTCGACCAGTACGGCGGTCAAGCCACTATGGGCTTCTATCAGCTTTACTGGC
Source organism: Candidatus Obscuribacterales bacterium (assembly GCA_019745505.1). Classification (GTDB taxonomy): domain Bacteria; phylum Cyanobacteriota; class Vampirovibrionia; order Obscuribacterales; family Obscuribacteraceae; genus QKMZ01. The sequence goes on along the minus strand of JAIETE010000167.1, from coordinate 9,538 downwards.
GACTTTACACTGAGCAAGCGCCTGAATCTTCGCATTCTTGATGATGGTGTAGTGCCATTCAGACGAATCTCCTGGTCAAGTGCAGCTGATGAGATGCCCTGCACGTAAGGAATCTCGACAAGCTCTCCACCCCATTCAGCCAGTATATCGATAACTCTGTCGCGAATTCGACGCTGGGGGCCTTCCACCCAGTCGTCGCCATGGACTACATATCGCGGCTTCAGCTCACGCAAATTCCTCTCGTAATCGAGAGAGTCTTGCATAATGACATTGCTGACACCTTTTAGGCCTTCCACAATCGCCTTGCGCTGCTCCCACGTAAGAAGAGGCAAGCGATGAAAGCAAGCCATTGCTTTATCGGAAATCACGCCGACCGTGAGCTCACCTAAAGTAGTGGCATGTTTGACGACATTTAGATGGCCAGGATGAATTAGATCCGCGCACAGTGCAATGTATACGCCATTGCCTTCAATTGGTTTTTCTGACATGAATACTCGCCTTTCGGGACTGCCTGGACCGAACGAACAAAAGCGTGCCTGCAATTCTTAGCTTTTGTTGCAATTATCTGAATCACTGCCATCGGTGCGTTTATCCTCTTCGGTAATCACCGCTGTGTCCGCCTTTTTTGCGCCAAATGTAGAGAGCGCGGCAGCAATGTGAGTCTTAAAGCGCCGGAAACCGAGAATGAAGAAGAACGCAACGGCAGCGAGCGACTGGGCCAAATAAGAAGTGACTGCCGGATCGAAATAGGCTTGGGCGGGCGCACTGCCTACCAACTGATAGACAATTGTCAGCGACAGTATCCACTTCAAGTCACCGAAATCTACACGATTAGACAAGAGAATATCCCCGAACCAAAAAGAAGATGCCAGAGAAGCTAGTAATAGCTAGGCCTCTATTCCCTAGGCCTCATCTCTCTAAACTACCAGCTTTATCGCCGCTGGAGGGCGTTTTGAGGAGCTTTGTGACATCCTGCACGCGACAAATTTCCGGGAAAGCTGCGAAATATTGCTTATCGGGCAAATTTGGCAAATCCAAGTGGAAATAGTGCCTGAGCACGGTTCGGAAGGAATTCACAGGGCTGATAGTCGAATAGAGCTCACTTTTGCCATCCGCGGGCAAGTAGTAGGCATTTAATATCGAATGGCGCTCATCGACATATTCTGAAGTCGTTGGGGACACGCGCTCCCGGCCTCCCGAGTCCGGACCGTGATCGCCCTGAATAATGATAATCGGTGGCGCTTTCGAATTTTTCAAAATGGCATCGACAGCATCAAGAGAAGCTTTCTGAGCGAACAGTGCAGCATCTCGATACTTATCCTTTTCTTTCCACATTACGCCCAACGGGCTAAAGCTGCAGTCCTCAAGCACTTTTCCATTCCGGTCAAGGATGTACGGATAGTGTGGAAAGTTGATGTGGGCAAAAACAAACTTAGGCGACGGCTCGCTCACGGTGTTCTTCAATTCCTGAAATTCCCAGAGACGCTGACCTCCCAGCAGATTATGGAAAATGGGATAACTAGGCTCAACAAGCGACCAAATGCTCTGATGCAAGAGCAAGCTGAAGTCACTAAAACCATACATCGGACCTGCCCGCCTCACCTGATCGGCTAACGGCGAATTGCGCGTGCTCGCGGCGGACGAATCCAACAGAATGTATTTGTATCCGAGCATTTTCAAAGCTTGTACAAACTGGTTGTTTTCGATTATTGGCATAATCAAATTCCAGTTATTGTGAGTCGAGGCGTCAGCGAAACGCTCAAGCGGATAACGCATGTTTAGCGAAGAACTGAGAGACAAAACCGTAAATTCAAAATTGCTCTTACTGTCGGCGGCCACATAGAAGCCGCGCTCTTCAAGGCTTTTGATAAAGTCACTGTCTATTTGAAAACGCTTTTTCAAACTGTCTTCGCTGGCCATGCCGTCCAAAATGATGTAATAAATATCAGGTCGTACTGTCACTTTTGCATTGGCTATGAAATTGGAAGGAAGCTTATTTTGAGCAACAATCGAAGCCGACTTGGCGAAATATTCCTGATATGAATTGAAGAATGCCACTCCGTCCCATGCAAAAAAGCCAATCATTGTCGCGTTTAGCACGAAGGTCAGGTCTTTCAGCAGCGAACTGTTTAACTTGAGCAATAAGCGAATTGCAAAAATGGGAATGAGCAAATAAATTATCGTATAGACCATGAAGACAGGCTTCAGAGCTTCCTCATTGCCAACGAAGCCCGCGGTTCTGCGAAGATCCATGAAAATCGCCACTAGAAAAGAATAAGCAAAGCACCATCCAATGAAGGCAGTGACGAATAAACCGGACCGCCGCCAGTCGCGGACAAAGAGCTGCAAGACTGGGAGCAAAATTCCGGCAATTATCCCGAGAACAATAATCGGTCCCCAGACTTCATCAGGTTGAGTTATTTGAGCAACACCAGCAATCTTAGCCAGGGCTGGATGAACCACTGCAGGCACAATGTGCAGCGGATACTTTTCCATAGCCTGTGTCGCGGCAGATTTTAAGTCAGCCAATTTCAAAAGAGCATCCTAATTCTGACGAGTTGAGTCAGCAAACAAGACGAATTATAGCCAGTTGAAACTCATAGTCCCTCAAGCCTTGACATGCTTTTTGGGTAGTTTGACTATTTCGACAGAACATGGGGCTTGAGAAACCACCGCTTCAGAGACGCTGCCGAGCAACAAACGAGTGATTCCGGTGCGCCCGTGGGAGCCAACGACGATCAGGTCTGCCGGCCACTCTTTAGCCGCCTCGAGAATGGTATCCGTGACATATCCCTCGCGCACTTCAGCCAGTACATTCTGATGTCCAAAAACCTCGGTCAGCTTTTTCACCTTCTGATTAACGAGCGACTTAGCCGCCTCTACAAGCTCTTTCTGAGCTTCTACGGCAACCGGCATGTAATTCGTGTGCCAGCCGGCATACTCGGGGTGAAAGGGCTCCACTACGCTGAGCAATTTGAAGATTGAGCCCTCCGGCCAGCTGCGCTCGGTGACGGAAGTAATGGCGGCATCCGAAAACGTCGAATCATCGATGGCGACCAGTATTTTCATTGCAGTGCTCATGCTCTTTTACTCTTATGGTCCCGCCGGGCCGGCAAACGCCGAAACTTCTACGCTCTAAGTGGATATCAGAGTTACCTTTCACACCCCTGACGCTGCAAATTCGCTATAGTGCCAGGCTTCAAGTCCAAAATCCAGATATTTCGAGAATCTACAAAACAAAAGATGCCTATATCAATCTTCCCACCGTCCCGCCACCGTGACATAAAAGTAGGAATTGGTTCCAACGAGCCTACATATGTATGTATACGCGTATAAATGTGGACGAGAAAAACGCCTGCCCTTGCTATTTGAGTTAACGAACATAGCAGACACTTCCTTTGATAATCACTTTGCACGCGCTTTCTCTATTTTGCAAACAGACACCATAGCGACATTCATTTATTGAACGTTCGGCCAGCATTGATATGTGAAGACGAGCCAAATATGCGGAACTCCAACGGTTGTGGCTGTACGCGTTTTTGAAACAGCGGCCGCTTTACACAAAGGCCGTTTCGACTACCAATCCGCAAACGCTCTGCCAGCCAGGGTTTTCGGCGACGGAAATATATTTTTCTGCCAAAGCGAATTGCGCAGGTGGACACAAATTGATTGACACATCGTCGGTGAGCACATAGTATGAGTGCATTAGAGCGCCGGGACGCCCGGGAGAAAGTTTCGTGAGCAATTTTGGCTTTTATTTTTGGTACTTAGAGGTTCGCCAGGGGTGAGATAGATTACTTTGTCCCAACTGGTGAACCGCAGATCAACAAGGTCTGCGGTTTTTGTTTAAGAGCTGAAGATGATGAACACAGATAAAACCCACAATCTAACCCTCCCCAGCGTCGAGTCTGCCAAGACTCAATGCCCATCAACTTCTTACTACTGGTACTTCTTCTTTTTTGCAGGGGGAATGCCCGGGCAGGTTGAGCTGGCACGCTAAGTGCACCAAAACAGTTACCTGAAGAGCCCGGGAGGACGAAAAGCCCGGGTTCACTATTTCACACGAGGATTCATAAAGTGAGCGAGATTAGCAACCAAATCAAATTAGCCGCCAGAGCCGAAGGCTGTCAGACCTCTGAAGTGGCAATCGGCAACTCCGTCAAAGTCGGCGGCAAGCCGGTGGTCATCATTGGTGGACCATGCACGGTAGAAAACCCCGAGCAAATGGAAATCGTTGCGCAAAAGCTGAAAGGCTCGGTGAGCGCCATCCGCGGCGGTGTTCACAAACCTCGCTCCTCGCCGTACGCCTTCCAAGGACTCGGCGAAGAAGGGCTGGACATCCTCCAATCGATGAGCCAAAAGCATGATCTGCCCACCGTTACGGAAGTAATGTCCGTCGAACAACTGGCAGCATGCGACGAAAAGGCAGATATGCTGCAAGTCGGCAGCCGCAACATGCAAAACTTCGAATTGCTGAAAGCCCTTGGACAAGCTAAAAAGCCTGTCTTGCTGAAGAGAGGTCTTTCCGCAACCATCGAAGAAATGCTTCTGGCAGCCGAATACATCATGGCTCACGGCAATCCCAATGTTGTTCTATGCGAGCGCGGCATCCGCAGCTTCGACACCTTCACGAGAAACGTGCTCGACCTCGGCGCTGTCGTCGCTCTCAAACAGTTGACTCACTTGCCCGTAATCGTCGATCCCAGCCACGCAGCCGGCAAGCGCGAACTGGTCGCCGACCTGGCACGCGCAGCCATCGCCTGCGGAGCCGACGGTCTCATTATCGAGTGCCACCCAGAACCGGAAAAGTCGGTCTCGGACGCCCGCCAGGCACTTTCACTCGAAGACATGGTCGAGCTGGTCGAGTCAATCAAGCCCATCGCCGCTGCAGTCGGCCGCTCGGTCGCAGGTGATGTCGAGAAAAAACGACAAATCACCGTCGTTCAGGGCATCGGTTCTCAAAAGTCCGGCAGGCTCACGCTGCGTAGCCGCATCGCACGCAAGGCAGCCCGGAGGTAATGTCAATGCATTTAGAATTAGAGGACGACATTGTCGACTGGCGAAAGCCAATTACGAAATTGGAAGAATCAAGAGCGCGAATTGATGAACTCGATGAATTGATCGCCAGCCTGATCAACGAGCGGCTCACGCTGTGCCAGGAAATCGGCGAAGCAAAAAAGCGCATGAATAGGCCGGTGCTCGACGACAAGCGCGAAAAAGAAGTGCTTAGCCGAGTGGCAGCCGTGGCCACCGATCCAGTCATCGCCGCCCAGCTGGTCGACATCTACAGAACCATGCTGGCTGGAAGCCGCGGTCTGCAGGAAAAACTCAACGAGACCACAAGCCCAAAAGCACTAGCGGGCGCGAACGCAAACTCAGAATCGAGAGAAGAATCGAACCAAGCAGAAGTCGATTCGAGCCAAGACTCGTCTGAGCAAACGATCGCCCAGACCCGCAATCCCCAGCGTTACTTCCCGACAGTAACCATCATCGGTCTTGGCCTCATCGGCGGAACAATCGCCAGATTGATCCGCAAGCATTCACCAAAAACAAATATCACCGCGGTAGACTCTCCGGAAGTGTTGCAAATAGCGCTTGGGCAGGGGTTAATTGATTGCGCGGAAACCAAAGCTGCGAGTGCGGCGGAAAGATCATCACTGATAATTTTGGCCGCACCGCCGAAGAAGAATATAGAACTTCTGGAATCAATTGCGCCACGCCTCTCACGTCGGCAATTAGTTGTAGACGTCACATCAACAAAGCGGGGAATCTGCGCAGAGGCTGAAAAGCTCAACCTCAACGGCGCAGACTTCATCGGCGGGCACCCTCTTTTCGGCTCTCAAAAGTCCGGGCTGGAAGCATCATCAGCGGTATCAACAAATGAGGCAGTATTTTGCCTGACGCCGACTTCCAAGTCATCGCAAATGTCGGTAAAACGATTTAGCCGCTGGCTTGAGGGTCTCGGTCTCAAGCCAGTAGAAGCATCGCCTGCTTCACACGATAGAGTGCTTGCCAGAACAAGTCACCTGGTCCAATTGATAGCTGTCGCACTAGGCGCATCGATCGCAGACCAAAACGTGTCCGAGCACGACCTGAAATTACATGGTCCAGCCTTCCAACAACTCGCGCGCCTAATGGAAAGCCCGCCTGAGATGTGGCTGGACCTCTTCAATCAGAACAAGGAAGAATTGCAGTCAGCAATCCAAGATCTAGTCAAACAGCTGGAGTTAGCATCCAGAGCCTTAGATACCTCCGATATCGAAAAGCTCATGGTGATGTTCCAGAACGCTGCGCTCACCTCAAAATCAAGCAGACAAACCCAGTTTTCTCTGAACTCGCCTGCCACATAGCTGTCATATACTTCGCTATAACCTGCAAGTGCCCGAAATCCAGGATGTTCTGCCGCCGACTCACTCGTCGACGGTCCGGCAGCAGACTGAATTGCCGTCATTTACTAGGTTCTAAAAGCATGCCCAATCCAGCGGAAGCGAGTCGCCCAGCCGACCTTAGCAATGATAGTTCAAGCGAGCCGCTCGCCTCATTCACAGGCGAAGCCATGACCAGAGCGTCAACCAACAAAGACTGGTTCGCCATCAATGCCAAAGGCAGAGAAAGCCAACAGCAACTCCCGGACATTACAATCGATGAATTTTTCAACAATGCCGAGCGAGTGCTTAAAAGCATCGACCTGGACAAGGACGGATATGTCGGGAGCAATGAATTTGCTCAAGCCGTAGACAATCCGTATATCAAAGGCAAAGACGCACAAGTCCTGTCCGCTCTGTACAAGCTAAATGCTAATTCGATTGAGCAAAACCCTTTGGGCGGCTACCACAACCCGATGCAGTTTCTCAAAATAGACAGGGCAAAACAGCAGATTCAAACCATTCTGGATGCAGGAAGCATTAGGAATGTGGCTCCTCACAATAAAGAACTGATGTTTCCCAAACTCGACCGCAACGGCGATGATATTCTCAGCCGCCGGGAATTGAGCGAAGCGATGAAAGATCCGGAACTTGCCAACGGCTCTCTGGCAGTAGCCATGAAGATGTTCCACCGTCGCGATGCTAGGGCTTTTGCAGAAGGAAAAACATACCAAGGCTTGTCTCAAGAGGATGTCACCAACCTGAATCGTGTCATCGGTGATACAGGCTTTTCGGCACGCCTGAATGTAGAACGGGCAATAGAGAATACCGGCAGAGCACAGCGCGGCATCAAAACCACAGAGGCCTTTGCCGATAAGGACTATCCGCTCGACAGCATTTCGTCCGACGCTATCAATCAGGGCAGCGTAGGCAATTGTTATTTCCTCTCCACACTTGCAACGGTCGCAGATAAAAGACCGGAAGTAATTCGCGACATGATAGTGGATCAAGGACACGGCAATTACAAAGTCACTTTTCCCGGCGACAGAGAAAATCCTGTTTACGTGAGCACTCCGAGCGATACAAACATAGGACAATTCAACCGAGCAAACGAAAGAGGGATGTGGCCAAACATCCTGGAAAAGGCTTTTGGGAAATACGAAGCAGCGTCACGAAAATTGGTGCAGGAAAAAATTCCCAATGCAATGGGAGCAGATGCCGGAGGCGATGCAGCTCAAGCGATCTACTTGCTGACCGGCAACGAAGCGGACACACATGAGTTGAAGTCTCTCTACGAAATCAATAAAGACAATCCCAGATTTATTCAGCATCGAACAGATATGTTTACTCAGTGGCTGGACGAAGGAAGAATGCTCATTGCCGGAACCGGCAATTCCAACCCGGAAGAGAATAGATTCAATATTCCGCCGACCCATGCCATCACGATGCAGTCGCACTTTGAAAAAGACGGCAAGACGTATTTTGTCATGCGTGACCCGTGGGGCGATCACAGTCGAGTAGAGGGCAACCGTGACGGAGTTTTCACTCTTGAAGCGAAAGACTTGTTCGAGTCATTCCAGTATGTTTCGGTTGAACATATCAAAGAATAACTCCCCATTAAACACTATGAACGGACAGAAGAAGCCGCGTTTCAATTCAATTCCTTTCGACCCAGTCTAGTTCTGACCAGCGCACCCAGACCTAAGACGCTGAACCACATCACAAAGCGGGTTCCCATGCGAGGCAGAAAACCAAGTGTAGGAATCAAGGCAATGAGCGTGACAAGAACAGTGGCCAAGAAAACCGGCGCCAGGTAGTGAAGACAAGATTTCAATTTTTCCGCTACGGAAAGCGCTGCGTTGTTTGCGGTTTCGTCAGCATCATGCGCGGACGAGGTTGCAACACCAAGACGGTTCAAAATTGCAGTGCCTACTGTCATTGAACTGACAGCCAGACCGCCTAATACGAGCAATTCAACACAACCCAGTATAAGCAAAGCTGCCGGTGCGAACAAAACCGAATCGAAGCAAAGACGCGCAGCGCTGCCCATCAAGATGACGAAAACCATACCTATGAAAAGAGACTTCCAGAAGCTCTTGCGCACACAGGCGGAGGCAACTCCCACACGCTTTCTAAAAGCGAGGCAAAAAAGACTATTGAAGAAAACGAAGAACAAGAACGTACCGACTGGCGGCACTCGCCTGTCAGCAAAACGGCGCCAATACATCATCGGTCGCTTGCGGATGTCGCCGGATTCGAATTGCGCTAGTCGCTGACCGATTCTGGTATTGAAAAACCATCTGCCAGGACCAAGCAATTTGCCCTGCCTGTCGGAGTCAGGATCATCCGACATCAAGTCAGACGACGGATCATCATCATCCGCTGCGTTCAGATTTTGCGCCTCATATCTCGCGCTCGAATCATCTTTACTTTCAGTTGTTTCAATCTTCTGATTGATTGCATCATGAGAGTCGGAATATCTCCAGAATTGCCCTCCTTCGTCATAACCGGTCTTCGCGTCAGGAACTTGAGCAAGAGCACTTGCTGTCGTAACAACGAACACAAGAATTGCAGCAGATAACATCCTGCACCAAAGAGGACGGCATCCACGAAAAGACCAGTTGCTTCGAATCTTCAAACTGTTTCAGCCTCCTGACTGGACGATACCAGAAGGCTGATCGAATACATCACAGCCAGACCGACCATCCAGGAGAGGATTCCGCCAACCGACTCTTGCGTCTCAATGACAAAAAGCGCCGCCATCAACACGGCAAAAATCGTGCTGGCGGTAATGATTGAATCACGAGCTTTTCCGTATGCAGGTTCGGCCTCAACCGCACGCATAATGCTCTGAGTGAGAGCTTCGGAAACATCATATTGAGGCAAACTTGCTGCCACAGTTTCCAGAGATTGGAGCTGATAGGCAGATTTTCCGCCGCTGTTTACTATCAGCTGCTCACGCGCATCCGCATCAACGGGCGCATTGACGACAGGTGTGTCGAGAACGTCAGTCGCTTTCGACATTTCTTCGTCATCATCAGAATCGAATTCTTTAACTTCCATCTTTGTCACCTCTCTCCACCTAGCTAAGAATTCCGCTTTCGACGCTTTCAGAGAGCATCTTACGCAGTTTTTCTCGAATCCGAAACAGCAAGGACTTGATTGTGCTTACT
>JAIETE010000179.1 GCA_019745505.1 Candidatus Obscuribacterales bacterium | reverse complement strand
ACATTAAACGACTGTCTCCAGAATTAAACCACAATTGACTGCGCGGCTAAACGGCGCAAAGAGTAAACGGGAGCAGCGGAACCATTCGAACTCATGGGAATGCGCATCGAATGATAAACAAACCTTGTCTATTGGCTGCGAGAACTTTCGGTTAGTTTTGTCGATGGAGGCAAGTTCATCTTCTGCCGAATCAAGGGCATTGCCTTTTCTGCTGCTATTTCTCCAGCTTTCATTGCACGCTCTATATCTTCTCTCTTTTTCGAGAATATTGAAATGCCGCTTACGTCCGGGCTTATCACAATATCGGCAAACTGCAATTGATGTTCATCCGTAACGGCAAGCACAATATCTGTAAGTCTCTCCGTAACCGCACGATAATGGCGCAAACGTTTTTCCTGCACCTTTCTCAACGGATCATCAACCAGTACAGCAACTACTACGTCAGCACCTGTATCTCGCGCTGCTGATGCAGGCAAGTTAGCTCTCACTCCACCGTCCACGCATAGTTTGTCGCCGATTCTCACAGGTCTTATCAGCGGCGCCAATGTAGAACTGGCTCGCATGGCTGTCGCAAGATCACCTTCGCTAATCCTGTATGCCTGCCCATCAATCAAATTGGTGACTACGGCGGAATAAGGAATGTTCAAATTCTCGATTTTTTCTTTACCCTTTGGTATGTGTTTTTCGAGGAATCTTTGATATTTGCGTCCGGTCATGATACCCACAGGTCCAGTGCGAAAGGGGCTCCACAAGACAGACAGCGGCAGTCTAAACGCTTTGGCGGACCAGGTCGGCACATAGGATTTGCGGAAATCTTCAAAACTTTCTTCGTTCGAAAGCTCATCGAAGCTTACGCCAGCGGCATACAGACCGCCGACGATCGCTCCCATTGAATTACCGACAATATAATCGATCGGAATTTTTTCTCTCTCAAGAACACGCAGTATGCCTACATGAGCCGCTCCACGCACACCACCCCCGCCCAGAGCAAGAGCCATTGTTTTGCGTTGAACTGCCTTCTTCACCTGAAACTTGCCATCACCGGTAGCAAATGGCCGCAATCTCGGAACATATCCGAATTCCATTGACTCAGGGTTGGCTGGCTTGATCTCAGTCGCCTTCGTATCTACTACGGAAGGGTTCGGATTGTGAATGACCTCGGGCGCCGGACCGTGGGATTCGACCGTCGAATCAGTGGCTGCCTTGATGTCCGTCTGCGCGATTCCAGCAGGAGAAGCCAGAATTGAAACCAACAGCAAGAGTGTTAGTATTTCGCGCGTTTTCATGATTAACACCTGATAAATTCTGTTTTCTACCGACTTTGCCGCTTTATTGCTGAACCTGTCGTGGCCGATCGGATACTGATTGCCGACGGGCCCTTTTGCGGACTGCATGAAGGCGCCAGAGGTTCCATCCTTTGAAGATTTAACATCCTGCACCCAAAGACGTTCTTTCTGGACGAGACCCGTGGGGTCTGGACGGCAACGGCTTTAGCAGACAGAAATAGCTCCCTTTCCACCCACTATTTTGGGGGGAGTTGACGATACTAGACGACTGGTCTATTCTGTGACTATGCAGTGAGGCTGCAAAAGTTTCGCGCCGCAGCACTCCCAGTTTCAACAAAAGAGGAATTCCTATGTGGGTCGTAAGGCTGGCTTTGAGCCGCCCATACACGTTCGTCGTCATGGCGATTTTGATACTCATTATCGGCATCGGGTCGGTTCGCACTATGCCTGTAGATATCTTCCCGGATATCAACATCCCAGTGATAAGCGTCATCTGGACTTACGGCGGAATGTCTGCCGAGGAGATGGAGCGGCGCCTGACGATTTACAGCGAATATTCTTTGTCCGCAAACGTCAAAGACATCAAGGCAATCGAGTCGCAAACGACAGACGGCGTTGGGGTTATTCGCCTATTCTTTCACCCCGGGGCAAACGTGGAATCTGCAATGGCGCAGGCTACCGCCGTTTCACAAGGCATTTTGAGGCGCATGCCACCGGGCGTGCAACCGCCGATTATTTTGCGCTACACCGCATCATCAGTTCCTATCATTCAGTTGGCACTGAGCAGCAAAACTCTCAACGAGTCGCAGCTCTACGATTACGGGATCTTCCGCATAAGACAAGCACTGGCAGTGGTGCAAGGTACTACTTTGCCGGCACCGTATGGGGGCAAGGTCAGACAAATAATGATCGACATAGATCCAATGGCTTTGCAGTCAAAAGGCATTTCCCCGCGCGAAGTGAACGATGCAATCAACGCACAAAACCTTGCGCTGCCATCAGGAAAAGCAAAGATTGGAGATACCGATTACAGAGTATTGCTAAACAACACGCCCGAACTTATTCAATCACTCAACGACTTACCGGTGAAAATGGTCAACGGAAAAGTGATCTTCATTCGGGATGTTGCACATGTGCGCGATGGATTCGCCGTACAGCAGAACGTAGTCAGAGCTGAAGGTTCGCGCTCGGTGCTAGTTACGATCTTAAAAAACGGTGCCGTCTCGACGCTGGACATCGTGAATCAAATCAAAAACTTGATTCCAACACTGCAAGCTGCCGCGCCACCGGGTATGCGCATCGAACAGCTGTTTGATCAATCATTATTCGTAAAGGCGGCCATCGACAATGTCGTACATGAAGGAATTATTGCGGCATGTTTGACCGGCGCGATGATTCTGCTTTTTCTCGGCAGCTGGAGAAGCACTCTGATTGTCTTGATTTCTATCCCCCTGTCCATTTTGAGTTCCATCATTGCACTCGATGCATTGCACATGTCGCTCAACATTATGACCCTCGGAGGTTTGGCTCTCGCAATAGGAATTCTGGTCGATGATGCTACGGTTGAAATAGAAAACATCCATCGAAATATCGGACTCGGAAAAGACCTAAAAACCGCAATTCTGGATGGCGCAGAGCAAATCGCGGTTCCAACTTTTGTCGCCACATCCGCAATCTGTATTGTGTTCTTGCCTGTCGTTCTGCTCGAGGGTCCGGCGCGATTTCTCTTCGTACCCTTTGCGCTTGCTGTAGTCTTCGCCGTTTTTGCATCGTATATCCTTTCGCGAACGCTCATTCCTGTAATGGTGAAGTACTTGTTGAGAGCGGAGCTCGAAGCGCATTCTCATACAAAAGGCTCGAATGCGTTTGAACGATTTCACGGATGGTTTAACGACCGATTTGATGCATTGCGCAGAGTGTATATGGCCAGTTTGCGTTGGTCTCTTGATTCGCCCGGAGCTATTGTTTCGCTTGCCTCGCTAATACTGCTCTCGGGTGCGGTACTGCTTCCTTTCATTGGGCGGGATTTCTTTCCGATTGTTGACGCAGGACAATTCCGCTTGCACGTAAAAGCACAAAGCGGCACCAGAATCGAGAAGACTGAGCGGATTTTCAGCGAAGTAGAAGCAGAGATTCGCAAGGTAATCCCCAGGGAAGAAATTGCTCTGCTTATAGACAATATCGGCATGCCGGCCGAGTCTTTCAACCTGGCATTCGGCGATAGCGCGACCATTGGCACGGCGGATGGAGAAATACTCGTTTCGTTGCAACATCACCGCAGTCACTCCACACCGGAATATATGAGACTTGTGAGAAACGCGCTCACAACGAAGTTTCCCAATCTGGCTTTCTACTATCAACCAGCCGACATCGTCAATCAGATTCTCAGCTTCGGATTGCCAGCGCCAATCAACATTCGCGTTGCGGGATACAACAAAGGCGAAAATCTGAAGATTGCCAAAGAGATTATCGAAAAGGTGCGCAAGATTCCAGGAGCTGTTGATGTTCATTTGCATCAAGAGGTCGATGCACCACAATTGAAACTCACTGTAGATCGTGCACGCGCAGCGCGTTTCGGACTTACTCAGCGCGATGTAGCCAATGATGTTTTGGTATCTCTTAGTTCAAACACTCAGGTAACTCCAAATTATTGGGTCGATCCGGCAACAGGAATTCAATATTTTCTCGCAGTGCAAACACCGCAGTACAAGGTCGATTCGGTGAGTTCGATTTTAAAAACACCGCTTTCGACAAAAGGTCTGACGCAGCAGGCGGAGTTCTTAGGCAACATAGCCACCATCGAGCACGCCTCCGGGGTCGGCACTATCAATCACTACAACATCCAACCGGTTTATGACATTTACGCGAATGTCCAGACAAGAGATCTTGGCGGCGTCGCGCAAGATATCCAAAAGATTTTGGATGAGTACAAACCACAGATGAAGCCGGGCAATCAGATCTTTTTGCGAGGTCTGGTCGAAAACATGGACGGCGCTTTCCTGAAGCTGGGCATCGGCTTTCTCGGTGCCATAGTCCTTGTCTACCTTTTGATGGTGGTGAATTTCCAAAGCTGGTCGGATCCGCTCATCATCATCACAGCACTTCCTGGAGCGTTTGCAGGCATCGTCTGGATGCTGTTTATGACTACCACCACATTCAACGTGCCATCACTCATGGGAGCAATCATGAGCATTGGCGTCGCGACCGCAAACAGTATTCTCATGATCACTTTTGCAAATGAAAAACTCTGCGAAGGATTGGATGTGCGCTCTGCCGCACTAGAAGCAGGAAAAACGCGGTTGCGCCCCGTCATGATGACGGCATTGGCGATGATCATCGGCATGATTCCAATGTCGCTGGGCTGGGGAGAGGGCGGCGAGCAAAATGCACCGCTTGGGAGGGCGGTAATAGGAGGGCTTTCGATGGCAACCCTCTTCACTCTCTTCTTCGTGCCGGTTGTTTTCAGCCTGATACGCAAGAAGCTGGAGCCGAGCCGCGTTCCGCCGACTTTAGAGATCACAACGTAATTAGGTATCTTCGAAGTAACTTGGAATGGAGAAAAATCCTTGAAAGCCTTGAGTTTGATTAATTTGCGGGCAAAAGCCATTGACGAAATAGACCGACCGGTCTATTCTATAAACAGCAACAACCAACTTCGAAGCGCGCGGCAAAAAACCGCCTGCTCTGTGCCGGAAAGAAAACCCGGACGTTGATTTGATGCCCGCATCCGCAAGACGGAAAAACTGGAGTCCTAGTTATGGCTGAACAAACAATTCCGAAACCCACAAGAGAAACTTCTTCATCGCTACCCGTGCGCGATGTGCGAAAACCAACTGGGTTTGCCAGGCTGATTGGCATATCGGGCGTCATTATGTCCCTTGCGCTGCCGATCGGCGTGATACCGAGAATCATCCAAGGACAAGAATTGGGCGAAAGTCACAAACAGATCGTCGAGCAACTTCCGCGGGTTTCGGTGACAAGAGTTCGTCCAGCACCAGCCACAACCCAGTTGAGTTTGCCGGGCACGATTGAAGCCATTGTTGATACCGACATCTTTGCGCGCAGCAGCGGATACGTTCAAGAGCGATTTGCAGATATTGGAGACCGCGTCGCCGCTGGTCAATTGCTTGCGAAACTGCAAACACCCGAGGTAGATGCAAGCGAGCAAGAAGCTCAAGCGCAGGTGCTTACAGCAGTTGCCGCCAAGGCGCAAAGTGAAGCAGATCGTGATCGAGCACGCGCCGATCTTAGTTCTGCCATCGCACAGGTTTCGCAGGCAAGAGCTTCATTGATTGAAGCTGAAAGCGATCAAAAGTTCGCTCTCTCGACTTACCAGCGCTGGAAGAGTCTGGGTAGCGAGGGTGCCGTCTCGTGGCAGGATGTTGATGAAAAGGAAAATCGGTACAAGACGACAACCGCAGCGCGCCAGGCGGCATTGGAGAAAGTTGCTGCAGCAGAATCAAACGTGGTTGCTGCTCGCGCGAAAGTAAAAGCGGAAAGTGCAACGGTTGATCTCAGTGCTGCGAACGTACTGGCGTCGAAAGCGCGCGCCACCAAATCCAGTACCGAAAGATCATTTCAAAACGTCACCAGTCCATTTGCCGGAATCATCACAGAGCGCAATGCCGACACCGGAATGCTGGTAACCTCGGGCAGCGAGAATTCGAAAACGACGCTTTTCAAAATAGCCAGAGTCGATACAGTAAAGGTATACATCGACGTTCCCCAATATGTTTCGGCAGGCATCAAAAATGGTCAACCCGTGAAAGTGAATTTGAAAGAGTTTCCCAACAGAGAATTCACTGGCGCCGTTGCAAGAACGTCCGTGGCACTCGATCCGGCATCCCGCACATTGCGCACCGAGATTCACATTGCAAACAAAGATCTCATGTTGGCACCAGGCATGTATGCCGATGTGAACATTTCCGTTCCCACAACGGCGCAGGCATATCTGATACCAGCGAATTCGCTCATATCCTCAAGCGATGGACAACGAGTGCTTACGCTTGCAGCAGACAATACCGTTCACTTCAAGAAGATCCAACTCGGCCATGATCTAGGCACGGACATCGAAGTCGTTGGCGGGCTCAATGGAAGCGAATCGCTGGTAGTCAATCCACAAGATACGCTTGCCGAAGGCGTCAAGGTTGCAACCGAGCCGAAGAAGTAGTTCGCAATCTATGAAAGCCGACCGCTTATCGGAGCGGACGAGACTAGCTTCTGGTCAATGCCCTACATAGGTCAGAAAAGGACCTTTATCTATAAGGCAAATCAGACAAAACTCTGTTAAGCCGCGCCAGTTGTGCGTTACCGAGCTCAATCATCACCCCTTGCAGGTTTCACCAGCCTGAGACGGCTCTAAGCAAAGGCTCCGCGTTACAAAGTGGGCAGCAAAAATTGACTCCCGCCGCAATCCCACCATAATGGGGGCATGTTGAATCGCTGGACCACAACTATGGTAATGCCGATGCCCTCCGGGAGGGGGGTGCCATTGCCACACGCGAGAATGTCTAGCTAACAAGTAGCTCACCCGAATAAGTGTTGCAATGCCCTCTCTTCCGATGCGGAAGAAGGGGCTTTTTGTTTTGGAGGTTTTTTCAATGTCACAGGTCAAATCCACTACTGAATCCCCAGAGTACTGTTTTGCCACAAAGGCAATTCACGAAGGACAAGAAGCCGACCCGACCACGGGCGCGCTGATCACGCCGATTTATCAAACATCAACTTTTGTTCTTGAAGAACTGGGCGTCAACAAAGGCTACCAGTACGCACGCACTCACAATCCCACCCGTAGCGCACTTGAAGAATGCCTTGCTTCTTTGGAAAACGCCAAATATTGCCTGGCATCTGCTTCTGGCCTTTCGGCAGCAGCCACAGTGATAAACCTGCTCTCCGCCGGCGCTCACGTCATTGTCGGGGAGGATGTCTACGGTGGCGTGTACCGCCTGTTTGAAAAAGTATTCTCCAGATATGGGCTGACCTTCACCTACATCGACGGCAAGGACATCAATGCAATCGAGAGCGCCATCACTCCGCAGACAAAATTGGTTTGGCTTGAATCCCCGACAAACCCGCTTTTGCGCCTGGCAGATTTGAGAAAAGTCGGCGAACTAACAAAGTCGCGCGGATTGATTTTTGCAGTAGACAATACGTTCGCAACGCCATACTTTCAGCGTCCGATTGAACTTGGTGCCGACGTCGTCATTCACAGCACCACTAAATACATCTCCGGACATAGCGACATCATTGGCGGTGCAATCATCACTTCCAACGACGAACTATACGAAGTCCTCAAATTCCACAACAATGCAGTTGGTGCCGTGCCTGGCCCGCTCGATTGTTTCTTGGCGCTCAGAGGCGTGAAAACACTCGCGCTGCGCATGAAAGAGCATCAAAACAATGCCTTTGCAGTCGCGCGTTTCTTAGAACAACACCCTGGTGTGGAATCAGTTTTCTACCCAGGCTTGACCAGCCACCCACAACATGAACTTGCCTGCGAACAGATGAAGGGATTCGGCGGCGTGGTTGCATGCGTCGTCAAAGGCGGAATCGACACGGCAAGAAGCGTCGTAAGCAATACGAAACTTTTCCAGCTAGCCGAGAGCCTCGGCGGTGTGAAATCACTAATTTGCCATCCGGCTTCCATGACCCACGCACCAATTCCCAAGGAAGTGCGCGAACCGCTGGGCATAGTTGACGGGTTGATCAGGCTCTCAGTAGGAATTGAAGAAGCCGCCGATCTGATAAGAGATCTCGACAACGTTTTGCCCAAGGCAAAAACGTTTGCAACTTCAAAAGAAAGAGAACTAGTTAATGCCTAAGCCGCAATCGAAACGGAGTCAATCATGAACGACATCAAGGTACTCAAATTCGGCGGTTCATCAGTGAAAAACATTGGACGCATCGAACACGTCGCCGACATCATCGCAAGCTACAGACCTCATCCTGTTGTTGTCGTTGTTTCTGCTATGGGTGATACCACAGATCACTTATTGAGCCTTGCAAAACAATGCACAAAAAATCCGGACCAGAGAGAATTGGATCTATTGCTCTCAACGGGCGAACAAGTTTCAATCGTACTTTTGAGTTTAATCCTCAAAAGAAAGGGTCTGAAAGCCATATCCTTGACCGGGCAACAAGCGGGAATCAACACCACCTGCGACCATGGCTCTGCTCGGATTCTAGAAATAGACAGCGAGCTTATCAAAAAAGCAGCGCGGCAGAACGATGTGGTTGTCGTTGCAGGATTTCAGGGTGTTACTGACGAAGGTCAAATTACAACGCTGGGTCGGGGAGGTTCCGACACCACGGCGGTGGCACTCGCGGCAGCGCTTGGAGCGAAGGAATGCGACATCTACACCGATGTCGACGGGGTATACACCGCCGACCCGAATGTGATCAAAGAAGCAGTACCGCTTGCAGAAATTGCGTACGAACAATGCGTCACTCTAGCCCGAAACGGCGCGCAGGTAATTCACCCTCGCGCAGTTGAGCTGGGTGAGCAGTATGACGTCGTGGTCCGCGTGAGAAACACTTTTAATCCCTCCAACAGAGGAACAGAAATCAAAGGAGTAAATGAAGTGGAAAGACGAAAACAATTTTGCGGTGTAGCCGTAGATTCGAAACATGGATTTATTTCGATATTCAAATCAGAAGACAGTTTCAACCTTTTGAGAGAAATCACCCAGTGCCTGAGTGAATGCGGTATCTCAGTCGAAGACATCCGCAAATCCAATGCCACCGAAAATGGTGCTGTATGTGCCACTATTCAAATCTGCTTCAACTACAAAGACGAAGAGAAAGTCAATGAAGCAATAGCAGCGCTGACTGCACAACATAGAGATCTTCGCGTCCTGTCGGAGCTGGACTTGTGCAAAGTAACGCTGGTAGGCTGCGACGAAAGGGGCAACGGACCGGCATCGGTACGCGTGATTGGATGCCTGGAGGCGAGCGACATCAAGGTAAAGTCTGTTCGCACAGGTGACATTTCGATCTCGTGCCTGGTTGAAAAATCACACGCACAGCACGCTGCTCGACTAATTCACGAAGAGTTTCAACTGGCCAATCAATTCGATTCGACTGCGGCAGATGGACTGTGCCTGACGGCCTAAAAGCTGTTACGCAGGGGCAGGGCACTGCGCGGCCCCTGCCGAGTGGCGCAGGCAATTTTACAGCTTCAGCTTGGGTTCGATGGCTAACACTTCCTGCGGATCCCAGTGAAAAATCGCTCTCACAAGCGGCAACAATGGATGATTCAGCGCTTTTGAACTGAAGAAAACCTCGTGCTCCCTTTCCGTCTTGGACATTTCGTGAAGCTGCGGAATGAAGCGCTCAAGACCAAGGTGGGAAGCATGTTCTGCCGCGCCCTCATACTCCATGACATTGGCGTGCTCGAGCTTTCCGGCAAAATACATAGGCAGGAAATAACCGATCAAAAAGCAAGCAATAGCGACAGTTCTGCCAATAGTCCACATCATGCATTCACGCCACAGCTGCGGTTTCTCACCGAGCGCTTCAAGCATTTCACCAACTGTCTGGCGATGCTCTAATTCCTCTTTCTCTATCTTCTGAACAGTGGCACGTTCAGCTGGATCTCTGAGCGAGCGCCAGTGCCCGCTGTACGCCAGGGCTGCCGCTAACTCCCCTGAATAAGCCAGTCGAAGCAGTCGTACCAGTTGGCGCCTATGTTCCTGGGTATCCATAAATACACCTTGACCTGACTAAATTCTATGCCCTTTGAATCCAGGCAAATCTTAGAGACCCGGCAATTTTCGACTAATCCACCATGCTTGAACACTTTCGGGAGAAAGTCCATGCTAAAACTGTGGTCTCGGAGGTGCCAATGTTCAACGTTTGTCCAGGTTGTGGAGAGTATAGCGATGACAAAGAAGTCATCCCTGTGCCGCCTGTCGCGATTTGTCCACACTGCCAGTACGGCAGCCCCTTTGTCCTGCTGCCACTCTTCATCGTCACGGGTGCAAGCGGGTCAGGAAAGACTACTGCAGCCATCAAACTGTCCCGCAAAATGAAAGAAGTGGTTGTGCTGGACCAGGACATTCTCTGGAATGAAAGCTTTAATACCGCCGGTGACAATTACAAGGAATTTCGCAGTACCTGGCTGCGCATGGCAAAAAACATCAATCAGGCCGGACGACCGGTTGTACTCTTCGGCAGTGCAATTCCAGAGCAATTTGAAAAACTGAATGAGCGGCGATACATTGAGAAAACGCACTACATGACCCTTTATTGCCAACCAGATGAATTGAAAAACAGGCTGATGGCGCGTCCTCACTGGCGAAAATCCGGCTCTGAGGAAAACCTGAAGAACATGCTCGAATTCAACAATTGGCTGAAAGCAAATGCAGATCAAACCGAGCCCAAAATGACTGTGCTCGACACTACAACAATGGACATTTCAGATACGGTCGATGCGATTCAGAACTGGGTCGCTGAGAGATTATCGAAGAATTAGTCGATGTCTAAAAGGATCTTCGCTGCGATTGAGCGCACCTTCACAGTGAAAGATATGCAGGGGCGAGCTGCAGCACGCCCCAAATAGTCAAGAAGGTTTTCAAAACCCTGTTAACGGGAAAAAAACACGAGTGGGCGTGTTTTTCACGCCATTGGGCTTAACCATGAAACGCTTTCCGAACTTTCGCGTCGGAAGTAACATTCGGTCCGTTTAGACACAAAAAGAGATGATAAAGACAGAAGAAATGGCCGGAAGCGATTACCGGAGCATCAGACGGATGCCCTGGTCGGCGCGACTGAGCGCATTTTCTTTGGTGGGCATTTTGTCCATCGCTTCTCTGATGTGGGCGTCGCCAAAGTCTTTTGCAGCGTTCGAGCCTGAGCAGCCCTTCCTCAAATACGACATTGTCATCGCCAAGCACTCAAACAGAACACTCAAGCTGGATTTCGCAAGACCAAGAAAAGGACAAGGTCCTTTTCCTCTTGTTGTGTGCATACACGGCGGGGGTTGGTCTTCCGGCAACCGCAAACAGATGCGCACCCAGATTCTCAGTCTGGCAAAAATGGGCTATGCCGCTGCAAGCATAGAATACAGATTGACAAAGGAAGCAAAATTCCCGGCTCAGATCAATGATTCGGCGCAATCCATCAACTATTTGCTGGACAATGCAGAGAAGTTCAAAATCAATCCCAACAAAATCGCGTTGCTCGGCGGCTCGGCAGGCGGGCACATCGCGCTGATGCTCTCTGACGTACAAAACGACATCGACAGCAGGTCCCTGCCAATTACGCACATTCATGGACATATTTGCGCCGCTGCCAGCCTTGCCGGTCCGACCAACCTAACCAGAAGGTTCTCACCATTTATTCAGGGAATCGTCGACAGTTTGTTCAGCGAAGCCGATCGAACCGTTCCTGCAATAATCGAGCAAGATCGCATAAATGCCAGTCCAATCTCATTTGCGGATGCGCAAGATCCGCCAATGCTGCTGATGCACGGAACAAAAGATGAGATCGTTCCTTTTGATCAAGCCACGGATTTTATGACCGTCTGCCGGGCGAAGAAGGTCAACGCGGATTTGATTGCTATCGAAGGCGCCGGCCACGGTGGTGGTGATGGGCGGAAGAAGGATTGGGAAGACGGTTTCACAAAGCTGTTCAAATTCCTGCGCGAGAAATTGTCGACTTAGCGAGTATCCAATCTCTTCTATGTATCGATGCTGATCTGTTTCCTATTTTCTCTTCGAGGAAGCAACGTCGGAAACGATGTGACCTTTTAGAAATCCGGCCCCCTTGGTGACGAAATCATTCGCCAGCTGCGGCTGTCCAAGAATCAATTGAACTGCGCGCATGCCGTTGTTTTTATAGTCATGAATTGCGTGCCCGGCAGACTTGACGATGTACTCCTTCACTTCTCCATTCTTGGCAGAGTAATTGCGCTCTTCGTACAGTTCATGATTGACGCGAGAAGTGATCGTTCCATCTCCGCCGGCAGCTTCACTCCATACCTTCGACTGCATAAAGGGCTGAGACTTCTCAAGATTGGTGTCCATCAGCTTGGCCACACCCATAGAAATGATACCGGTGCTTCCTTCATAGGGAAGTGTCTTATCACTGTCGCCGTGCACGATCATCATAGGCACAGCTTCTTTCGGCTTTTGCTCTCCTTCGATCCAGGTGCCGCTCATACTGACGACTCCGGCAACTTTGTCCGCCCGTTCGGCAGCATAAACCTGGGCAAAGCGTGCTCCATCAGAAAAGCCCATCAGCCCTACTTTGTCAGCGGTTTGAGCGCGGCGACCAAGATCGGCGATAACGTTGTCCAAGTAATTGCGATCGTCGTATGTCGGGTCCACCTCGTTAGTTAGGTTCTTGTGACCTGGCACATTCCACGCAACACCGGAGCCAACTTTAAACTCTCGCATTTTGGCGTTCGGAAAAACGACGATTGAACCGGTTCGCTCAGCTTCAATTTGCATACCTGTTTCAGCGGCCATTCCTCCTTTCGCATTGCCGGCTGCAGCACCGAACATCGCAAGCATGACGGGAGCGCGACTGTCGGCGTTCCGCGGCACATAGACATCATAAGAACGACCGTCCGGCAGATTTACTGTATTCATTTCACCGACCTTCAAACTGCCGTCCTTGAGCAGGCTTTGACCGTCGGTTCGAAACTGTTGCGGCACTTCATTCGCTCTCTTGTCGGCGATCATACGTTCGAATCTCTGCAGATCGAGCGGGTTCAGCTCGTCTTTCAATTCATTATGAATATCCCACTTCTCACCATTGCTCGCATACTTCATGCCGTATTTTTCGGCAAAGCGCGCATTGACCTGGTCAAACTCCTTTTCATTCAAAGAGGTTAGTGTGTTCCACAGCTTAACCTCGTCCGTGCCCGCACCGGTCCACCCACCGTTGCAGGCTTCCTCGATCGCGTCGACGGCTTTCTCAAGCTTATCCGGAAGAGTTTGCGCTGCAAGCTTTTCACTGCTCGCGGGCTGCAGTTGCTCGGAGGGTTGCAAAACTTGAGATGAATCAAATAGATCGAACGAGGGCAAAAAACTTGATGCCGTATCGAAACGCTGACTCACGTCCACAACACTGCTAGCCGAGTAGGCGTCGCGGCTGGCATTGGCAAAAGCGTGTGAATTCGAATTGTCATTGAAAGAGTTCTTTCCAAGATCATCGAAGCCGGATGAAAAACTGGATGAATCGCCCGCGAGTGCCATGCAAGGTTTCTCCAAGAGGATAGGAACGACCGAATCAAACCTGACGAGCAAAACCGTGCCAGAGACGATCACGCATCTACTGTGCAAAACGGAAATATAAATTCGCAAAGCTTGTTTGGTTGTGAATAACCTTACCGATTATCCGTGTCCGAACTGTGGCATTTCTAACCTTGCCCTTGCCGGCCAGGCTACAAAGATGCTGGTCGCCTGCGTTAATATACGGATCAAGCTTTATTGAACGAACCCGAACCCAGCCAGTGGTTTACTCCCGGAAATAATCGATAGTGGAAATCAAAAAGGTTTTGATGGTCGACGACGACCAGAATATTAGAAGGATATGTCAGGTCTGTCTGACAAGTGTGGGCAAATGGCAGGTGGTCTTGGCTGAGTCGGGATACGACGGGCTGGAGCTAGCCAGGAAAGAAACGCCGGACGTTATCCTGCTGGACGTGATGATGCCGGGAATGGACGGCCCGACCACATTGCTGAAACTGCGCGAGGACGAGCAATTGAAGCATATTCCGGTCATTTTGATGACGGCAAAAGTGCAGCCTCAAGAGGTGGAACAATACACGCGGCTCGGGGCCAGCGGAGTTATTAGCAAACCCTTCGATCCGCTGACATTGCCTAACGAAATTAAGAAGCTGGTCAACGGCGCCTGAGCTAATCAAATATATAGGTAAAGATGTCTTCCGAATCCAACGACAGCCAAGAATACGATGCGGCGCTTGATGAAGTATTGAAATCGCTGCGCGGCGATTATCTAAAAGAGCTTCCCGAGCGGATTGCCGAGATGAAGAACTTTGTGCAACGAGCGAAAGACTCGCAAGAGAAACAGCTTGAATGGCTGAGCGAAGCTCATATCATCGCCCACAGATTAGCGGGAACGGCCGGCTCGTATGGATTTTCAGAATTAAGTCAAACCGCTGCAGAGATGGACCAATATTTGAAAAAAACGCTGAGAAGCGACGTGGAATCGGGCTCGGTAGCAAATAGGGTAAACTGGCAACTGCTCGATCGACTGGTAGAGGCGGTGGCTGGCTCAGTACCCGCCGGAGCGCCATAAACGTCCGTTCGAGCCGGATACGTCCAAGAACGGAGCAAATTTATGCCGGCAAAGACTCTGCGTAACAGGCTGATTACTACTGCATTTTTGGGATTGCTCACTTGCGGACCGGCGTTTGGAGCCGAACCATCAGCTTACGAACGTGCAATGAGCAGCATTTCGGCTGCGGCTGCCACAAGCAAGTCCGAGCATGACAGGCTCTGGAAATTGTTTGACGAATATTGGGCAAACAAAATGCATGAATATCCGGAATGGGCAACCAGTGTTGGATTCCCAGGACAGAATGGCAGATGGACAGACATGTCCCTTGCCGCAATCGAGCGCCGTAAAAAAGAGCTGAATGCGCCCATTGAGGCGTTGAAAAGCTTCGACCGCGCCAAGCTATCGAAAGAAGATCAGCTCAATTTCGATTTATTCAATTACGGCTTGAACATGAGCCTCAAGGAAAGCCGGTTTCCGAATGAGTTGATGCCCATCAACCAATTGCAGGGCGTGCAGGAAGCACCGGCCAATACTCTTGTGCAGAACCCTCAAAACACGCTTAAAGACTATGAAGATATCATTTCTCGCTTGCGCGGAATTTCAACATCTGTAGATCAATCCATCGAGCTGATGAAGGCAGGAATCAGTAAGGGCATAACGCCGCCCAGAATTACGCTGAGAGACGTGCCCCAACAAATTCAAAATCAGATTGTTGAAGACCCGATGAAAAGCCCTCTTTTAGAGGCTTTCAAAAAGTTTCCCTCCGATTTTTCAGAAGCGGAAAAATCCAGACTGAAAGACGAAGCTGCTTCAATTTACAAGAACAGTATCAAGCCAGCCTATGAGCGACTGAACAAATATTTCAGCGAAGACTACTTGCCAAAGACAAGAACCAGCCTGGCTTGCAGCGAATTGCCGGATGGAAAGGAGTGGTATGCATTCAATGTGCATCAGACAACAACAACGGATTTGACGCCCGAAAAGATTCATGAGCGCGGGCAAGCAGAAGTCAAACGTATTCGCGCAGAAATGGAAAAACTGATCGCTGAGACAGGTTTCAAGGGTGATTTCTCCGACTTCTCTAAATTCATGCGCACAGATCCGAAGTTTTTCTACTCGAATGCGCAAGACCTTCTCGCCGGCTACAGAGACATCGCCAAGCGTGTGGACCCGCAACTGATGAAGCAATTCGGCAGGTTACCGCGACTGCAATATGGAGTTGAGCCGATCCCGGCATTCAATGAAAAGTCGCAGCCGACCGCTTATTATCGCCCGGGCTCGCTGCAATTCGGGCGCGCCGGAATGTTTCTCGCCAATACATACAATGTAGGAACACGCCCAAAATGGGAGATGGAAGCGCTGACTCTGCACGAAGCAGTGCCAGGGCATCATCTACAGATTGCCATCTCGCAAGAACTGGAGAAAGTGCCGGATTTTCGCAAACACGAGGGCTATACCGCATTCGTAGAGGGATGGGGACTTTATGCTGAAAGCCTGGGTCACGACATGGATATGTATAAAGATCCTTACTCGCGCTACGGGCAACTGACTTATGAGATGTGGCGCGCAATAAGGCTTGTACTAGACACCGGAATTCACTCCATGGGCTGGACGAGACAACAAGCAATTGATTTTTTCAAGGAGAATTCCAGCAAAACCGAAAATGACATCACGGTCGAAGTCGATAGATACATAGTCTGGCCAGGACAGGCTACTGCTTACAAGATAGGCCAGATGTTCATCAAAGACTTGAGAGCGGAAGCCAAAAAGGAGCTGGGCGAATCTTTCAATGTGCGCGACTTCCACGATGTCGTGCTGCGGAATGGCGCTGTTCCTTTGGATGTTCTGAAAACGCAAGTCTCACAGTGGGTCGACTCGAAACGAAAGCAAGCCAACGCAAAATAATGCGTGGAGTCGCATTGCATGCGACCGAAGAAAGGAAAATAGGCGTGGGGTCCCATTGCATGCGACCGAAAAAAATAGAAAACAGGCGCGTGCAACGCGCCGCCACGAAATAGAGCGTGGGGTCGCATTGCATGCGACCGAAGAAAGGAAAATAGGAGTGGGGTCGCATTGCATGCGACCGAAGAAAAATAGAAAACAGGCGCGTGCAACGCGCCGCCACGAAATAGAGCGTGGGGTCGCATTGCATGCGACCGAAGAAAG
>JAIETE010000024.1 GCA_019745505.1 Candidatus Obscuribacterales bacterium | reverse complement strand
CCTAACACTTAGAAACGTGTTTTTAGGAGGGCGAGAATCGGTTTTACACAAAGACAACAAAACTGTCCAAATGCGCATTATTCTTACCTTTTCCACTTTGCATCAGGTACTGGCCGCCGAGAAAGCTCTGCGAAATAACGCGGCGACGAAAACATCAGTTCGCCCGACTCCAACTCCTCCCGGATTGGGCCCCGCAATTTGCGGCATGTCGCTTGAAGTTTTGGAGAAAGCAAATCAACAAGCCGTTCTCGATTGCTTATCGAAAGGCGGGCTGAATCCGGTGGGTGTTTTTGAGGTTTAACCCAGTTGTTCTAAAAAGATGAGACCGCATTTCTGCGGCCCCACCAACCCTTGAAGTTGCACAACCTATGCGGCGCGACGGCGTTGTACTTCGACATCAATTTCCTCGTTGTTTCTCGTCATTATCTGCTGACCTTTGTACAGTGGCTTGTTGCCGTTCAACTTTTGCAATCGCTGCATCTCTGCAAAAACTTGCTGGTTGGTTGAGTCCTTCGGCAAATTCTTCTTCGCAAGAGTCCAGTAGCTGTCGCCGTTCTCAATATTCATTTGCGAATCTTTGAGCACTTCTTGCCTGATGGCGTTTCGGCGTGCAGCTTCGGCTTTTTCACTATCCACACCCAGCTCTGATTTGGCATACTTCGCCAGACTATCCGGCTTGATGCGTCTGGTTCCTATCTGCAAACCTCCCCATGTTTCACCCAGTTGCTCATGCTTGTC
Source organism: Candidatus Obscuribacterales bacterium (assembly GCA_019745505.1). Lineage (GTDB taxonomy): Bacteria > Cyanobacteriota > Vampirovibrionia > Obscuribacterales > Obscuribacteraceae > QKMZ01. Next base: position 16,003 of record JAIETE010000024.1, on the reverse strand, counting down.
CAGGAGGAATTTTGCCGCTTTTTTCTCGGCGGCCGACAAGTCATCTCGCTTCAAGAGATCTTCAAGATTCTTCTTAGACAGCCCGTCTTTAGCGTCGGGTCCAGCCTTATCTTGAAGCGACTTGAAATGCCTTTGCGCATTGACTAACTCGACAGCCGTGCCCATTTTCTCGGGATAGTCTCTATCTTTGTTTCTATCAAGAATGTCTTTGGCCCTTTTCACGAAATCAGTGGAGGTAGACATTTCTTTGGCTACGCGCTCCATAAAACTACGGGGATGCCCGTGATTTGCCTTTTCGTGCAGATCAAGCGGTCCATCTTTTCCGTCGTTAAAATGACCCATTGCAATGGAAACATCGGGAAGAATGCCTTTTTCAACCAAACTGGTAATCACCTTCTGCTGATCCACGGGAGCGAGTTTGTCGGCATCCTTCATAACATCGCGATAAAGCTGATCTGCGCGATCACCCCTTAAGCTGGTTGCAGTTTCAAATCTGGACGTTACTGATTCAACGCTTGGCTTCGACATAATCTAGATCCTTGTGCAAAGGGAATATCGGGGCGTGGCTCGGGCGGGGGTGCCAGCGCTCCATGAGTATCGACCGGCTTCAGTGAGCAATCGGTAGCGAATCTGTAGCAAAGCTGTGACTGCAGATTAAATTTCGACCGTCGGCAACCGCCGGAGCGTTTGCACCATATTTGGTACTAGCGCAGCCGCGGCACGCTGGCGGCAAGAGTTTCCAAAAAATAACAGGTTCACCTGCTCTGTGCGCTGAACATTAGACACTAGCGCACGAGAGCGAGCTCGGTAACGTAGAGATTTAAAGGTCGGTTTGAAACAGCGAAACAGGGCCGTAATTGATTTGAAACTGAAAACAATTCGATCTCGGGCACCTGTGCGCCTGAAGAAGCGCAAAGGGCTGACTGGTTAAGGCTTGTAATGGCATGTAAAGAGAGCGACTTTACATGACTTTATAGGCTTTGTGCTTTCAGCTCTAGTACCACATAGGTATCTCTCAAATTTCCCCCATCAAAAGACTTCAGATCAGACCAAAAGGCAACTTCCTTCACCAACTTCAGAGAGATAAACAGCACCCTGTGCCGTTTGGAAGCTGCCGTAATTTGGCTGTTTGCATAGCGCAATCTCGCAAGAGCTGCGTTGTGTAGGGTCGCATGTGATGCGGTCCAGCGGAGGAAATCGATGCGGTGATTCCGGTTTCCTCCGGATGTTGCCGAATTAGAAACCGTCTTTGCGATTCAACCCCCGCGTGGAGATCGCAAGACATGTATATAGGAGCTATGTCATGACCAAATCTGTCGAACTGGTCTTTGGCGCCGGTGGCGTCAAGGGCTACTTCCACATCGGTCTGCTCAAAGCTATCGAAGAACTCGGCATCAAGGTCGACAAAGTGACGGGCGTGAGTGTGGGTGCGATCATCGGCACCTTCTACACGAACGGCATGAGCTCCGACCAGATTCTGAAGCTCTTCCTGGAAGCGCACGAAAAATCAGGCAACCCGCTTCTTCTTGCCAGCGCCGTCACGGTGCCGGACATGAAGAGCTTCCTGGTCGGAATGAGCTTTCTGAGCCTCGAGAAGCCATGGGAAGAAGCAGTTGAGCGTCTCGGTTTGACGCCCAACGAGCGCCTGCGCATACTCGCTTGCGACGCGCGCACGAAGAAGGCAGTGCTGTTTGAAGGCAACGACTACAAGCTGCACCTCGCCTTGAGCGCTTCCGGCGCTCTGCCCGGCGTCTTCCTGCCGGTGCTCTTCGACAACCAACTGCTCATCGACGGCGCGGCTTATCACCGCAACCCCGATGAGTTCTGCAAGACGACCGCCATCATCTCGGCGCTCGGCTTTGCGAAGCGGCTCAGCCTCGAGCTGCAAGACCCCATCTCTGCTTACTTCCAGTGGCGCGAAGTCTACCTTCCGGTGGTGCATCAGCCCACCAAGGTTGACGGCGAACGTCACATTCTCGTCGAACACGAGGCGGATGACATTTGCGGGCTGGCGTTCAACCTGAGCACCAAGCGCTGCAAGTGGATGTACGAGCAGGGATACGAGCACGGCATGCGGGTGCTGCGCCAGGCTATCGCCGACGACAAGCTGGAAGGCTCGCTCGAAGGCAAAGGCGAAAGCGAAGCGACTGCAGACTAACACGAAGGAGACGAATACGGATGAAGTCACTACAACTACAGCAACGGATACTCTCCTTCGCCCATCGTGACGGTGTTGTTGAGCCTCAGAGCGAGTTGACCACCCTGGTCGACACGCTCGGGCTCGACATTCCGTCCCATGTTCTGAGCAATTCACCGCCTCAGTTCGTGGCATTGCAAATCGCGCTGGCAGGCGGCGATCGCGTCGAGCACCTCCTCGACGAATTAGCCACGCCCGGCACGATTCCAGAAGACTCACAGCCGGCGATCTAAACGCCTGCTGCACGCGAAAGTACGACCCGGGCGCTCAAAGCATCCGGTTCGTCGGACTTAGTCTTCGTCATGAAAGGGAACAAAAATGGTTCGTGTTGACACACTCCTGCTCGCCAAGTACGGGATCTTCCAGCCGGTGCGCCGCGATGGACCTCTGGTGATGACCATCTTGCATCCGCTCGACTCGCTCGCGCGGGACGAGCGCGAAGACCTGATGGAATTCGCCCAGGCCATCGTTGCCGAGCACGGTCTCGGTGACTTCGGGCCCCGGTTCGCCTTCAACTTCGAGGATGCGTCGCGTGCGCATCCCGATGAGGATGACAGCGACCAGGACGAGTGGGATGAAGGAGTGATTCAGGACGAGGCGTGACAGCCTCGGTTAAGGAGGTCATATGCCCAACACGTTCGCCGGCAGACTCGGCTTCATCGCCGTGGTTCTGCTGGTACTTCTTCTTGCGGCGCAGTAGTACCGCGAGCCAAACGAGAAACTGTGCGTGCCGTGCGCTATGCGCACTGCATGCCAACTTGAGAAAGCAAAAATCATGCTCACCAGCCTGATCATCTACGCCATCGCGACAGCGGTGGCTCTGCGCTATGCCTCTCCCTGGCTCACGTCAGGCAACGTGGCATTCGCCGCCGGAGAGAACAAGACGTTCCTCTGGCGGTCCATCTCCGTCATCGGCATCACCGCCGTGTATGCGGTGCTGAGCATCGCCCTCAGCATCGGTGCGCAGTTCTTCGCCGTCGGGCTCGTCGCCCTCATCGGCAAAGGTCTTGCCACCGCAGTGGTGTACGAACTCAGCTTCATGGCTGCCGACGTTCTCATCCTGGCGCTCTCCATCATCGGAGTGTCCAAGGTGATGAAGAACTCGCTGACCGCGAAGACCTTCGGCGCCACGATCAGCGCATCGCTGATCATCACCGTTCTGGCCATCGTCGGTCAGGTCGGTGTCGGCGTTCTGGCCTACAACCTGGCGCAGTAAGCCGGCTAGCGTTCATCGGTGACTTGCCTGTCGAGCGTCACTCAGCTCGGCAGGCATTTCGCGTCGATCTCCCCTTTTCACTTGCTCACAAAGGAAAGCACATGTCCGAAAACACCAAGCCCGCCGTCACTGTCGATGACATGAAGGTCCGCGTCGCCGCCTGCCTGAGCGCGCTCCAGTCCATCGAGAGCCGCCTCGAGAATGGCGTCAGCGACGGTCCTGCCGCCGCTCAGGCTGCCCGCCTCGTCGGTTTCGGCATCGCCAAGCAGGCAGCGCCGCTCTTCAAGGCCGTTTCCGACACGGCCGACTACCTGAGCGCGCCCAAGCCGGCGGCCAAACCGGAAGGCGATGCCGCCAGCGAAGGCGCAGCCGACGCTCCGCTCGAGAAAGTGATGGAAATTGCCGGACAGATCGGCAAGAAGGACGTCGCGGAAATCCAGGGCGCTCTGGCCGAGGTCGCCGAAGAAGTCCTGAATATGCTCATGAAGCAGATGGGCGTCGAGAAGGAAGCGATTGCTCCCTTCCTCTACGAGACCAACGTCTACATGCTCGAAGTCGTCGAAGGCATGGTCGCCAAGGCGACTGCGAAGCTCGACGAAGCCGATGCACTGACGGCTGCGGCCCAGAAGGCATAAGACGGCGCCGACAGCGCATTGACGTGGAGAAGGCATGGTCCAGGCTATGCCTTCTTGACGATGCGCAACCTTGGCACGGGCGGTGTGCACGAATTTACGGATTCGTCACACCGCCCTTTATGCTCGACCTGACGAATCAGAAACCTCCCGCCTAATTGCTTTTTTGAGCCTAGCTACTACTGCTTTTAGTATAACAGCAAAAAAAGAAGAATACGGGAAGCTGGTTTTGAAGCCAACCTCCCGTATCTTCAATTCACCTTTTAGTAGTCCACGGGCGAAGGCATATTGCCCCAGCCAACGGTGCGCTCTTCGGCATGCGCCGAATCACCACCGCGAAGCTTGTCGCCCGACTCGTCGGCATCCCATTGATCGCTGATCAAGAACTGCGTCGCGCAAGACAAGGTCGAGCTTTCACGCTGTTCGGCGACATCGGTGTTTGCGGTCTCCTGGCTGAGCAGAAGCTGACGCGCGCACAGGATGTTGTTCATCGCCATCTCCTTCACAGTCGTGCTGTGAATCAAGTAGAGGCGGCGAGACAGCTCCTTCTGCGCGAGATTGAGACGCTGCCAGGCAGGACGCATCATCATGGCGACGACATCACAACTGGTGGTCGTCACCTTATAGCTGTGCAGGCGCTCCAGGCTTGAACGAGTGGTGTCGGTGTGCGCAGGGTCCACCTTCTTGTTGGAGCCCCTGCCGGCACTGGCGACGAAATCCTGCCAGCCGGGAATCAAGCGCCCCTTCGCTTGACCGCGATTCTGCCGAGCCAGCTTCTCCTGCTCCTTGAGCGACACCAGACAGTCGAATGCCTGCTGCAGCTGTTCGAAGTAGGAGCGGCACTTGGCGGCGGCATCGGCATGAGGGCTGTTGCGCAGCGACTTGATACCGTTGCGGCGCAGCTCTTCTGCTTTGGCATTGGCGCTGTCGCGAGCCGCATTCTGATGCCAGAGCATCGTCTCGAAAAGGTCGAAGTCCTCGACACGAATGAAGTCGGCGACGTCCGAGTGCTTGTAGACGGGCAGCACGGTCTGACTGGAACTGGCTTTGAAGGTCGGATGGGTGGTCTTGGTAGTCATTGAAATTTTCCTTACCTGGTGTTTTGTTAGCACAGGCACCTGAGTCCAGGCAGGCTCGGTGGCACCGGCGCGAAGAGCGGCTCCATGCGGGCGAGAAAGAGGGTGGAATGTCCTCGTCAAGCCAGATGCAGAGAGTCGCGGAGAGTCTTTTTCGACACGAAGACAGCAGCACTAAAAGCCGTATGGGACGAAGTAAATTGGCTGGCAAGAGCTGCTGTGGACGTGGTTTCCTATGGACAAGAAAATGAAAAAGACAAATTCACAATACGTAAGTGCTGCAGCAGAAAACCATTTGTACTGCCCAAATCCATCGTTTTGTGTCACTAAGAAAACCTAAAACCTCGCGCGAAGTTTTCCTATTGAAGGTTTTGCATTGCCGAAAAGGGTGAGGTTAGCAGCTAATGGAAGCGCAATTAATTCGCTTGTATTACTATATGTCTTAGTAATTTGGCAGAAAAAACAAATTGCGCATGTGCGAGTTTGGCATTCTCACACAGCGCAAAAAATTGTTTGCTGAAGCAAGACTCCAGGCGGGGTCCGATGCGGCTGCACATAGATGCGCCCTTCATCGAACCCCGCCCTTCGTCCACTACAGCGATTCTGCGAATTGCAGTTTCACTCGGTTACTTCAGTGGCAACCTGCGGTTAGACAATCCTTGTCCCCGTCTATTACTCGTCCAGGCAGCAGACGCTGTCCAGGTTGGGCTCGATGTCGAGTCCTTGCTGAATCAGATGTGCGGCTTGCGGAGTGCATAGGAGTTCGACCTCGAACTCACCTTCCTTGTCGCGATAGCCAGGGGAAGCCAGGAGCGATTCGACCACCTCGCGGATGATCTTGGCCTGGCCCTTGAGCTTGATCTGGCTCATGCTGTTGGCGGCGACGGGAATGGAAAGCCGAGATGCACCGCGCTTCAGCGCGTCCTCGACGGTCGTGTGGATTGCCTTGCAGAGATTGCGTGGCTGAAGAGTCCCCATCTCACCGAGACCGACGATGCTGATGCGCTTCGCCGGAGCCCCTTTCGGAGCGATGCTGATGAGCTGGCCGACTTCTCCCGTGAATCCGAGTTTCTTCGTCTGAAGTTTGCGGGTGATCAGCCCATTCAGACTCTGATCGACGGCTCGGGTGGTAGGACCGAGTTCAGTTCCTGCAACAGTGCAGAGAAGGAGCACGTCGGTTTCGACAGATTCGACACCGGCAGCCCCCTTCAGAGCGGGATTTACTACGAAGCTAGCTTTCATAGTGTTTGGTCCTCCAGTTAAACTGGCACGCGACTTGCGGCATTGCGATGAGCGCACACTCATAACAACGCTTGGGTCGCAAAAACTAAGAATCGATCGATTGCTTTGAGTGTTGATGCCGCTCCGCATTCTGCGTTACGGAGGCTATCTCGGCGTGCGCACATCGAGACAGTCATATCAACACCCGCTACAAGCTGCAGCTTGCTCTTCTCGCCTATGCCACCACCTGCAATGCTTTGTCCGGCACACCACTTCTGACGAAGTCAGTGAGAGAGAGACGGCAAAAGCAGGTAATTGTGTGGGTTTGGAACTTTGGGGTTCTTTAAGCGAGAGGAAAACAAATATGCGTAGTTAATCTAGAGAAAGCTCATGAATACAAACAAGATATATGTCTGAAGGTGAACTTAAGTGGCGAAGCCCGGCCAGCAAGCGTTTCCGGCGACGCGCGCGAAAAGCCTTGCGCAGACAGGGTTTTCATGAGGAAATTCAGAACTTTCAAGATGAGAGAAAACAGAGATTCACTTGATAACTAGCGCGAGTGCCGCAAGCCCCGCGAGCGGGAAAACAAGAGGATCTCCGTACTTTGACGAAAGGGTAGTCAAAGCAAAGCTTTGCAGACTCACCACCGTTTTCAAGACCTATCGATACTCTCAATCCAAGGCCCAGTTAGGTTTCTCTTAGCTTCTTGATGACGAATCAACGGACTTGTTAGGTACAAGCACACTTCCTTCTTCTCACTTTTTGAGCTTCTTTCTCCAACCCCCAATTCACTCCTGCTCCCTCTCTCTAACAATCACCTGACCAGGTTCTTCGCCTGGTTGACGGTCATTTACTGAGGACATGTACGATGTCAAAAACTAAACTGAGCAACAAATTGGCTCGAGTTCCCACCGAGGAACTGCTGGGCCGATTGGTGCACTCATCTGTATTTTCTCTGATTGGACTGTCGCTGAATGAAGCCAAAGCTATCGTCACGGAAGCTGATGGCGTCCAGTCGCACGAATTCGTCACCGATAAAGGACGCATCCTCGTGCGCAATGACGGCATCCGCGTTCTGATCGAAGGCTGGCAAGGCGAGAAACCGATTCTCCGCTGCGCACTTCGCGATCGGCAACTGGACGGCACCGACCAATCGTCACCCCTGACTTTCTTCCCCAACACGGACCCAGCCTGCAACCGCTTGCCCGAAGGCTTTCTGGCTGCCGAGCTGTCCATCTACTCGTGGGACCCCGCCACCTACCTGGACGGACTGGACGTGGAAGATTCAGTCGGGCACTTCATCTCCGACCCGGACTTCTACGCCTGGCGCGAGTACGACCGCGACACCTACATGTCGCTGTGGTCGCAGGCATTCTTCCTGGGCCGTGCCCCCTGGCAGATGGCTCGACCGATGTCTTCAGTGCCTGTTCACTTCGTGCGGCAAGCAGCCAAACTGCTCAAGGAAATCGGATACCATCGCGTCGATGCGGTTCCCAGCTGGTACAACGTGGCTCGCTTCTTCAAGACGCTCGGCTACAGCTTTACCTATGGTGAGCACGAACTGGCGTACGAAGGCATTCGCGAAGGCTTGAACGCGTTTATCGCGCGCAAAGCCGAAGACGGCAAAAAGGCTCGTCCGCTCACGCGTTCGCAGGAAGCCTGGCTTGCTGCTCTGCAGAACATTCCTGCCGAGCACATCCCGGACGAACTGAAGCTTCCTTGCCGCTGGCCGGTCACCCACACAAACCAGTACTGGGTGCGCATGCACATGGAACTGAATCCCTACGACGCCGGCAAATCGAAAGCGGCCGAAAAGCTGCTCAAGAAAATCACCGCCATGCGCGACCCGGCACATTGCCACGATCGCGTCGTCGTGCACACTTCGGGCTACTGCCCGTGCACCGACCAGCTGGGCGCTTCCAGCCCTGCCGCAACGAGTCCTGCAGCGACAGGCGAACCAGAGTCGAGCGAAGCGAAGTCGTAACCACAGGTGGTGCTTCGTAAAGTTTGTGAAGCGCAGTTGCGCTAGCAAAACGAGCAAGTTCGGAGATTAATAGACGCACAGGGGCGGGCACTTAGCGCTAACTTCAGGGCTCTTTCAGTGTTCTGAAGAGATGCCCGAGTCCCGCCCCCGGCAACCGACTCCGGACTTTTCCAGAACACCTTTTCGCGTGCCCCGATAGGAGCCTTAACCTTTCCTTTATCCCCTGGATAAGCGGGATTTGAGGGATCTTGTTAGGCACACGGTGTTTCTACTGTTAGGTTATTCGTACTCATCACTCTCTCCTCACTTCTGAGACACAACTCCCTTCCAGTCCTCGTTTCACCCCATTCAGCGCTATTCATCGACAGGCATCACGCTTGTCGAGTTTGCACTTAAGGCGTTCAAGGAGGTCAGAAGCTCAGCAGGAGGTCGGTTTGACGAGTTTGCAACCATGGCGGCGCCAGCAATAATGCTGTGTCGCTTCGTGCTTTTACGCCCATGCCCCGCACAGGAAACCAAAGCGGAGGCATTGCCCGATGCAGATCGACTCTGCAACCGGGCTTTGGCGCTTCAACCCCGCCTTTGATTCAACTACGAAGGCAACACAAGAGAGAACCTCGAAGGCAATTGCCGCCGGAGAGTTTCCTCGGAGGAAGAAACGCATATGATCACAGTCCGAGTATGTGATACCGCTCGCAAGACGTTCGATCGGTTTGTCGAACAAGACGGAACCACCACATTCGTCAGCGTGCCGCAAGGCACCATCCCTCAGATGCTTGCATTCGCGCAGAAGCCTGGCTTCCACGCATGCATCGAGGTGGACGGTGAGGAGGTCATCTGTGTCGCGCTCGACGAGCCCGCGACGCCCATCGCCGTGCCCATGGCTTCCAAGCCATCCGGCGCCGGCAATCTTCTGCGCAACCTGATTGGTGGCGGAAAGAATCAGAACCGCAACCCCTTCCCCAGCGAGTTGTCGGTGCTTGTGCGCCGCGACAGCCAGGGCGGGCCGGTCGTCGGAACGTTCAAGTTCCACTTCCTGGATCCGGTTTCGTTCGCAGCCACACTGGAGCAGAAGCTCCAGGAGAGCGCCGCTCGCAGCACCGAGCCCCCGTTGGTCTACAGCAAAGACCATCACCTGCCGGGCACCGTCCCTGCCTGCTGGAACTGCTCATCGCCGCTCAACGGCGAGTGCTGCAACAACTGCGGTCACTGCCAGGATCACCAGACGCAGTAATCGGCGCCTGATTCACGGCAAGTCTCAACGCGCTTAAGGAAGCTCGGCATCATCATCGTCAGCCTTGGCTGATCATGTTTGATGTCGAGCGACCGGTCTAAGCGCGGGCGAATGCCTCTTCACGAGGCATTCGTTTTTTTTGCGAATTTCCACTATAACCGCTAGTAATAAAATTACGAGCTCAGATAGTTGAACACGGATGGGACTGAAGCTTTGAGCCAGAAATTTCCGAGCGCTAAGCGAGAACTTCTCTGAAGAGCTGATCGAGACGCTTGGAGGCTTGCTTTGAAGCTTCCAGGACTTCATCATGTCCGCCCATAGGCTCATCCTCACGCCACACGTTCGTAATCACTGAAACAGCAGCAGCAGTGGTTGCCGTTCCTTCAACCGCGAGCATTTCAGGCACCGTGGACATGCCGACGGCATCGCCTTTCAATCGGCGCAGCATTTCGATTTCAGCCATCGTTTCGTAGTTCGGTCCACCCAAAGCACAGTAAGTGCCCTGCCTGAGCGGTCTAAACTCTTTGTCCTCTTTAGCCAACTGCTCGCCTACTTTCAAAAGCTGGTCGCTGAGCGCATTGCTGCAATTCGTTATCGGTTTTTCAATGGCAGGCAGCAAACCAGTCTTTGCATACTCCGGATTGAGATGATCTCTGTAACCGGTGAGAACCATCAAATCGCCGACGTGATAGTCCTTATTGAGACCGCCGGCAGCATTTGTGAGAAGCAGATTTTTCACTCCCCACATAGCGACTACCCGCGCGGCCAGAGTAACGACAGACCAATCGTGCCCCTCATAGAGGTGAAAACGTCCTCGAAAAACAGCGATGAGAGGAGCATCGGCAGCATCGCACAGACGCCCGACCGTAACATTGCCCGAATGACCGTGAACGCTGGGCGAAATCCCGAAGACATCCAGAAATGGGAAACTCTCGCTTTCCACAAGACCTTCCAGAACGCTGACACCCGAGCCGAGAACCACTGCGGCTGAAGGAATTCCTTTCACTTTCTCTTTCAGAAAGGCGACTGCATTTTCAGCTCTATTTACTACTGCTTGACTCATTTCATCCTCACTTGATTCGATTAGTTGCCGGTTCGGAAGGCTCAGTTCAGCTCAGCAATCGCTGACAGGAGGTCGGCACTGAGAGTTTTTCCTTCCGGAACAACGATTGCCAGCACGGTCTTTTTGGCGTGGGCTGCGACAATCATCGTATGAACGACGTTTTTGCAAAATGCCACTGCACCCAGTGACTTGATCAACTCCAACTCTTTCTCGCCAGTTTTGACGCCTTCTTTCAAGCCGGCGACCACTACTTTTTTGAGCGACTGCAATCCTTTCGGCAGTTTGTCATCTGCGCAAACATATATGCCGTTGACGACAGGGAAACGCTCTCCGATTGAGTTGTTGGGTCCGCTAAGAGGACTCGTTCCGGTCAAATTCAAATGGTCGCAAACAATTGCCGGCTCGCTCAGTCCGATGGCATAGTCGATGACTACTACTTCTCCGCCGGCACCATCCTTCCTCAATTCTTCCACAACCTTTTCGCTGAAGCTATCGTGTTTTTGAAAACCCGCTGCCTGACCGGTAAAGTCGATTAGTTTTTTTGCTGACACTTTCAATACTCCTGAATTGACTAGACTTTGGCACCTTGACCTTCCAGAACCGATGTTCCTAATCCGCTCCATTTGACGTCCATCCAATCGGCGATGGTGGCAGCCAAGTCCATGAATCCGGTGCGCGTTCCCACATTCGCCTTGCCCTTGTCCATCGGTTTTTCGCCCTCAACGAATGCAGGAGAATAACCGATGAAGGGGACGAATTCACGAGTGTGATCGGTGCCCGGAGCGGTCGGATCGTTGCCGTGGTCGGAGGAGATGATAAGCAGATCGTCTCTGCGCATGGCCTTGACGATACGATCGAGCCAGCCGTCTATTTCCACCAGTGCTTTTCCATAACCGGCGACGTCGCGACGGTGCCCGTAAAGCGAATCGGTGTCCACCAGATTTGTGAAAATCATCTGGATATCGTCGGGCATGCCGGGGCTTAATTTGTAAGAGCTCAAGTCGGTCTTGCCGGTGATCGCATCCAGCGTCAACGCCAATCCTTCGGCATTAGTGCCGGTGTGCTTGGCGTGGCTCAAGCCCTGTTTGACGAAGATGTCCTCGATTTTGCCGATGCCGTAGACGCCGATTTTCTGATCGAGGAGTATATCGAGCAGTGTCTTTTTCGGCGGCGGAACCGCATAGTCGCGGCGATCTCCGCCCAATCTCGTGTAATTGCCTTTCGTGCCTTTGAAAGGACGCGCGATCACGCGCCCGACCCGATGTGGTCCATCGAGCAGATTGCGAGCTATTTCGCACCAGCGATAGAGAGTAGGCAGGTCGGTAGTTTCGATATTCGTGGCGATCTGGAAAACGCTGTCACCAGATGTATAAACAATCGGATATCCCGTCCTCTTATGCTCTTCGCCCAACTCCTCGAGAATGTCGGTGCCGGATGCAGGCTTGTTTGCAAGAATTCCTCCGCAGCCGGTCTGCTGAATGAAAGCGTCTATCAGATCTTGCGGAAATCCATTCGGGTAGAGCGGAAAGGCTTGTTCGCTGACCAGTCCCATCATCTCCCAGTGACCTGTCTGCGTGTCCTTTCCGTTGGATGATTCTTCCAGCTTGCCGAAGCGCGCGAAACACTGATCTAGTTGCTTAACACCGTTGATAGCGGTGATATTGCCCAAACCCAGCTTTTCCATTGTGGGCAATTTCAATCCGCCCAACTTTTGTGCAGTGTTGGCCAGGGTATTGCAACTGTTCGAGTCGCCGAACGCTTCCGCATCCGGTGCCGCGCCTATACCGCAGCCATCGATAACCAGCACAATTGCGCGTCTCGCGTTTTCTTTCATGATTTCCGACCTTTGTGATTTCGCCCGACGGAGTTTTGAACGGCACTGCAAAAGGCGGCACCGGACATTAGCGAGCCCATATATTACGGCTTTTTGGTCAGGCTTGATCGAAGCGGAGAGATGTTCGAGGAGATGTTGCTCTAATGCAATCGCTGGCATCCTTAGCGCAGGCGAATCAAGAGCCGGCAAGGATGCCAGTTTTGCAATGCCAATTGTAAAGTGCAGACCGTGTTTTCCACACTTAAGCATGAAGATTCGAAGAGTTGCCATTGAGTTGGCTAGAGGCGCTTTGGTAGCTTCTGAGTACTTCTGTTCTTTATTTCAAGACCTAGTCCAAACAACCGCAAAGAAAGCGCTCACCCTTGCCACCTTTCTAGCACTCTTTCTCTTCGCGAAAGCGAACGATAGAGGCACGGGCGTATCAGATTGGGAATCAGAAGTTTGCGAAACTGAGCGGTAGGCTCGGCTACGCAAGGAATCTCACCTACCGATAACCGGGGCTTAAACGAGTTCACGCATGTGCGAGGCAAGCGCACAGGCAGGTTTTTCGTTGCTCCAAAAATCACAGGAGACTGTATGAGAAAGCTAGCAATTGCTCTCGCGTTCGTCGGCTGCTTGATCGGCTTCGCCGCAACGCCCGCCTCCGCGCAGAACGTCGGCGTCTACATCGGCAACGATGGTTTCGGCGTCTCGATCGGCTCGTATCGCGGCAACCCCAACTGGGACTACGGATACCGCCACGGCGGTCATCGTCACGGCGGCCACTGGGGTGGTGACTATCGTCGCTACCCGCGCAACGACGTGTTCGGTTACCCGGACTACCGCGGCGGCCGCTACTACTACGGGGACCGGTACTACAACTCGGCTCCGCGCACCATCTCGGTGACGGTGATCGAGTACCGGCAGATCCGCACCCGCTACGGCTGGGAAGACGTTCCGGTGCGTGTCCGCGTGGTCGCCTACTGGGACAGCTACTTCGGCGCCTACGTCTATCGCGACCGCTACGGACGGCAGCACGTCATCGACAACTACTGAGCCAGCAACTCGCCCGGACCGAGGTGATTGGCTGAGGTCGTTCTGCGACTTCGGCTGAGCATATGTCCGGAGGAGTGGGCATCTTTCGATGCCCATTCCTTTTTTTAGACATAGATACTATCGTATTTAGTAACTTTTGGGGTATAAAAAAGCGAAAACGATTTCGATTTAATAATTCTGAAAGCCCAGCCAGTTACAACTTCACAACGTTTTCAATAAGCAAGTATCGGAGCTGCGCCACCTGCGCTAGTTAGTGTATATAATGATAGGACAACCTACTTTTGGAGTCGTTTCATGTCCCAAGCCGATATGCTTTCCATCAACGCTGTAGCCGCCAAATTGGGGCTTTCAGTTCACCAGCTCAGGCGCTGGGAGCTTATGTTCGGTCTTGAGATCAAGCGCGGGCGAGGGCAACAGAGACAGTACCGCTCGGAGGACATGTCTGTTCTCGAACGCATCAAAGAACTGGTCGAGCAAGGCTGGCCGACATCCCAGATCCGCCCTCAATTGGAAGCCGAGGGGCTCGTGACACCGAAGCTGATCGGCTTGCCTCCGCCGCCCGGAAATCCCGAAGTTCTCTCGGAAGCACTTATAGGCTTCCGCAATTTCACCGAAAGACGATTCATCGAAATATCAAGGCAGATCGACGAGCTGAGGCAGCTACTCATCTCCATCACCCTCAAACAGGAATTGCAAGGCGAGCCGTCCTCGCCCTGGCAGCCCGTTCAGCGCGAATTTGCTCCAGAACCGAAAGCGGCACCTCCGCAAGAAATATCGATCGGGCCGGATTTCTCGGCGGGACCGCCTGTCGAGTTCACGCCGCCGCCGCCTCCTCCTCCTCCACCGCAGAGAACTTCAATCATAGGTGCGCCGGCAGTACCCAAAGAGTCGACATTTGAGGTCGGACCATCCTCGAGTTCGTTCACCACTCCGGGCTCCGGCTTGTCCACGCCTGCAGGCGCCCCCGAGCGCCGCAGCATAATCGGCGAGCCCAGCGCACCGCCGCCGCCGCCGCCGCCACCGTCTCCGCCGGCTGCACTTCCCGATTCGGTCGGCATGAGCGAGGAGGAAGCGGATGCCCTGCTCGAGGAAGAGGATTTCGAAGACGAAATCGCCGATGAGGCACCGGAAAGCGTAGCTACGGGCGCGCCTACATTTAGCCAACCCGCCAACGAGGAAAGTCTTAATCTAGACGAAGAGGAAGAAGAGGAGGAAGAAATTCCCGCACCTCCGGCGCCTACAATCACTCCTGTAAGCGCGTCTCAACCGCCGGCGACTACTTCAGGTACTTTCTCCGCCGTGTCGCCTGCCGCCAACGAGATAGCTCCTCAGGTACCGGCACCACCTGCCGATCCGTTCAAGTCCTCACCATTTCTCTCCTCGCCAAGCGAACCGCCTGCAGCGCCTAAGCCGCCTGAGTTGCCGGCCGCCGAACCGGCATCGCCGGCGAGTTTTGCTCCCTCACCCGCACCGCTGACTTCATCGACTGCAGGAGACATGTTCTCGTCAGTCATTCAATCGGTAAACGATGCTGCGGCAAGGGAAGCGGCAATCGAACCACCAAAGCCGCCGGAGCCGATGTTCTCGCCAGAGCCGGCGCCACCACCGCCACCACCGCCACCACCGCCGCCGCCGCCGCCACCGGCACCAGCACCTCCCAGCCCGGGACTTGCCGGCACACCATTCACGCCCCCGGCAGCTGAATCTTCGCCATTTATTCCAACCCCGACACCATCTTCTTCCTCTCCTTTTCTGACGCCACCACCGGCGCCTTATATGACCGGGCCGGCGCCCACGCCGGCTGCACAGCCATTCGAGCCCCCGGCACCGCCCGAGCCGGAACCCGCACCGCCGGCGCCACCGGAGCCTCCGAAAGCCCCAGCAGCGCCAGTACAGAAGGGACCATTCCTGGGCGAAATTACCGATCAGAATTACCTGACCATTCTTGGTCGGGCGCTCGATCTCGTGGGCTGGTCGGACGAACAGGCAGACAGCTTCTCTGTCAGCCGCTTCAAAGTTCCCCACTGGGATGAGCTGGGACGCAGTCAGGCCGAGGTTCTTATCGAACATCTATTGAGCGAACTGCAGAGCCAAATGTCATCAGAAGGCTGAATTTTACACATTTCTCACAGATTTCGTACTTTCACCAATGACACCTGTGTGTTATCTGAGCTAGTATGAATTTGTTCTGGGCGCTTCTCCTAAAAAAAGGAGCAGCGACGTAGAACAAAACATACGACGCAGGTACTCCAGAGAGAGAGACCAGGGATGGTCAATACCGAGGGCAGCACCGGTCCTGCGAACAACCAGAAAGCGGCACTGAATGAGGTGCCGCTTTTATTTTTGCCTTAAAGTGCCAAAAGCCCGGCGAAGCACCGCCGGTGGTGCCCTGCGGGGTAATTTTTTTTAGAGGTCCGAATGGCGCAGCGGTGGTTAAGCCGCCACGCCATTCGGTTTCCACTATGTCAGCGCTGACAGATCAGCTGACGAAAGACTCCCCCTTCTTGAAGG
>JAIETE010000298.1 GCA_019745505.1 Candidatus Obscuribacterales bacterium | reverse complement strand
TGGAAAAGCTGTAAAGACCACCTCGGTAAGGCCTTTGCTGTGTCGGACTTTTCGCTTGATTACTGGGGCAATTATCGTTCATTGCCGTCTGCCCTTCGAGACCTTTTGCTTGTGAGCTTGCGCGCGATGATCGGGTGGCCGGATTCGAATCTGAAGAATTTCAATGGGGAATTTTTTCTGTTTCCAATTGGACGGCAAGAGGCAAAGATAAGTTATTGCCTTTCCGTCCGTATGTTTTGCTTCGGCGCCGATGTGAAATCGCGGCGCCAGTCGCGGCATTGTTTTCCGCTTTGAAAAATGATCTGAATAATGATACCGCTGACAGTGCTACCGCCAAGTGCGCAACTACCATTGAAATTACGATGCCGGTCATTCCTGCATTGAGATGAAGACCAAGCCATGCCGCTAGCGGAGTGCGAAGGAGGAACAATCCTGCAATTACGGCAAGCATTGGTTTGAGCGTGCAACCCGCTCCTTCGAGCGCTCCAAATATCGTTATGTAGTAGGCCGTCAGTGGGTAGACGATGATCGAAGCGAGCAGCAAGTCGTGCGCATAGTGGGCGGAAAGGGCTGTGGAAGCACAATCTGCTGATAGAGACTGGCTGTTTGCAAAGACAAGTGACCCGATCACGAGCATCATGGCCGCTGCCGACAGAGCGGCTGTTCGAGCAGTGCTTCGGGCGCCCGCAATGTCTCCTGCCCCGATGCGCCGCCCGACCAAGGAAGCGGCAGTCATGTTGAATGCGAGCATCGCCGGTGTCGCGGCAATTTCCTCCAGTTTCAGCCTGATTGTCCAGGCGGCCTGTGTTTCATTTGCATGCGGCAGCTGCGAAAGAATCATGTACATAAGGAAGTTGGAGCCGAGCCAGGCCGCTTCGGTGGCTGCAATCGGCATCCCCAGAAGCAAGATTGCCTTTGCCTGGCGGGCGGTTTCTCCGTCCAGTTGCTTGGCCAGTTTTACTCTCTTTCGGATTACAAAAAAGCCCAATTTTTTTAGCTGTCGGTGTCCGGCGAAGACTGCCGCAAGAGCGCCAAGATTCCAGGCAAGAGCAATGTATTCCAGGGTGTGCGCTTTGCCTTCCGGCATGATTTGCGGCAGTGAAATGGACAGAGCGATGCTGACGGCGGCCGCAAGCATCCAGGGCAGTACCGTCGAAAAACTCTTTCCCGCCCCTCGCATAATCGCCGACTGGGTAAGCATGAGGCAATAAGCGGCATTGGCAAGAGCGCACAGTCTCAAGTATGTGCTGCCCGCGTTCTGGACCGAGCGATCCTGGCTGAACAGACTGAGCAGGCTGTCAGCCCCGATATAGGTTGCCAGCGCGCCAGCGGCACCGACTGCAAAAGCCAAGAGTAAGCCCGCTCTTGCCAGTGTTTCTGCTTCGCTTGCTCTGCCTCCACCGGTTGCTCTGGCAATCAGAGAGCCTGCTGCCTGCGCGATTCCTGTGCCCAAGAGAGCAGCAAAGAACAAAAATTGATCGCCGATACCGACCCCGGCTTGTACCTGCGGTCCAAGAGCGCCGGCAAGATGGACATCGACAAGACCGATAGTTGCCGCTAACCCGACAGCCATACAGATAGGCGTCGCGTCCTTGAGGATGGGCGCGAGTTCTGCAATTGCTCCCGGCGATTTCGTAAACGCCTTCAGTTTCATGTCAATTTCCTTTGAGTAAGACGGCACACGCGTTTTCAGCCGTTGCGCGACAAACGGCAGAGAATTGCCAGTTTCGTGAAAGGAGCCTGGCTGGGTCGATTGAATATGGTTATAATTACAACGCTGAATCGTGGTAACGATACCACGGTAAATCGTGGTAGTCAATCGGTCGTGCAGGAAAAGGCTTGAAATTGAACAAATTGCACTGGATGGACGCTTTGAACGAAGAGACTCAGTGGACGTCTGAGGCGGACTCACTGGTCTGGCTGCAAAAAATGACGGGGCGCAAGCTGCTGCTATCCGCGCCGGAAGTTAGTTGGTTTTTCGATCAGCTTGCTTTCATGCGCGAGCAGATAACCTGTCTGCATTTTGGCGAGCCTCTGGCGCTTAGTGCATTGCAAGAACGGCTCAGTGGCGTATCTGTAGCCATCAACGAAAGCTATGAAAATGGTTCTTTGCCTCTATTGGTGGCGCGAAGGGCGAGCAATTCCGAGGGCGACGTATTAAAATCTGTGTGCGAAACGCTGCTTTTGCAGTTTGCTGCCTTTTTATCCGAGGCCGTTGAACCTCAGTCTGGGTCAAAGATTGTGCGTTGTGAAGGTCTTTTTCGAGAGGTGAAAAAGGAGCGTCAAAGATTGGGTGCCCTTGTGAGCGAGAGAGAATCAGCCTGGCGAGCCGAGTTGTCGTTGCTGGAGGAGGCTGAATCGGAAGTGGCGGAAGAGATTCAAAGGTGCGAAGATCTGTTTGTTCTTTCCGGAAAAGCAAAATTCTGCTCTGATGCTTGCCGATTCAGTACTTTTCAAATTACGAAACAGCTGAAAGATCCCGGGTACATGAAAGAAAAACAGCGCCGATATCGAAACCGAAAAGAAAAGCATTAATGGACGTCAAATCAATGAAATCTCTGAGTGTCGCAAATAAGTCGCTGTTTTTTGCTTTCAGCTTGAGCATGGTTTTTGCAACCGCTGCCCAAGCAGTCCCTCGCCCTATTGTGCCGGAGCCCGCTTTGCGGCTTCATTTCGCATCGCATCAGCCTAAGTACACAGTCAAGCAACTGCCTTCAGGCAAGAAGATGAAGTTGCACTTCGTTGGCCCGTTGATTTTTGCCGATGGCGATCAGGCTTTGCTTTTGAGCTACGAGAGCGATTTTAAGCTGGATGATACGGCAAAGCTAAAAAAGGAAGTGGAAGAAATTTGGACTTACTTCAAGCAAGATGCATCACTCCAGGGTTTCAAACACGCTGTGATAACCGTGCGTGAAGAACCGGAGGGCGCGGCTGCCAGAACCGCGCGAGTGAAAAACTTCTTGTTCGAACAGAAGGCTAACAAGTGGAGTTGTTTGACTGATCCGGATGTTGGCGCCCCTACACCGGAAGAAGAGGAATGCGAGAAAGCGGCTGACTTTGCTAAGGATGGCAAGTTCGAAGAGGCGATCGCTCATTATTCAAAAGCTCTCGAATTGAATTCCAAGAGCATCAGTGCTCTGCTCAACAGAAGCACCGCTTACGAGACGATTGGCGATCACAAAAAGGCTTTGGCCGACCTGGGTGCACTGCTGGCAGTCTCTCCGAATTATGTTGTCGCCTACGTCAATCGCGCCTGGGCGCACGGACGCCATAAGGAATTTGCCGAGGCGCTCGAGGATTGCAACAAAGCTCTGGCTATCGACCCGAAATGCGCGGCTGCTTTCAACAATCGCGCCGCCGTTTATAACGATCTCGGTCAATATGACAAGTCCCTGGACGACAGCACGAAAGCTATCGATTTAGCGCCCCATCTGGCTGCGGCCTATGATACTCGTGGTGTCGCGCGGCGGCATTTGAAGCAGTTCCAGCAAGCGATTGACGATTTCAACAAGGCTCTGGCCTTGAATCCCAAGCTGGGCGAAGCCTATTACAATCGTGCTCAGGCCTACAAGGCGATTGGTGATACCACCCACGCCACCAGTGACGAAGCCAAAGCGAAAGAGCTGGGATTTAAGAAAGAGTAGAGCCAAAGTCCTCAAGGGGATTCAAAAAGGGAACCAGGGGCTGACTATTGCCGTCTGTTTCGGGCGGTCGCTTTTAACTAATGTATGTTTTTCACGGTTCGGCTAAAGTGGTCTTATTGGTGTTCTCGGATCGGTGAAAATTCTTCAATGCGTCGGGCGCAAATCCGATTTTAGTACCACGGAATTCGCATTTTACTTGGAAAATTGTGTATGAAATCACGGCTGTTGTACCTCTCGCTCGTTACTCTCTGTGCTGCGGCGCCGTTGCTCTGCGATCCGGCATTCGCCGGCGCGAAAGAGTGGGGTGATTTCATTGCCGACGGAGAAAAGTTTTACCGCGCCAAAAATTTCGCCGATGCCGAGACTATATTTCGCTCTGCATTGAAAGAGTGTGAGAGTTCAGGCTTGGATGAAGGCAAGCTGGGCATCACTCTCAACAATTTGGCGCTGACACTCGAATCGCAAAATAAGGACGAGGAAGCAGAAGCTGTATACAAACGTGCTCTGTCCGTGAAAGAAAAAAGTGTCGGAGCAGATGGTTATGCCCTCGTGCCCAGCCTCAACAATCTTGCCAAGCTTTACTTCAAAGAAAAGAAATACGACGATGCTCGCGCAGCCTATGAGCGAGCACTGGCGATTGCCGAGAAAGAGAAGGGCAAAGAGGATAATGTGCTCATCCCTCTTTTGAATAGCCTTGGGCGCATAGCCAAGACAGTAGGAGACACTGCCGGCGCCACAAAATACCTGGAGCGTGTCGCTCATTTGGTGCCGAAAACAGGCAACAGCGATGCAGAAACAGTTGCTCTCAATAATCAGGCCGTGGTTCTGCGCAATGAGAAAAAATACGCCGAAGCCGAGACACTCTATAAAAAAGTGATTGCCTTGCGCGAGAAGGAGAAGGGGTCCGAAAGCCCTGATCTTGCTGCCGCTTTGAATAATCTTGCCGGCATGTACCGAGAGCAGGAAAAGCCGGAATTGGCGCAACCACTTCTGGAGCGGGCTCTCAAAATTTTGGAGAAGTCCAACAACGAAGAAGCCACCGCCGTATGTCTGGCTAATTTAGCCACTTGCATGCGCGAGCAAGGTGATTTCGCTGCCGGTGAGACCCTTGCACGCCGTCTTTTGGCGATTCGCGAGAAACATGAAGCTGACCAGCCGCGCGCTCTTCTGGAAGCGCAAACCAACCTGGCGCTCGCGTTGGATGCGCAGGATAAATACGATGAGGCAAAGCCGCTTCTTCAGAAAGCCGCAACTTTGGCTGAAAAACTTGAAGGCGATCAAAGTTTGCTTTTTGCCACGGCAATGAATAACTTGAAAGAAGTCCATTTGCACATGGAAGATTACCAGGGTGCCGAGGATATTTTGAAACGCGTAATCAAAATAAGAAAAGCCAAGCTCGGTGATACGAATGTAGAAATCGGCAAAGACATGAATGATCTGGCTTTGATCTACCGGCAACAGGGCAAGCCCTCGGATGCGGAGCCGTCCTTCAAGGAGGCTGTAGCAATAGATGAGAAGGGTGGTGGCGCGAGTATGCCGGAGCTGGCCAACAGCCTCAATAATCTGGCTCGACTATACAGAGATGAAGGCAAGTATGCAGAGGCCGAGCCTCTGTACAAGCGCTCTCTGGAGCTCAGAGAGCAGCTTTACGGCAAAGCGGATCCAAAAGTCGCTGCCAGTTTGAGGAATTATGCGGCTTTGTTGCGCGACATGGGTCGCGGTGATGAAGCCGGCGCGATGGACAAACGCGCCAGAGAAATCGAGGACAAAGAATAGGTCCGAGCAGAATCAGATTCCGTAATAAGGAGCTCAGCCGTGAGCGAATTGACATTTCGTGCCGATGCGGAAACCTTGAAAATTTTGGAAAAGGTCGGGCTCGGCAAAAAAGATGATTTCATCAATCGGGCCGTCCAGGCTTATGCCACCGGCGGCGGTGCATTCGACTACGCTTCCGGCAGTGCCAATTCCGCTTCCGCTCTCAGTCTTTCTGACGGACTTACGGCCGGCTTGGGTGGGTCTTCTGCGAGCCTATCGTCATTGACTTCTTCAGTCTCGCCGACTGCAGCAGTAAATGTCGGCTCCGATCCAGCTTCGCAGCTCAATGCGGAATTGGATAGATTGCTTGGTCCGGCCGGCGGCGTGACTTGTACTTTGGTGGGCGGAAATCCCCAAATGGTCGAGTTTTTTCAGGGTGGCTCCAAGATAGCCAGCCTCGAGTTGTCCGAATGTCAGTCGATTCTAAAAAGTCTGCGCCCGCCGATCTCCCTTGCCGAGGTCGTCGAAATGTTGACGCTTATGAGTGTTGGATAGGCCTAGCTTTTCTTGTCGTTGTCGTCGTCGATAATCATGCAATCGACGAATGTCACGCCCCTGGAAATTGTACCCAGCTTCATAGCGCCGCCCTTCGAAAGGTCCATTACACGTTTGGCATGATAGGGACCGCGGTCGTTGACTCTGACTACAACTGTATTGCCCGTGCGCGGATCTTCCACTAATACTTTGGTGTTGAATTTCAGTTTGAGATGCGCTGCCGTCATCTTCATCATGTTGAAGCGCTCTCCGCTTGCGGTAAGACGCCCATCAAATCCGGGACCGTACCAGGAGACATTACCGCTGAAGCTCTTGTTCTTTGCGATAGCCTTGCTCTCTTTCTTTGAATCGCCGTCCACAGCCGCATCTTGTTTTGCCGAGGTGGCGACATTGGAAGCGAAAGCTGCATTTGAGAAATGGGACAGGCAAAAAAGCGCTGCTGCACCGACTAGAATTTTTTTTGAGACTTCCATGTTAGATACCTGAAACTGCATATTGTCGATCTAGAAATTGTCGTTGTAGTTTTGATTCTACCCACCGGGACGACTATTTTCTTTCCCGCGGGATGACGTAAGGGATGTCTGTCGAGTTCCAGAATTATGCAAAATCAATAAAATATCCATATAACTCAGGTACTATACAGCTTCTCCGGTCATAGGGGCTTCGCGGTTGGAGTTTTTAACCATATGCAGACGGCCGGCGTGCTCAAAGAGATAGTCTGATGTTCGCAATAGTGCTGGCCGTTTTATCGGCAATGTTGTTTGCAGGCGCGGCCCCGGCGGGGAAAGTTATGCTGGCTTCATTGCCTCCATTTCAGTTGGCCGGCCTTTTATACCTGGGTGCCGCGCTTGGAGTGGCGCCGCTTATTGTAAAAAGTGCTGTAGCCAAAGAACCCTGGCTGTTTTCCGCAAAAACCTTCAAGCGCCTGGCGATTGCATTGATTTTCGGCGGTGTGCTGGCGCCTGTTTTCTTGCTGCTCGGATTGAAGGCGGCCAGCGCCTCCTCGGTCTCTATGTGGCTGACCTTGGAGGCTGTTTTTACGGCGGTGATTGCCCGCCTCGTATTTCGTGAGCACTTAGGCAAAATTGGTTGGCTGTCTGTATTGATGACCACCGGCGCTGCTGTCTTGCTGTGTTTGCAAGAAGGCGTGAGCGGGCTTCTGGCCGGCTGTTTGAGCGCCCTTGCTTGTCTTTGCTGGGGCATCGACAACAATTCAACTGCCATTATAGATGGTATCAGTCCCGCTCGTATCACCTTTCTGAAAGGGCTGGCGGCGGGCGGCACCAACTTTCTTATCGGCATGATCTGCGAGCCGCATTCATTGACTGCAGTCCCCGTCGCTCAGGCGCTTTTGGTCGGTGCATCGGCCTATGGTTTGAGCTTGACGCTCTACATCACGGCGGCTCAGCAATTGGGCGCAACGCGCTCTCAAATGATTTTTGCGACGGCGCCGTTTTTTGGCGTCCTGTTTTCGGCAATTTTTCTCAACGAAGCATTGATGCCGGTGCAAGTTATCGCCGGCGCAGTCATGGGGCTTGCTATCTACCTGCTGATGAGGGACCAACACGCTCATCACCACGAGCACGAGGAAATGGAACACATTCATATGCACAGCCACGATGATGGTCATCACAACCACACTCATCCCGGTCAGCCTCTCACGCTCAGGCATTCGCACTGGCATCGGCACGAACCGACAAGCCACAGCCATCCGCACTGGCCGGACTTGCATCACAGGCATAGCCACTAGGGGTGAAGCTCGCAGATGGGCGGCAGGGTAGGTTTTTCGGATTCTTGGCTGCAGTTAGGGAAAATATTGCTGTAAAGCTGTATATTTGCAGTGGGCAGTTGTGTTTGCACGTTTTTAAGAGGAAGCCATGTCCGAAGGCACGCAACCTATCGATAATGAAGCTCACGCCCATGCCGTCCTGGACGCGCTCAGGCGCCAGAGGCTGGGTGATCAGGGTGCCTATGGCTGTAGACCGGAGATACTGGACCGGGTTCGCGATTATGAAAAACGCGATCTGGAGATGATTCAGCAGACTATAAGCATTGCTTCTGCCCGAGGTGAAGATATCGAGAAGCTGGCGCTGCTTGATCCGCTGACGGAACTCTACAATCACCGAAATTTCCTGAAAGAATTGAAGTCGGAGCTCAGTCGAGCCGGCCGATATGGTCAGCACGTGGCGCTCATCATGATGGGCGTAGACGGCATCGAAGGTATTCGAGCCCATTACGGCGCACTGACTGTGGATGCTGTTTCGAAAGTTGTTGCAAACGTAATTCGCGAAGGCATTCGAGAGGTCGATCTGGCCGCACGTTATTCCGGCAATGAATTCGTACTGGCATTGCCTCAGACTAATGCCGCCGGCGCGGCTCTGTTGGCAGAGCGCCTGCGTGTCCGCTGCGGCAACCAAGCGATCAACCATAACTGGCAGACGTTTTCGGTTACAGCCAGTCTTGGTGTGGCAACCTTCCCTCAAAACGGCAGTGCATATGACGAGTTGATTGCGCGTGCCTGGGAGGCTCTGGATTATGCAAGAGCTCGTGGTGGTGATCGGGTGTTTTGTGTTTGAGATGAGCCGATGCGGCGCGGAATCCTAATCTCGATTGGTGTTGTCTCTATTTTATCTGCGGTCGCTTTTTCCAGCCGTAGTGAAGCCAGTACGCGTGAAGTCCCTTATCAGGTCAAAGACTCCGATCACAGTTTTGAGATTCGCGAATATCCCTCGCGAATAGTGGCGGAAGTGGAAGTCTCAGGCGCGCGAGAGAGAGCTCTGAGCGAAGCATTTCAGACTTTGGCCGGTTATCTGTTCGGTAAAAGCAGGCCCAAGGATCCGGTGGCTTTGAGCAAGTCTGTTTCGGATAGAAATGCCAAAGTCAAGCTGACCATGACCGTTCCTGTCACTACTCAGTCCGTCGGCAATGATGGTCAAACGATAAAAATGCGTTTTTTCATGCCGCCAGAGTATTCCATGGATAAATTGCCAATTCCGGACGATAAGCGCGTGAAAGTATTTGAGCTGCCGGCTCAACGGATCGCCGTGCTCAAATTCTCCGGCTCGGCGCGCAAAGACAATTTCGACAGACATCTGATCACGCTGAGAAAAATGCTGGATTCCAGAGGTTTGTCTCCCACCGGCGAGCCATACGAGGCCTATTACAATCCGCCCTTTACACCGATTTTCTTGAAGCGCAACGAGATCTGCATCCCCTTCTAAGGCGCTCCCCAGCCTCCTCCGCCCGGTGTTTCAATCTGGATGCTGTCTGCGGCTTCCACTTTCACCGTAACCGTGCCCGGCAACAGCTCTTCCTTTCCGCCCTTCTTGATCCACTTGTTGATCCCCCGCTTGCCCGGCTTTCCGCCGTGCATTCCGAACGGCTCGGCAATGCGTCTTTGCGAGAGTATTGAAACAGTCATCGGTTTGAGGAAGCGAAGTCGGCGTATCGAGCCGTCACCGCCCCTGTTCTTTCCTGCCCCGCCGCTGCCCTGCCGCACTCCAAAGTGTTCGAGCAGCACCGGATATCTCAGCTCCAGAACCTCCGGGTCTGTCAGGCGGGAATTGGTCATATGCGTGTGTACGGCGCTGCTTCCTTCGTAATCAGCCCCCGCCCCAGCGCCACCACATATGGTTTCGTAGTATTGCAATTCGTCGTCACCGAAAGTGAGATTGTTCATGGTTCCCTGCGCTGCCGCCATCAAATTCATGGCGCCATAGAGAGCGTCTACC
Organism: Candidatus Obscuribacterales bacterium; assembly: GCA_019745505.1. Classification (GTDB taxonomy): domain Bacteria; phylum Cyanobacteriota; class Vampirovibrionia; order Obscuribacterales; family Obscuribacteraceae; genus QKMZ01. The sequence continues at coordinate 7,089 of JAIETE010000298.1, read as the reverse complement.
AGGATTTGCGACGTCTCTACATTTCCTGCGACGACGGCGGCGGGAAATTGCGGGTTGAGTATGCAGTGTTCGGGAATGGCAAATTCGACCGGCTCCAGACAGCCGTCGTTGAGCGGAATATTGTCATTGACGATTGTGCGGAAAACATACAGCAGCGCTGCTTTGCTGATTGCACGCGGGGCGTTCATATTGCCCTGGTGTTGCCCGCTGGTGCCGGAAAAATCTACGGAAACCCGCTCGTTTTTGCGGTCGATTTTGACTTTTACGTTGATTCTGGAGCCGTCATCGAGCTCTGCTGAAAATTCACCTTCACTGATTTTTCCCAGTGCTTTGCGAACGGAGGAAGCTGCATTGTTTCGCACGAATTGCATGTAAGATTCGACCACGCTCAAGCCATAGCGCTCGCACAGGCGCACAAGAGCATCAGCACCGCAGCGGTTGGCGGCGATTTGCGCAGTCAGATCGGCGACATTCTGATCCGGGTTGCGAGCCGGATATTTTGCACTCAGTAATTCTTTGCGCAAGGCATCTTCATTGAGTTGCCCCTCTTTGGCCAGGTGGAAGTGACTGAAGATAACGCCTTCCTCCTCGATGTGTTTGCTTGCAGGAGGCATCGAGCCTGGTGTGATACCGCCGATGTCGGCATGGTGACCGCGCGAAGCGACAAAGAAATCGGGCGCGGAAGGCATGCCGTCGCCGCGTTTTGCAAAAACTGGCGAGATGGCGGTTATATCGGGAAGATGTGTGCCGCCCAGGTAAGGATTGTTGATGATGAAAGTGTCTCCGGGCGCAAGAGCACTTCCCTTTTCTTGCATCAATGACTGAACGCTCTCACTCATGGAACCCAGATGAACTGGGATGTGCGGAGCATTGGCGATTAGTTTGCCGTGGCGGTCGAAAATCGCGCAGGAAAAGTCGAGCCGCTCTTTGATGTTGACGGAATGGCTGGTGTTTTGAAGCACTATCCCCATTTCCTCTGCAATAGACATGAGCCTGTTGCTGAAAAGTTCGAGCTTGATCGGGTCTGCTTTTATGGCGGAATTATCCAGCTGGGCAGATGCGTTTTCGCTCCTTTGCACTTTTTCAAGGATTAGAAAGCCTCGTTTGTCTGCGCGGGCCGACCAGCCCGGATCCACAACTGTCGTCGCGGTTTCTTCTGCAATTATCGCCGGACCTTCTATTTTTGCCGCCTGCGTAAGCTCAGAGCGAACATAAACTTCGGCCTCTTGCCACTGCCCAGCGCAGAATAAGGGCACGGTGTCCACTGCTTTCGTCTGTCCGACTCTGGCGATGTGGCTGGAGCCGCAGTCGGCGTCATGTCCTCTGGAAATAACTTCTGCCGATATGCTCTCGATGACAATCGGTTTTTCTGTGATGAATCCGTAACGCTTCTGATGCAATGTCTCGAAAGTCTTCCTTGTTTCAGCCTCGCTTTTCAAAGGAACGAATATCGCTGCATCGCTGCCGCGATAACGCAAGTGGATCCCGAAGGAAGTTTCCAGGTTTTCCGATTTCAGTCCGTGAGATTCGAGAGTTGCTGTGGCTTTTGCTTCCAGTTCGGTTTTGGTCTTTTCCAGGCTCAAGAGATTATTGGCGTTGAACTCTTCTTCTACCGCTGCCTGGGCAATTTCTACGGTGTCCGCGATGCCGATGCCGAAAGCCGAGAGCACTCCTGCCAAAGGGTGCAGCAAGACCGTCTTGATATTCAACTCATCCGCTATCTGACAGGCATGTTGTCCGCCTGCTCCTCCGAAAGCGCAAAGGGCCGAGCCATCCAGATCGTGTCCTTTTTGGGTGGATATTTTACGAACTGCGCTGGCCATAATTTCAACAGCGATTTTCAAATATCCTTCAGCCACTTGTTCTGCGGTGCTTGGAGATTCTTGCGCGGGCGATTGCGAACCGGCGCCGGCAGAAGCAATCTGTTCTGTCAGTGCGGCGAATTTGTTCTTTACCGCTTGCATGTCCAGCGGTTGAGCGTGATCGTCGCCAAAGATAGATGGAAAAAACTTCGGCTGAATTCGACCGAGAAGCAGATTTGCATCGGTGACGGTCAGCGGACCGCCTCTCCTATAGCAAGCCGGTCCTGGATTTGCACCGGCGGATTGTGGACCGACGCGGCAGCGTTCGCCGTCGAAACCAAGAATAGAGCCGCCGCCGGCTGCGACAGTATGCACCGCCATCATCGGCGTGCGAATCTTCACTCCTTGAATGTCGGTTTCCGAAGTGCGCTCGAAGTGTCCGTCGAAATGGCAAACGTCTGTGGAGGTGCCTCCCATGTCGAATCCGATGACGTGACTATATCCGGCCAAAGCTGCCGATCTTGCCGCTGCGACAACACCTCCTGCCGGTCCGGATAACAGGCAGTCCCTGCCGCGGAAATTCATCGCCGGGGTAAGGCCGCCATTCGATTGCATGAAATAGAGGCGCGAGCGAGGCAGCATTCCCGTGACTGTTCTGAGATAACGATTGAGCAGTGGGGTGAGGTACGCGTCGACGACAGTCGTATCTCCGCGACTGACGAAGCGGATCAGCGGACTGACTTCGCTGGATGCGGAAACCTGTTCGAAGCCGATACTCAGAGCCAGATCTTTGATTGTTTTTTCGTGTTGGTCATAGCGATATGCATGCATGAAAATTATCGCTATCGATTTGATGCCGCAGTGAAGAAGCTCCTTTAATTGCTTTTCGGCATCGGCAAGATCGAGCGGTTCAATCTCGTTGCCACAGGCGTCGAAGCGTCCGTCTAGCTCGATCGCTCTTTCAAAAAGCATGTCCGGCAATTTGATGGACAGAGCAAAAATGTCCGGACGATTCTGGTATCCGATGCGCAATGCGTCTTTGAATCCGCGATTGGTAATCAGAGCGCAGCGGTCCCCACGACGTTGCAGCAGTGCATTGGTCCCTATGGTCGTGCCCATGCGGGCGACGGCGATTTTGTCGGACAGGAGAATAGCTTCGGCGCTCTCAGATGCTTCAGAGCCGGCAGGATTGCTCCTTTCGGCACGAGCAATTGTGCGCCGCATACCCTCGAGGGTAGCGTCAGAGTACTGACCTGGTGATTCCGACAGTAGTTTGGTAACGAGTAGAAGTTCGGGTTGCTCTTTGGATCGACCGATGACATCGGTGAAGGTGCCACCGCGATCGATCCAGAACTCCCAGCTTTGAGAGTCGATGAATTTTTTCGCCACGGACAAATCCCTGAAGGGAAGAGTAGTTTATCTCATCTCTTCGAAATCGAACGTGAGAAAGAAGGCGGCGAACAAGCCAATGTCAGGATCCCGTGGATGCTGCGGCAGCCATGTTATTCAATTGGCTTGACACGGCAGAAAAAGCCGCTGAGATCGCCGGCGACAATTTGCCTGGTGCAAATGCGAAGACGCAAGCAACGAGTACAGCTACGAAAGCCAACATCGATGCATACTCAGTAATGGCCTGTCCCGAACGCCTATTTCGTCTCTTGGTAAATGATTTAAATCTGGATTTCATATCTCGAACTCTGGGGGCTTAGGTAAGTATAAGCGGGTTCTCTTCGATGTGGATAGCTGCTAATGCATACCCACTATGACATAGCACTGAGACTTTATGGTTTTCCGACTAAAAATTTGAACGCAGAAATGTGGTGCCGGCTGATTACCGGACGTTTCATGACTCAATGGAGTTGGCTGTGACTACCAATAAAGATTTCAGGGTAATTCGGCACCGAACTCGGTGGTACCCTTCTGCGTTTCATCAATGCACTTTTTTGACAAAATCACAGCCGCAAATCTCCACCTACTCTTGTCGATTGACAGAGCGTGAGTCGCAAATTGATTTGGTGGGATTACGGCACTAATTCATATGTGCCCACATGACCTATAAAAGAAACGCGGCCACTCATTCTGCCGGTTTTTTGGAAACCCCATCAAATGAGCCTTTGCGACGATTGTCGGAATGCATCCTGATTAAGTATTGATAATAATTGCCCGTGTCAGGCTGAAATCGGCAATTTTAGCTGCGTTGCACCGCGCTGATGAGAGCCGATCGCGGAGCCGCCAGGTGTGTGTGTGCGGGAGGCTGGCGGCGCCGCAATAGCTCTGTTCGAGGAACGTGGTTGGGGGAAAGCGCGGGCGATTTTTTGCATGGTCATTAAGTAAGTGACCGGCTGGAAGAAATCTGCATATTTGACCAAAAGCTCGGGGCTTCGATTGACCTCGGGCCAGCGGGCCTCGTCTATCCATACGCGTTTGACAAAAGGAGCCAAGAGATCGATCAATCGCTCTGTATCGTGGGGAAGGAGCGGCGCCAGAGAAGCGAAAACTTCTACTCCGGCACCGCTGAGCGCGCGAATAAGCTCTAAGCGACGACTAATCGAGGGAGCCTGAGGCTCGAATTCTCTAGAAATTTCATCGCTGTCGGTTGTGATACTGACACCAACAGATACGCGATCTTTGAACTGGCAAATCAAGTCTATGTCGCGCATCATCAGGTGGCTGCGCGTGTGTATGGTCAATCGCTTGGGCGGATACTTGAGCAATTCCTTCAGGCATGCCCTGGTGACTCCATACTTCAATTCTGCATATTGATATGGATCTGTTGCTGAGCCAAAAAAAATGCGACTGGCAAAAATGCGAGCCCGATCTTTGTAGATTAGCTCTGCAGCGTTGGTTTTAACCTCTACCCAATTGCCCCATTCGCTCAGTGAGTGTCTGGCGTTGGGAAATTTCGGAACATAGCAGTAGGAGCATGCAAAAGCACACCCTGCGTAAGGGTTGAGAGTGTAGTCATAACCGGCTGACAGGGAGCCCACCTTTTGCGGTGTAAGTATCGATGTGGCTGTAATTTCTCGAACAAAAACCAAGTCGATTCATCCTTTCTGGAATGCTCGCCAAATGAGGCTGACCTGCGCCAGCACTGCAAGAATTGAATTTCTCAAGCCGTAAAACGAGTGTACCATATGGACGTATGGTATGCAAGAAGATCTATACTGTTGGGTCTGGAGCCGATTCTTTCGGCTTCCATAACCAGCAGCAACTGGATTTGGAACGCCTGCCAAGGGCAGAGCACGCTACCCATACACATACAAACGGATTGAGAAAAATGGCTGAGGAAACCGCGACCGCGACCGAACTGGATTTGGAAAAGGAATTGGCAGACTGGCTGTCGGTAAGCGAACAGGGGCACGCCGCCTATGGTCGCCGCAAGCTTGTGCCAGCCGAGCTGAAGTTCAAAGAGGCTGTGGCGATTCTCGAGAAGGTCTGCAATGAGCCCGCATATAAAGAAGATGAGGAATTGAAGGGTAAGCTCGCTAAGAGCCTCAATAACCTTGGAGCCGTCTATCACGCTCAAGGAAAATTCGGTTTGGCGGAGGAGGCTTATCAGAAAGCTCTCGAATTGAAAGTCCAATTGTTTGGCGAAGAACACTTTGAAACGGCGCCCTGCTACCAGAATCTAGCCGCAGTGCACAGCGCCCGCGTGCAATATGACAAGGCAGAACCACTTTACTTGAAGGCTATATCAATCAAGGAGAAGCACTACGGAGAAAGCTCCGAAGAGCTTCTTACTCCTTTGAAGAATTTACTTATGCTATTCGACAAAATGGAGCGAAAGGAAGAAGCGGAGCCGTTGCGAGAGCGCATCAAAAACCTCGAGCCGCCGCCCGTCAATCCAGGCGACATCTGGCAGAGCGTCCAGCTGATCAAGAAAGATAAGTAGACTAGCCTAGAGGCAGCGAGAAATATACGATGGTGCCGCGACCTGCGCCGGATTCCGCCCAGGCTCTTCCGCCTACGCGTTCCACGTTGTTGCGTGCCAGGTACATCGAAAGGCGGGAGCTGTAGGTGTCTTCTGAGTGCTTTCCTTGAATGAATCCAGAGAACACATCTGCAATCTCTTCTTCCGGCAAAGAGGGCCCGGAGCTGGAAACGCCAATGCGCAACTCGCTTCCTTTCGATTGCGCCTCGACACGAACACGTCCGCCCGGCGCCGTGATGGTGATCATTTTCTCCAGCATAGGCAAAAGAATCGCCTTGAACGTTTCTTTGTTGCCGCTTATATTGGGCAGACCGGGGACGCTCTTGTAGTCTAGAGCCAGCTGGCGATCGCGGGCCAGAGGCGCCGATTCTTCCAGGCATTCGGCAATCACGCGCGTTACCATGATCTGCTCTCTTTGCATTTGCACTGCCGGCGGTGGCACAAATCCGCCGTACATCATGAGCAGGCTGTCGACAACGCCCAGCAGTTGTTCATAGTGGACATGCAATTCTGCCAGCGTTTGCCCGACTGAAGGGTGCATGGATTGCGCCGCATTGCTCAAAATGACATTCCATCTTTCTTCACCCGCTACAAGCGTGGCGCGAATATTATCGTTGAGCATAGCGACTATTTCAGTCTTGAGCTGGGTGTTTTCATTGCGCACAGACTTATCGCGCAAGACCATGACATAACCTTGAATGCTGTTGTCGTCGCTGACAATCGGCTGCAGGTGCGCCAGCACCTCTACTTGCTTGTTTTCCCAGCGGTGGAAGACAACTCCTTCCGGATAGAATTGATTGATCAAGGCATTCGGATCGCCGCCGTGCGTGGCGAATACTTCGCCCTGCGCCTGGCTATTTCGCGTTTCGCCGGGCCGTCTGACCAGGTCGAAACAGAGACGCCCGGCAATTTCAGCCTCCGTAACGCCCATCCAGTGAAGGAAAACAGGGTTGGCGGAAATGACATTGCCGAATTGGTCGAGGATCAAAAATCCTTCAGTTGAAACCTGCAATATGCAATCGAGCTTGTGCTGGAGGATGATCGCCTGGCGATTGGCGAAGTTGATCTGTTTGGAAACCTCGGATAATTGCTTTGCTTGAGTCGAATACTGGCGATTGAGCGTTTCCACCTGCTGGTTGGCTGCGTCGAGCGAGCGGTTTTGCGCGTCTACTTCCTCGGCCTGTCTCTGAATTTGCGTTTTCAAATTGCTGACTGTCTGGCGCATGGAGACGACCGATGTGTCGATAAGCTCGCCCAACTCCAGCCAGTCTCCCGACAGCCCTTCCAGCGCCGGCAGGACCTGTCTCTGGCTGGCCAATTCGTTGGTCCTGCGTATGAGAAAGCGCAGGGGTTTGT
>JAIETE010000040.1 GCA_019745505.1 Candidatus Obscuribacterales bacterium | reverse complement strand
GACCATGAACATGATCACGAACAGGAAACCAAAAGTAATCTTTGCGCTCAGACCCAATGAAAAATCACGCTGCAACAGAGGTAGAAGCCAAAGGAACTTTTTATGAGAAGCTCACAAAAAGTTTTCCCATTAGAAGTTTATCCACTTTCTAAAGTATCTAAGCGTGATCAGCAGAAAAACGATGTTTCTCGGGATAGATGTTAAGCGGTCCGGTAAACCATGTCATTGGGGTTTACCCGGAATCTCTTGATATGTCGGGCTGGAATACTCGAGTATTTCGAGCTTCCTTGAAAAATTAGTCTTCGGAAGGCGCTACTTTGCGATATTCCGACTGTACTTGAATTCCGCGAATAAGCTGGTTAGGTCCGCAGTAGCCGAGTTCCAGAAGGATTTGACCGAGGGCTTTCTGCTCTAGTCCCTTGGCGTTGTCTTCACGTTGAATCTGCAGCGCTTCGTCGAGCTGGTAAATGGTTATATAGCCGAGCTCTACCAGAATTTGTCCCAGAAGAGTCTTGTTTTCGGTGGACTCGCCGGACTGTTTGGGCTCTTTCGAATTTTTTGACGCGCTTTTCTTCATTTTTTCGCCTTGGCGACCGGGTTGTTATTACTGGCTTATTCCAGAATAGGACAAAATCAGACCGCTGGACACACCCGTAGGTGTCAACTTATGGCTGCTGGGTTTCCCCCCTGACCAGGTTCGTCGGCCTACGCCGCGCCCAACGATCTGTAACGGTGAATTATAGACGATTTCACGAAATAAAGTCCCTAACTGTAATGGCAAAAGATTATGAAGTGTCATCCCGCGGGGCGCCCGGTACTTGTCAGCTTAAAACTCTGGTCGCCGGTGAATTCTCTCTGCCTGCGATCTTGTAAGATCTGAAACTGTAGTCTGTCCCTGTGTGCATGCTTGTCGCTAATGCACCACATATGATGGCGTTTGAACTGTCATGATGAGGGCTGCAATTCTCCTTTTATCTGGTGGTCTCAGGGAGGTTACATGACGCTTGTGAAACAAAAACCGATAGTGCCGCCAACCCAGATTAACGAAATCATGTACGCGATGTGGCCTGCACAAGCGCTGAAGGCTGCTACGCAAAATCATATTTTTGAAGCTCTGCAAAACGAGCCTAAAGATGCGGAAGCTGTAGCCAAAGAATTGAAGCTCGATCCGCGAGGTACCGAACTCTTGCTGGATGCTGTCGTATCGCTTGGTTTTTTGAGCAAGGAAGGCACGCCTGCCAAATATTCAATAGCTTCTACTGAAATCGGCGAACAGGCACGCACTTATTTGATCGCTAAGAGTCCGCTCTATGTCGGTCCTTGGTTTGCATCCGGTGAAGAACTCGGCAAGATGTGGCGCAATCTTACCGACAGCATCAAGTCGGGAAAAGCAGTCATGGAGGTGAACAAAGAGCACGAAGCCGTCGAGATTTTTCCCAAGTTGGCGGAAGCTATTTTTCCCATGAGTTATGCAACAGCAAAGCAGGTTGCCACTTTGCTGAAGACCGACAAAATCAAAACTGAATGGCTGGTACTCGATCTGGCTGCCGGCTCGGGCGTCTGGAGCATTCCATTTGCCGAAGCCAGTCCGAGAGTAAAGGTCGACGCTCTCGACTTCGACGCTGTAATCAAAGTGACCAAGCACTTCACGAAGAAGTACGCGGTGGAAGACCGTTATGCATACATCACCGGCAATTGGCGTGATTTGCAGCTCAAAGAGAATGCCTACGACATAGTTATTCTCGGTCACATTTTGCATTCGGAAGGCAAAGCAGCAAGCAAAGAACTGCTCAAGCGCTGTTTCGATGTTATGAAGCCGGGCGGTCGCCTGGTGGTAGCCGAGTTCATTGCCAACGATCAGCGCACTGGGCCGGTCTTCCCTATTATGTTCGCGTTAAATATGTTCCTTGCCACATCCGACGGATGTGTTTTCGCTGAAGGTGAATTGAAGGAAATGATTGAGGAAGCCGGCTTCAAGAAGCCTTATCGCCTCACTCCCGATCACGTCGTGGTGATTGCTGAAAAGCCATAGCCCGGTTTGCATCGGACGCCTGTTGCGTATTCGAAATCATCAATAAATTAAGGCGGTCCGCCTAGTCTCCGCCGCCTGCGGCAAAGTCCGGACCGTTTTCGGTCATATTCCAGCGGAGCAATTCACGGCGCCACTCCAGGTCGGCCTGGGCTTCTTTGACCAGGCTCGACAAGCCTTGGAAGTCTGCAAATGACAGATCGATTGCCATGCCCAGGTCGAATGTGAGCTTTACTCGCTCGCAATTGGGAGCGCAGGACATGCAGACAATGTGGTCAGGACCGCAAACTTCGATGACTTTGCTGTCGTCGCACTGCAATGGGTCCTTCTGCCAATTCAAGTATTCAACGAATTCTTCGTTGTCCTCTACACTCTGCTGAATCAGCAAAACAAGTGCTTGATACTGAATGATCGTCAGGTAGACGGTGACTTCCTGGCGTCGAAAGTCAAGCGCGAACTCGCCGTTTTCCTTGTCCAGATATAGGTCCGCAAAAGCATTGGCGAAGCTTATTTGATGCGGGCTGCTAGTTTTCATCTATGCGGGTTCCTCTGAGCTTTCGCAGGCAGACGGTAATAGGATTTACTCTTCCTTAAGCCAATTCGCGATGTCACGTGCGTGATAGGTGATTATCATGTCGGCGCCCGCGCGAACAACCCCTGTAAGGGTCTCGAGCACTACTCGGCGTTCGTCGATCCAGCCGTTTTGAGCTGCCGCTTTTACCATCGAGTACTCTCCAGACACATTATAAGCGGCAATCGGCAGATCCGTAATTTGTCGGGCTTTGGCAATAATGTCCAGATAGGAAAGAGCCGGCTTGACCATGACAATGTCGGCACCTTCGGCAATGTCTTGCTCGATTTCTCTGAGTGCCTCGCGCCCGTTGGCCGGATCCATTTGATAGGATTTGCGATCGCCGAATTGAGGCGCCGATTGAGCTGCTACGCGGAAAGGTCCATAGAGACCGGAGGCGAATTTGGCGGCATAAGACATAATCGGAATATGATGAAACCCGCTGGCATCAAGGGCTTTGCGAATCACGGCGACGCGCAGATCCATCATGTCGGAGGGGGCAATGATGTCGGCTCCGGCTTCCGCTTGTGCTACCGCGGTGCGGGCAATGATTTGCAAGGTCGGATCGTTGAGAACTTTTCCGTCGGCGATCAGCCCGCAATGCCCGTGGTCGGTATATTCACACAGGCAAAGGTCGGCAACCACCACCATGTCCGGGAAATGTTTTTTGATTTCTCGCATGGCTTTCTGAATGATGCCGTCTTTGTGCCAGGCGCCCGAACCTTCAGCGTCCTTGCTGTCGGGTATGCCGAAAAGAAGAATGGATTTGATGCCCTGCTTCTGGACTGCTTCTACTTCTTTGAGGACTTCGTCGATGGTTTGCTGGTAGATGCCCGGCATCGAGCTGATCGGCTTTCTCTCCTTCTTTCCTTCGATGATGAAGAAGGGGTAGATCAGTTTGTCGGTGCGAAGATGCGTCTCTCTGACCATGTCTCTGAGCTGGGGAGTCGATCTCAGGCGGCGCATGCGATGGGCGCCTTCCGGAATCAAGTCGTTGAGAGAAAGCTTTTCAATCGTAGCTGCAGGGTCGCTCATGGAAGTCCTCTGTGAAACTGTTTCCAACCGCTGCCGACTGAAGACGGCGCGGTCGATTACTGGAACGCATAAGTATAACCAATAAATATATTCTTGTTGGAAAGCTTTCAGGCGGCCGGGCCGGTGTTTCCGTCCCGAAATGGCAATCCTGGCAGATATTTAATGCTCTCAAAGGCTGATCTGGACCGGGCTTGTGGGTCACAATGCGGTAAAAATCGCCAATCTTATTTGGACGAGTTCCGGCGCTACAAATTTACAAGTCGATATGCCCACCGATCTGCCCAGGCAAAGAAGAAAAACTGAACGCATCACTGCCGAGTTCGCCCTTCCCGGCAGTAGCTCGGGAAAAATTCTTCCCGGCGGTCAGGCCCGCTTCCCCACAGTCACGCTGATAGCGTATGGTCCGGATGGTTGCGAAGAAAGGGAAGTCCGAGAGCCGGCCGATTTGATCGGCTATCTGGCCAACTGGCCTGTTTGCTGGATCACTATCGATCCGCCGGGGGAGGGGTATGAAGCCAGTCTGGCTATCGAGAATTTCGCCAAGCTGTTCAATCTGCACGAGCTGGAAATCGAGGACATTGTCAACGTTCACCAGCGCGCCAAAGTAGAGGAATATGGCGAGCACCTATTCGTCGTAACGCGCATGCTCATCGAAGCCTCGACTGCCGAAACCGAGCAATTGAGCATGTTTCTCGGACGCAATTATGTTTTGACTTTCCGTGAGGTTCCGACCGATTGCCTCGAGCCGGTGCGGGAAAAGATTCGCAAAGGTCGCGGGCGTGTTCGGCAAGAACAGGCTGACTATCTGATGTATGCGATTATCGACGCCGTCGTCGACAGTTATTTTCCGCTCTTGTCCGAGCTTGCCGAACAGCTCGACCAGATGGAGGACAATATCCTGGAAGGGCGTGGAGATGAGGCCGAAGCTGCTGCGACTATGTATCAAATTCGCCGCGATCTTCTTTCCATTCGCCGCGCCATCTGGCCGACGCGCGAGCTCTTAAGCACACTGACGCGCGACACAGTGCCGCTCGTTGCCGAGTCCACCAGAGTCTATCTGCGCGATTGCTATGACCATGCGGTTCGCATTATCGACCTTGTGGAAATGTACAGGGAAGTGAGCACGGCTCTGATGGAAGTGCATTACCAGCGGGCCAGCAACAGGCTCAACGAAGTAATGAAAGTATTGACCGTGATCACCACGCTGTTTATTCCTCCCACTCTGATTGCCGGCATTTACGGTATGAACTTCGAGCATATGCCTGAATTGAAATGGGCTTTCGGTTATCCGATTGCGCTTCTGACCATGGCGCTTGTTTCGCTCGTCCTTTTGGCATTTCTTCATATGAAAGGCTGGCTGCGCACGAAGCCGAAATCGCAGCGATAGTTTCTCTTATTGCGAGACTTTTTGCACGCCTTTGACGACGGCGTCTACAAGACCATCGATGGTGAATACTTGCGCTTCGATATCGACGCGGCCTAGATGTTTTCTGGCTGCAGCTGAAGTCTCAGGACCGATTGTCGCGATAACGACGCCTTCCAGAGCATAGCTGATGCTGTCCGAGCCGACCGGCACTTCCAGATTTCTGTCGCCGAGCTTCTTGCTCAACCCGTTGGTCAGAATGGCTTTCAAATTGCGGGCGCTTTGCGCGCTGGCAAGAGTAATAACATCAATAACATTTTTCCAGAGCAAGGTAGTGAGCCGCTCTGCGATTTCTTGCTCGTTGGGCGGAAGTGAGGTGTGATAAGCCTCTACGACATCGACTTTGGCCCCGGCTTCGGTCAGGCGATCGATAACATAGGGGCGACCGACATTGGTGCGCGGCCAGAGAATCCGTTTGCCATGCAAATTCGGATACTCGGGAAACTCGGCAACCAGTGTTTCGGCAATGAAAGTCGATGGGCAAAAGCTCGGTTTCAACCCTCTCTCTTCGAGAGCGCCGGCAGTGCCGGGGCCGATCACCGCAAATTTGGTGAAATCGAGTTCTTCCTTGCCGATACCAACTTCTTGCGCACGCGCAGTAAAAGCATCGACGGCATTGGACGATGCGAATAAGACCCAATCGTATCTTTTGATTTGTTCGATCGCTTCGTCCAGAGGCGCCCACGAATCAGGTGGAGTAATGGAAATGACGGGAAACTCATATACTTCCGCGCCTAATTCTCTGAACTTCGAAGACAAGCCTGCTGCCTGCTTCTTGGAGCGGGTGACAACAATTCGAATTCCTTGCAAAGGCAGTTCAGTCATTTCGTTGTTTGAAAATTTGCTTACGGGGCTGATACCACATTTGGTGTTTGGCGCCGGAGTTCCTCCATGATTTTATCTCCGCCGGCATTCAACATTTTGTGAGCGAGGTCGAGCCCTGCTTGCGCTGCAGTCTCAAGATTTTCCATTACTTCGCGAGACATCTCTTCCCTCAACAATTCATGCCCGTCCAGAGAAGCAATGCAACCTGTAAGCGTAAGGGCGCCCTTATCTATTTTTGCGCTGGCTCCTACCGGCACCGAGCAGCCGCCGCCCAGGGTGCCCAAATAGGCTCTTTCGCATTCGGCTTCCAGTCTGGCATCCCAGTCTTCGATTTCTCGCAGTAAATCGATCAGTGACCCGTCCTTGCTTCTGCATTCGATCGCCAGTGCTGCCTGCCCGGCAGCCGGAGTAACGGTTTTGACGTCGAAGTGGTGACTGATTCGGTTTTGCATTTCCAGTCGGTTCAGCCCGGCGCAGGCAAGCACGATGGCGTCGCAATAACCCTCATCGAATTTGCGAACGCGCGTAGGAACATTGCCGCGTATGTCGACAAACACTATGTCTTTGCGCAGATAGAGCAATTGCGCAGCGCGCCGCCGGCTGGATGTGGCGATTCGGCTGCCGGCGGGAAGTTTGGAAAATTCGAGATCGTCTTTGGAAAGCAGGACATCGCGCGGGTCATTTCGATCCAGCACGGCTGCCAAACAGAGGCTGGGCGGCATGTCCGTGGGCAGATCCTTGAGGCTGTGAACGACGAGATCGACTTCGTCACGCAAAAGCGCTTCTTCGAGCTCTTTGACGAACACGCCCCGCCCGCCTAATTCGGCAATCGGGCGATCCAGAACTTTGTCGCCTTTTGTCGTGATTGGAACAATCTCGATCTCAATCGATGCTGAAAGCGCTTTCAAGCGCGCTTGCACTATATCGGTTTGCAGAAGGGCTAATTTGCTTTCTCGTGTCCCGATTCGAATTTTTCGCGGCGCTTTAGCCGTTTTGGAACTTTGCATGACCGGTTTTATTATCGTCAGAAATCCGAGTCGCCGGGCTTACGATTCGCCTGCATGCGAGCGCTTGCGGCGTTGAGAGCGGGCTGCGTGAGTGCACGAAAGAGGATCGAGGCTGAACAGTGTGCGCAGTGCTTCCGCCTGCTGTCTGAGAATTTCGTAGTCTTTTGTTGCTTTTAGCTGGATGGTAGGTTGATGAAGAATCTGGTTGACGATTGCTCGACTGATACTTTCGATTTCTTCCGGATGAGTAGAGGATGCTTTTGTAGAAGCCGTCTTCATCATGTGCTCAAGTCGAATAGATTCGATTTTTTCACGCAATTCGGCAATGGTCGGACCGACCAGTTGCGATCGTTGCCATCCGTGAAAGGCATCCAATCCTTCGAAGACTATCGCTTCGGCGCCGGCGATACAGGCTTCTCTTTCTTCCAGATTGCGCGTCACGATATTGGCCAGGGCGTCCGAATTGAAGAGGGAAACATCTTCAATCTCTTGTACACGCGGGTCTACGTTTCTGGGCACGGAAATATCGATAATGCATGTCGGCTTTTGTCCATGCTCTTGGCGCGCCGCATTCAATTCTTCCATGTCCAGAATAGTCTTGGGAGCGCTCGTCGAAACAATGACGAGATCGGCTTTGGCTGCCGCTTCATAACGATTGTCGAAGCTTGTTTCGGTGTTCAGTCTGTGCAGATTCGGCAAATTGTTTTTGATAAATTCGCCCAGACGTTCCGGCGTGCGATTGAGCAAATTTATAGTGCCCGTGCCTTCTTCCGAAAGCAGCAACTTCACGCATATCTGCGCCATGCGTCCGGCACCGACTACTGCCACGTTCAAATTATTGAGAGCGCCCACTTGCCCGCGAGCCAATTCCAGGGCCGCGGAGCTGACCGATACTGCTCTTCTGCCCATTTCCGTTTCGCTGCGCACGCGTTTGCCGCAATTGAGAGCCAGCATGAAAAGATGATCGAGAATCGGTCCGGCAGTTTTGGCTTCCAGGGCTGCCTGATGAGCCTCTTTTACTTGCGCCATAATCTGCGCTTCGCCAAGAACCATGCTGTCCAGTCCGGCTGCGACTCTGAAAAGGTGAACGGCGACATCTTCGCGCAGCAGCTTAAAATTCGGCTTCAGCGCGCCATGGTCTCCGATTTGCTGGGTGGAAGAGAAGAAGAAATCGATTTCGCGCCAGCCGGCTTGGACGTCCGAGACAACCGCATAAACTTCGGTCCGATTGCAGGTTGACAAGAGAACTGCTTCTGTGACATGCGGCAATCTTTTCAGAGCCTCGAGCGCATGTTTTAGGCAGGACTGCGGAATTGTAAAGCGCTCGCGAATGGCGATTGGCGAGGAATGGTAATTGAGTCCGCAGACAACGAGATGACTCATTCCGGTCGTTGTCCTGAAAAAGCTGGGGATACCTGATATTTCATGCCGCAGATTATATCTGTAGAGGTTACGCGAAAGCCTGAATAAGATCCAAGAGTAACGAAACTATTTCTAATCAGATTCTAAGCTCGTAAAATCACGCGCCGCATCATCCGCAAGAACTATCGGATTCAATTTTTCCGGCCGGCGGCGGCATAGCGACTGCGCCACTGGTTTAGTTTGCTCTCGAGCTCCGGATGTATTTTCATCGACATCCAATAGAGTCCGTCCAGAACTCCCATCGCCGGGCGAGATAGCATGTCGTCTTTCGGCAGTGGCGAATAAAAAAGCTTATTTTCTTTTACGGCTCTCAGTTTGTTCCATGGAAAACGCTTGAAGAGCGCCTGCTCCTTGGCGTCGTAAGGCAGAACAACAATGTCCGGATCGGCAAGAATCAGCCGCTCTGCTGAGAAGTGCGGGTAGGGCTGCCCCATTCCGGCGGCGATGTTGCTGCCACCACAGGTGGTGATTACGTCGTTGAGAAAACTGTTCTTGCCTACTGTCAATAATGGTTGCGCCCAGGTGCAATAGAAGACTTTGGGTCTGGACTTTGCACCGCCGATGATGGCAGTCAATTCCTTTGCTGCCAGATGGAATCGGCGAGACAGTGCTTCGGCGTTGGGTTCGGATTTGCTCAGTCTGCCGACTTTGCGCAGGTTGTCCGGAATGTCTGTCAATTTGTCATTCTTGAGCAGCACTACATTGAAGCCCTTCATTGTCAGCATGTGGGCAATTCCTTCTTGTCCGCCGACAAGAAGAACGGCGTCCGGTCGCAAGCGTGTCAGCCTTTCCAGATTTGCGGTAACGAAGGTTCCCACTATCGGAATGCCTTTCAGATTCTTGTCTGCATTCGGAAGCACTTGCGGGCAATTGGTGCAGACCCCGGACAGAACCTTTCCGGCGCCTATGTTCAGCAGTAATTCAGTGTTGGAGGGGGCCAGTGAAACGATCGATGCTGCCGCCGGCTTGGTCTCTGCCGCCGCCGCCGGAAGCGTCGCGACGAAAGCAAAAGCGAGAAGCTCGAGAGCGCAAAGAATGTGCTTGGGCTTCATACTTCCATCCATGCCAGTACTTCTCTGACTCTTGCCGTGTTGTCTTTGTCTTTGATGGTCAATGTTCTATCCCACAAGTTCCAATCGTACAGAGTCATGCGAATTATCCGATCCATCTGTTTTTGATAATCCGGCTCGGTCCAGCGAAAGCCGTCATCAACGGGAGGAAACAGCGGAGGCACGTAAATAATGTGTGTGTATGTTTCCGCCTGACTGCGTGCTTTGTTGTAAACGTCTTCTGTATCGTAAGTCATCGCGGTGTTCTGGTTCCACCTTTGCCAGAGCGCCCAGCAATCGATTGTCGAGCGGTCGGATACAAAGTTGCCCAGGCGATTTTCTTCTTCTATCTGCCGGTCTAGGACTTGCTTCTTAAATCCTTCCTGGTCCGGGATATTGCCGATTTTGTCATAGCCCATGTCCAGGCACATTTGTCTTGCCAGTTCCGGGATCACCGGCACAGAAAGCAAGGGAGCCAGCAGCTCCACTAACGTGGTTTTGCCGACTCCGCTTGCGCCAGTTATGACAACCCTAGTTGTTGACTTTGGGTTTGTTGCCATCCTCCAGCATCACCTTTCTGTCGCGCTTGAGCGCTTCTGTGAGATCCAGTCCGGTCAGTCCTTTTACAAGGTGCACGCTTTGAGCGGCCATGTTGAGGATATCGGAGCTGATTTTGCTTGCGCCTGTCGAATCTCCACCTGTCGAAACAACTGTCATGTTGCCGATCTTGGATAGCGGTGACGATGCGGCGGCTACGATTTCGGGCAGCCTTTCGATCATCATGCTGGACAAGGCAGCGTCATTGTATTGCTTAAAGGCTTCAGCTTTCTTGAGCATTGCTTCAGCTTCGGCTTGACCTTTGGCGGCAATAACCGTAGCTGCTGCCAAACCTTGGGACCGTTCGGCTTCCGCCTGGGCAAGACCCATGGCTTTCGTCGCTTCGGCTTCAGCGATGGCTTTCAATCTGGTCGCTTCTGCTTGACCTGCGGCTTGCAATTTAGCTGTGGTGGCATCCGCCTCAGCCATCATCCTGCGTTTTTCCAATTCGGCTTGCGCTAAGAGGCGAACGCGGGTTTGCTCGGCTTCTGCTGGTTTTGTGATTTCGGTTTCCAACGAAATCTGGCGCTTTTGCACTTCAACTTGTTGCAGTTCGACTTCTTTTTGCGCTTCAACGATTTTGATCTTCTGAGTTTCTTCGATCAGTTTTTGTTGAGTTTGCGCTTTGACGATTTCGTACTGCATGTCTGATTGCGCTTTGGTGGTGGCAATTTCTTGTTGATATTTGGCTTGCGCAAGTTGGAAGTTCTTCGATGCTTCAGCAACTTTCGTGTCGGCGATCAACTTGGCTTTGGCGCCTTCTTCAGCAGCTTGTGCCTGAGCAATTGTCGAGTCTCTCGAGGCGGCAGCTTGGGCGATCGTTGTTTCCTTGCTGGCGTTGGCGACACCGATGTCGGCTTCGCGTTTGGCTTCAGCAGTACGCTTGCGACCGAGGGCTTCCAGGTATCCTACGTTGTCTCTCAACTCTTTGAGCGTGAATGAAACAACCGTGAGACCCATTTTTGCCAAGTCAGCCAGCGACACTTCTTGCACTTTTTGAGCGAAGGAGTCGAAGCTTTGAATCAACTCCTCGACTTCCATGGTGCCCAGGATGGCGCGCAAGTGTCCTACGAGAGTTTCATGGGCGATTTGCGATATCTCTACGTCGTCTTTGTCGAGGAATTGTTCGGCGGCTGTTGCAATCGATGCAGGGTCGCCTTTGACCTTGACCTGTGCGACTCCGTCTACGAATACAGGGACGCCGTTTTTGGTGATGATGGGAGCCAATGACTTGATTTCGATCGTCATTACTTCCAAGCTCAAGAACGATCTCTGTTGAATCACTGGGAATACGGTGGTACCGCCGCCTACTACGATCTTGAATTTGCGATCGTCTTCGTTGGACAACATACCTGAAATAATCATTGCCTGGTTAGGGCCGCACTTTTGATAGAAGCTGGAGACCATCCAGACAAAAAAGCCGAGGCCGATCACGATCGCGCCTACTATCCCGGCTACACCAATCTCCATACCCATTAGTTATTCTCCTTGTTTTGCCGCGTATTTTTTATTAGCGGACATACTGGATTATTGCCCTTGATACGACACTTCTAACTAAAGAAAACCTGAAACAGTGGTGCCGCATGTGGTGGCAGCCCGAAAGCAAAATTTTATAATTGCCGCAGGCTCCGCACCTCTGGACATGCTGCACTCCTTAATCAAATCGTAAGCTCCTGCCAGGGGTCGACGAATACCACCCCGTCGCGCACATCGGATATGAGCACTTTGGAGCCGCGCTTGTACTCGGTCTCCGACACATTCGATTTGGCGGGCATGTTGTAGCGCTTGGAGCCAAGCACGTAGGTGATTTCACCGGTTCTTCCTGGCTGAATCGAGACGCAAACTTCCGCTGCGTGCCCGATGCACTCTTCGACTCTTGCCGTCGTAGAGACGTGCGATTGCCGAACAAACCAGCGCAGCATGTACATGGTGACGTTGCGCATCAGCAAGCCGACTGCAATGGCCGGCACCAGACTCAGTGCTCCCAGCTTGAAGATAGCCATTCCCGTTATTCCGAAGAATGCCAGGAATATTGCCATCGAAGCCGGACTGACCCAGGACATCACTCTCAACAATGCAGGCGTGTTATTGCGCCCCTGGTCGAGGTTTGTCACCTTGGAAATTTCTTTGAGCTGTGTGGCTGGGTCGTCGCCGCCGTGTCCGTGCCCGGCGTCATGCCCATGCCCGATGTGCCCGTGCGCGCCTGTGTCATGCAAGCCATGGCTGTGTCCGAGAATGTGATGCGCGCCCGTATCTCCGAGCCCGCCGTGATCGCCGCAGTCTGCGCCGGCGTCATGACCGATTTGCCCGGATACCATGCTGAAAATCATGTATCCAAAGCCCAGCACGGCACTCACGACATAAAGCGTTCCGAATGTTCCTAGCGATTCCACTTACAAAACTCGCAGTTTTGGGTCAGATGTTTTGAAAAAATTGCATGATTCCTATAACCGAAATTCCCGCTAAGCGCCAACGGTAAACCGTAAAAGCATTAAGAGAAGTGGAATTTTGGTGTACTTGCGTCGGTCGTGCGCCTGCTCCAATTTCTGAAGACGCTGCTTGTATTTGGGTTTTGCTGTTTTTCGCCGACGCCTTTGCCTGTCTGTGGACCTAAAGGCGTGACAGTTTATATGACGCTTTTTCCGCTAGCTTTCTGCCGTTTGCATTTGGGGAGCGTCCATGACAATGAAAACGCCTTCCTTTATATCGGTCACCCAGACTCTCTGACCGCGTGTGAAAGTGGCGTTTTCGTCCAAGGCGCGGGCCGATGAATTGTATCGTTTGCCGCCGATTTCGTAGAAAACCTCGCCGAGGTGTCCTTGGGAAATCGGCAGGCACACGGTCGCCTCTGCGCCGATGGCCGCTTCTGTATTGACGGCAGTAGTGACTGTGGCGATTTCGCTGAACTTTTCCAGCAAGTGGAAGAAAACCTTGCGAGCGACCAAGCCTATCAAGATGGCGCAGGGCAGAGAAAGAAGCTTCGGAAAACTGCTTATCTGCAGGCAGAGGAAACCGGCCATCCCGCCCAGGGAAAGCATTATCGCCACTGAAGTGGGATTGAAATAGTCGACCACCACAGGCCAGATTCTGTGGGTGTGAAAGTGGGGCAGGTGCATATGAGCAGAATGCTCTATTTTGTTCAAAACCCCATGTGCACCGGCATGGCTTTGAGTTCCGGAGCCATGCCCGCCGTGTCCGTGATGTCTGTGAGCCAGGATGCCCGATCCCATCGCTATGCAGAGGTAAGCGGTGCCCAGGACACCGGCGGCGCCGTAGATGGTGCTGAGAATCTGAACGTCATTCATGAGATAAGCTTTGCCCGAAAATTACGGTTTTTCCTCCCTCTAAATTAAGCGATAATGGGAGCGGCGAGTCCGAGCAGGTATGAAGTTGGAAGTAGTAGTAACGCACAACAACATGGATTTCGATTCGCTTGGTTCGCAACTGGCCGTCACCAAGCTGTTTCCTGCTGCGCGCATGGTACTCGGCACTCCTCTTTTCGGTAATGTGCGAAACTTTCTGGCACTCTACCGCAGCAGCCTGCCAATTGTGCAGATGAAGTATGTCGACTGCAAAAAGGTGACACGCGTGTATGTGGTCGACTGCCAGAACGCCGAGCGCCTTGATTCCGTCTGTCGCGAGCTTTTGAAGTCATCGACAAGGCGTGTTCCGTATTTTGTTTTCGATCACCACGGCAGCGATCCGGACGGACTGGCCGATGGCGCGGAGCCGGGCTCTGTGGTAGAGCCGGTAGGTGCGGCGACGACCCTGCTTGTCGAGCTGATAAAGAAGCAGCGCATCAAGCTGACCGCTTTCGAAGCCACGGTAATGGCGCTGGGCATTTACGAAGACACTGGTTGCCTGACATACAAAGGAACCACTGAGCGGGACTGTTTGGCTGTCGCTCATCTGCTCAAATGCGGGGCTGATTTGCATCATGTCAATGAGTACATTCATCCGAAGCTGGGCGACGAGCATTCTCAATTGCTTCAGGAGATGGTGAAAACCTGCAAGATAATTACGCTCGAGGGTGTGCGCATAGTTGTGGCAACTGCCCGCATCTATGATTTCTTGCCGGAGTTGGCCGGCCTGACGCGTAAGCTCATGGAGATCGAATCCGCGGGGGCGGCTTTTACTGCCGTATACATGCGCGATCGAGTCCATCTGGTCGGTCGCAGCGATACCGCTTCGGTAGACGTGCGCCCTGTGGTCCGGCTTTTCGGTGGTGACGGTCATCATGGAGCCGGCTCGGCCGTCGTCAAGACGGAAGATTTGGAATCGGTCGCTTCCCGCATCGTGAGCTGTCTGGAGTCCAACGTCAGCCCGGAGAAGACAGCCGCCGAGATAATGACTTCGCCGGTGCGAACTGTCCCTCCGTCGGTTTCCATGGACGAAGCCAGCCGCATCATGATTCGCTATGGTCAGGATGGGCTGGTCGTGACCGACCTGGGCGTAGTCGTCGGTGTAGTTTCTCGGCGCGATATCGATCAAGCAACTCATCACAGGCTCGGGCATGCGCCTGTTAACGGATTTATGAGCCGTCCGGTCTTGAGCATCCATCCGCGCACGCCTTTGAGCAAGATCCAGGAGCTGATGGTAAAAGAGGACATCGGCCGCTTGCCGGTTTTAGACGAGGACGACAGGCTGGTGGGGCTGGTTTCGCGCAATGACGTTCTGCGAATTCTCTATGGGCCCAAGTCGGTCGGCAAGTCGAATAATCTTGCCGGCGATGAAGTAGACTGGACTGTATCGGGCTTTTCCAAGCGCGCCGCGGCCGCGCAAGACCTGGGCAGCAAGCTGAAGACGAGCCCTGCTTCGACACTGTGGCTTTGCGACCTGATTGGCGAAATGGCTGCTCGTCTGGGTATGACGGGTTATCTTGTCGGCGGTTGTGTGCGTGATTTGCTTCTGGAAAAGGAGAATTTCGATCTCGATTTCGTTATTGAGGGCTCTGCGATAGCTCTTGCCGATGAGCTTCAGAAGGCTTATCCCGGGCGGCTCAAAGTGGTAGCGCGTCACGAGCGATTTCAAACCGCCACGCTCGAGTTTTACTGCGAGCAGAAGCGCGAAGTCGATCTTTCCACGGCGCGCACTGAATTCTATGAGTATCCGGCCGCTTTACCGACCGTTGAGCCGTCACGCCTGGAGCAGGATTTGCTTCGACGCGACTTTACCATCAACGCGCTGGCCGTCTGTCTCAATCCTGGGCGCTTCGGGCAGCTTGTCGACTATTTCGGCGGCATGCAAGATATCAAAGATCGCGTTATTCGCATTCTCCATCCCTTCAGTTTCATTGAAGATCCGACGCGCATCATCAGAGCGGCCCGATTTGCGGCGCGGCTGGGATTTCAGCTCGAGCCGAAGAGTAAAGAGCAAGCTCGCAGGGCGATCGCCATGGGCATTTTCGATGATCTCGGCGGTGTGCGCATCAGGACGGAATTGAAGCTGATACTTGCTTCCGCGCATCGTGTCAGTGCGCTCGATCTGCTTGGCGATCTGGGGGGAAAACTGCGTTATCTGGATGCAGAGCTGGAGTATGGCTTGCCGGTTCGCAGTCTAATCAGGAGGGCTGAGCGACTTCTGGAACACTATCCGGTCGAAGAGACCTGGCTTGTGCATCTGGGGCTTCTCATTGCCGGACTGTCTAAAGAGAGGCTGGAAGCTTGTCTCGAGCGCCTGCAATTGCAGGTGGATCACAAACAGAAAATTCTCAGCGGTTTGCGTTTGCCGGATCAGATAGGCGAACCGGCCGAAGAACCCAAGCGCAGTCAAATCTATAGGTTATTCCACGGACAGTCTCGTGAGTCGCTGGCGATTGCCGCTTGCATGGCGCGCCCGGGCTCACTGACCCGGCGTATGATCAAATTGTATTTGGAACAGTTGGGCGGTACGACAATCGAGCTTACCGGAGCCGATCTTCTGAAGCTCGGTTTGGCGCAAGGTCCTGCGCTGGGGCGAGTGCTCGAGGCTCTTCTAGAGGCGCGCCTGGACGGGAAAATAAAAACTCGCGAAGACGAGCTGGCATATGTTCACGCCAATGTGGAGATGGTGCGATAATTTGTTTTTCGTCCTGTGTGATAAACAATGCCAGAACTTACGATCTTTCCTTTTGTCTCTTGTTTGTTGACAATCGAGTTGGTCTATAGATATTTGACTCCGCGGATGACCGGCGGCAATGTTGCTCTCAAGAAAGGCAGCTTCTTGAGCCATGCGGTGTTTGCTCTTCTTTTCTCGCTGGCTTTCACTGTCTTGTATTTTGCAGCAGGGCTTGGGCTGGCTCTGGCTTTGGCTCCCTATGTCAAAGAATTCGTAAACTCAGCCGATGTGTTTGCCGAAGCCATGATCAGCGGAATTTTCAGGGGCATCGTTTTTCAAATGGTGTTTTTTGTTCTGACTCTTCTTGCCGGTAAATTTTTCAAGAACGTGATTACGGTCAATGGTTGGTTCAATGCCTGGAAAGCGGCGTGGGCACCGGCATTTGTCGTCATTCTGCTGGTCGTGCTGATGAGCTATGTGATGATGAGGATGTTGGTCGGGCGTTCTTAGAAGGCGCGGGCTGCTCTCAGTGCTTCTTGTCCGGAACCAGTATTGATACTGCCTGCGGTATTACTTCGATTTGCATGGGCGTGGTTCCGAAAGCGTCGCCGTCAATCATTGCGATTACCTCTTTCTGAGGTTCCGCCGGTGCTTCTTTCTCGCCCATGATGAAGTTCTTTATGCTCGAGCCGATGGCCTGAAGGCGTGTTTTCTTTGGTGGTCTCGGTATTACCTCCACGAGCAGTGAGGACACTTTGCGAATGTAATAGGGCGCTTTGCCTCCCACGAAGCCACCGGCGAAGCGAAATCCGAGATCTACGTAGTCCTGAAACTCAGTCGGATTCAGCACGCATAGATCCAGCAATCCATC
>JAIETE010000234.1 GCA_019745505.1 Candidatus Obscuribacterales bacterium | reverse complement strand
TGTGGCAAGCATCGCGACAGCTGGAATCTTATGAAAAGGTCCAACAATATCTGGACCAGAACCTCAATGCCGAGGCGCTGGATCAGCAATTACGCGGACGCTAAGCGCTCCATAACGAATTCAAACGAAGGGCGATGATTTTGAGCATCGCCCTCTTTCTTTCGCAATGGACGAATACAATTTTCCAGAGCGGCGATTTCAAAACTTTAACCACAAGAATCAATCCCGACGCAAGCGCATTCGGACACCCCCAGTATAATCTCGGCTGGAGTCTGGAAGTTATTGCAACCTGAATCATGTATTTTGAGCGCCATGGCACGCAATGAAGGCATCCCCCTAGTATCGGTCATAATGCCGTATTTCGACCACGAGCTGTACCTGGTCGATGCAGTGAACAGTGTGGCCGCTCTAAGATACCCCAGTGTCGAACTGATTGTCGTAGACGATTGTTCCGTGGGACTGAGCGCTGAATGCTTGTTGAAAGATCACCCTTTCGGACACCTAAAAATTGTTAAACATGAACAAAATCGAGGGCATGTCGCAGCAAAGAATACCGGTGTTAAGCACTCGAATGGTCAATTTATTGTTCCTTTGGACTCGGACGATCTACTCGAGCCGGATTTTTTGATTCATGCGCTCGCCGCCGCCAAGCCTAAGGATGTTGGCATCGTATTGACTGAAGTTTGTGTATTCGGCGATCAGAACTACATCTATACCCCGGCGAGTACAAAGCTTGACTTTACTAAACTACGCACACCTTCGAACACGTTCCTAGCGAAACGAGAGGTATTCCAAACTGTCGGATACTACGACGAGAGCTTGAAGTACGGCGATGAATCGGACTTCTTGTTGAGCGCCCTGGAAACCGGCTGGGAGATTGCATCGGTTCCTTTGCCACTCTACAAATACCGCATACATGACAGAGGTCTTTCTACCACTGTTTCATACGTCACAATACTCCGCAACATGTTGAAGAAGCACAGACAGACTTTCCTTGAGTATATGGAAGAAACTCTACTCTACCGTGAAGAACGCTACTGGAATGAGATCGAGAGTCTTCAATCAGCCGGTCCGGATACCATCATCGGCGACAACGTCGAAGTTGCAAAACGGCAGTATCAGCATTTGCATTGCGAGTTTCACAAGTTATTGAGAGAGTATGAATCTCTGACAAAACACTTTGAGCAAACAAGAAAAGAGAGAGACGCGCTCGCAGCAAGTCGCTATTACAAGCTCAGACACAAAGTCAACAAAGCCTTGAAGTCGCTGACAAGAAATAGCAAGTAGTCCTTCACCCCCGCAAGCTGCGCATCATGGAGCGAAGCGGCGCTGTCAGCTTCCAAGAATTACTTCCTTGCAGGTCTTCCAGACGCTTGTTCAAGTGCGCGCATTGAGAGTCGCTTTCACTTCTAACTCGGTTGCATTCGCTAATGGAAAAAGTCGCATAACGCAGCCCTATAAAGCAAAGTTCGATGAAGGCGTCCAATATTTTGCTTTCCCTTAGACTCCCAGCATCGGCTCTGCTGCCTTTACGAGCACAGGATATGGCTTCTGCCACGCTCAGAGATTGCGTCCGGACCAAATGATCCAACTGATAGGCAGCAATCTCAGCCACTCGATTCTGGTAATGCTCTTCAGATTCGCCCAGATCTGCCAAGAGGTTGCGATATTCCTTTCCCAATCTGACCGCATCTACGGCAAAGAGAAATCCCGCCAGATTGGTAGAAGTTGCACTCTTATCGTGCATTCGAAATTGCACGAGAGAATCGTCCAAGAGCACAAGATCGCCATTGTCTACTAAGCGCAACCACATCTCCAGGTCACCGGCGTGGAAGTACTCGTTGTTGAATCCTCTGCCGCAATCTTTACGGCGGAACATCACGGTGCTCGGCTCACCCACCCAGTTAGAAAGGCTGAGTAAGCTATACCGTACTACATCCTTTCCGGCAACTCTGCGACCATTGGGGAACCGATTTCGAGTCTGGACAACCTGACCATGCGAATCGACAATCTGGCAGGCCGAGGCGACAAGGGAAACGGTGGGATCTTGAGAGAGAACCTCACGCATCCGCTCCACCGCATTTTTAGAAAGCAAATCATCCTGCGCAAAGGGCTTTATGAATTCGCCTTGAGCATTTTCCAGGCATCGATTGTAAGCAGCAAAGAGTCCCAGATTATCGTGATTCCTGAAGAACTTGATGCGCTTGTCTTGCTGTCCATAACGATGGACTATCGCTTCTGAGGAATCAGACGAGCCATCGTCAACGATTATCAACTCTATGTCCTCGAACGACTGCGACAATGCGCTGTCGATGCACTGCTGAAGATAGCGCTCTCCATTAAATATTGGCAATAGTATTGAGACTTCCGCTGGCATGAGGCAATTGTATACTCCTAAACATCCTCCTGATCTTCTGGGACAGCGGGTTTGTTTCCGCCATCTTGGGGCACTAATACATGAACGAAAAGCCAAAAAGCGGTTGTATAGAGCTCAAAGGAGCATACTCAAAGCTGCGCAGTGCCGCTCGTTCATTGATTGGTCAACGCCTTCTTCCGGACTTGCATAGGCAGATACGGGAGACTCTGGATGCAAACGATTTACTGAAAAGAGAAGTTTCGGCACTCCAGGGACAGCACGCGGAATTGCGAACACAGCTAGCGCTCAATAAACTGACGACGATAAAAGAGAGCGTCAGCCAAAATAATGAAGAACCGAGATTTCTCTTTCTCAAAAGCTATCTGCCGGAAACGGATTCGCCACTTCCGATTTTCCTGCATATTCCCAAAACAGCAGGAACAAGCTTCGGCCAGATGGTCGCTGCTAATGTAGACAAAGAGAACCTACTTGAACTCTACGATAAGCCCCGACCATCGCAAGATGAACTGAAAAAGCTTCTCCAAGAAAGGGAAAAAAATCTGTCCATGATAATCGGACATATTCCTTTCAGTTACGGAATTCACCGTTATGTAAAACGTCCGGTTTTGCTTATCACCCTGCTCCGAGAACCGCTCGACCGCCTGCTATCGCTCTACTATTATCTGCAACGACAAGCACATGCACAGGACATGGGAAGAGAGATTATCGAGCGGCGTCTCGATATTGTCGAATTTGTCAAACTGACAAAGGAAAGACATTTGGATAACGGTCATGTCAGATTTCTTTGCAGCACGGACACTCGAGGATTACCTTGTTCTGCCGAATTTCTTGAAGAAGCAAAAGACAATTTGGCCAATCGAATCGGATTAGTGGCGCTGACTGAAAACTACGAGTTGCTTGTCCAAACAATGGAATATACCTTCGGCTGGAAGCGGGCGGCTCAAGAACGATACAACGCCGCTACAGACAGAAAGAAAGTTACGGATATGGACTCAGATACAGCTTCGATACTTCAGGAAGTCAACCGATACGACTGCGAACTTTTCGAGTTTGCCAAAACTCTAGGTGCCGGCCGAAGCTTGCCACAGCAAATCAAACGCTAACAAGATTCAATCAATGATCGCTAAATTTGCGCAGATATCCGGCTGCTCTATTTTTGAGCCGAAGTCCCTTTTCTCTCAATCTCATTACTCTTGTTCCGCGAAGCAAGCTCAGTTCGTGGCGCAGCTGACCGAGTTCACACTTAGCCGATTGCAAATGAAGCCTCTCTACTCTCAATGCTGAGGCACTCTGTTCCAGTAGAGAACTCAACTGATTGATCCTCAATCGAAGACTTTCTGCATCCTTGGAGAGCCTCCTATTGTCGAGGATTAGCTGCCTGGTCCGGTCTAGATCAGAACTGCTCTTCCGGCTGACACTGCTTAAGGGTGGACAGCAATTGGTAAGCTCAGACCAGAGCGCTATCGCCTCGGGGAAATATTGCTCGAGCAATTCAAAATGTCCTTCAGAGGCAAACGCACGTCTATTCATGAGATCAGGATCGAATACGGACACGAACGATGGCTCAAGCGAAATAGCAAATTTCTCTTGCAAAGAATCGATCAATAATTGCGGGTCTCTTTCCAAACAATCAACGCCTACAATCAAGCTACTGTCCGGTTTTCGGCGAAAATAGTCGAGCACTAATTGGTTATAAGCCACCCACACTTTGATGGCAAAACTAGGACACTCCTTAAAGGCTCTGTCACCGCGGCGAATTAAAGAATCTGCGACCTCCCATGGGGCTCGGATCATGAATAAAAACTTGGCGTCCGGTATGACCTCTGACCAGAGGTCGAGCAACAACGTCGTGCGCGGGTCTTTCCAGCCCCAAGCAGAGCGTTGCTTGCGTTTGGCAAGGAGTAATTGCGCTTCCTTGCGATGGCCGTCATTTACGTCCACCTTTTCAAGCATCCATCCTTCGGGACCATGTCCCGCGCCTTTAAAAATCTCTTCGTGAAACCTGACGAAATCCAGGTCTTCGTAGTGCCCCTGTACATTGCCCGCACCGGCTGGATTAAGATTGCTGCCGATGTCCAAACCGCATCGCGCCAAAATCGCGCTGGCAACCGATGTCCCCGACCGGTGCATGCCACAAATTATCAGGGGACCAGTCAATTTATTTTCATCAACAGAGGAATCGCTCATATCAGTGAATCCGGCTTTCCATCCCAGTAAATACGCTGGACAAGCATGACATTATTTCACTACCGGGGCGCGGCGATGGTTTCTGTTAGAGCCAATTCACCATACGGCGTGGAAAACATGGAAAATTGAAAAGCTCAAGTTCCATGCCATCAAGCCAGCTCCAGGAAATCAAAATGACAGACTTCCTAAAATCGACCTCGACAGCCACTAGTGAAGCCGCGACTGCCGCCAGCGTAGATACAAGGGCAATGTATCTTGATTTGATGAAAAAGATAGTGGCCAACTTGATTTACGGCGACCCCACTACTAATCCAGGAGGCTTTCGCCCCTACGATCCAGAGCTGCGAAAGATAGGCAAAGGCTGGCCTAGAGATGCGCACACAATGATTGGCATGAAGAGACTGGACAATATTCAGTATTGCGTCGAGACAATTATTCAGGAACGCATACCGGGAGACCTTATTGAAACCGGCGTTTGGCGCGGCGGAGCTTGCATTTTTATGCGCGCAATACTGAAAGCCTACGGGGAATGCGACCGAAAAGTGTGGCTGGCTGACTCGTTTCAAGGGTTACCCCGCCCGGACGCCAACAAATACCCTGCTGATTCCGGAGACAAGTTGCATGAAGAGGCGGAACTGGCTGTGAGCCTGGAGCAAGTTCAATCCAATTTCCGCCTATACGGATTGCTTGACAAACAGGTTGAGTTTCTGCCGGGTTGGTTCAGAGACACCCTTCCGGCAGCCCCGATAGAAGAGTTGGCAATACTCAGGCTGGACGGCGATATGTACGAATCAACATTCGTAGCCCTCGAGAACCTCTATCCAAAACTTTCTTCTGGAGGCTATTGCATCATAGACGACTACAGCATCCTGGAAGGCTGTCGCAAAGCAGTTCACGACTATCGCGACAAGTTCAAGATCACAGAGCCGCTTGAAACCATCGACTTTTCCGCCGTTTTCTGGCGAAAACACAAGTAGCGATGAGCTGCTATGTATTCACCAGTGCAGCAATCAATTACCTTCCAAAGGTGCGCGTCCTGGCGCGTACCGCCAAGGCTCTAAATCCGGAGATTGTCTTCTCCGTCATTCTTGCAGAACCGCTCCCCCCTGAACTGGAGCACATCCGCGGCGAATTCGACGACCTGGTCACCATAGATGAGCTGGGCATAGCCGATCTAGAATCCTGGATTTTCAAACACTCACTCGTTGAATGCTGCACTGCCATCAAACCCATTTATCTTTGCCGCTTGCTCGAAAAGGTGGATTGCTCTTGTGTGATTTACCTGGATCCAGACATCGCAATTCTCTCCTCAATGAAAACTCTGATTGGTGAAGTCGAGCAGAGTACAGTCGCCCTAACCCCCCATATCCTGCAACCGGAAAAGTCCGGACAAGCGATTACAAGCAATGAACTGACAGCTCTAAAGTACGGAACATACAATCTGGGATTTGTCGGCGTAAAAAATTGCCGCCAGGGTCGAGAATTCGCCCAATGGTGGAAGGAACGCCTGCTCGAATATTGCTATGAAGACTTTGCCTCGGGTTTGTTTACCGACCAGAGGTGGATCGATCTTGCGCCGGCCTTTTTTGATGGCTTGCGAATTCTGAGAAACCCCGGCTACAACGTGGCTACCTGGAACCTCACACAGCGAGTCGTCAGAGGAAATTTCACCCACGGCTTTACCGCCAACGAAGAGCCGCTGGTCTTCTATCATTTCTCGGGATTCGACTCCGGCGCTCAGCTGGAAATGCTAGACAGATTCGGCGCCGATATGCCGGCGTTGTTTCAACTGCGCGAATGGTACGAAAAGCAGTGCCGATTAAAGGACAGCGATGAATTGAGCAAGCGAAGCTGGAAATACTCCAGTTTCGACAACGGCGTGCTGGTAAGCAAAGAGCATCGCGAGACATACAAGGGCGATCCGGCATTACAAACCAGATTCCCGCATCCATTTGCAACTGTCACTCAAGGTCAATCCTTTTACGAGTTCTGCAGATTGCCTGTTTCTTCATCAGGACTGACTGAGGTGCAACCCTCTCAAACAGCCGGTCAAGGAGCCAGGGAAGAGCAGACGCTCGCAGCAAGTGAGTTTTTTCCGATTTTTGATCCGGATTTCTATCTGAGCCAGTATCCGGACATCTGCACCAGCAATATAGATCCGTTGATCCATTTCCAGAGCGCCGGTGCCGAAGAGTTGAGAAACCCCGGACCACTATTCGACTCCAAATTCTATGCAGCACAGTTACCGAACACAAAGCTGAAAAATCCACTCACTCATTTCCTTACAGAAGGTTGGCGACAGGGGCTCAATCCGCACCCGCTTTTTGATACAAAATTCTATTTGTCGAATAACCCGGGGCAGGCGGACTCAGAAGTAAACCCTCTATGCCATTACCTGTTGCATGGCTCTTCGAGCGGGCTCAATCCGCATCCATTGTTCGATACACGTTACTACCTTCAAACCAATGAAGATGTCTTCGCCTTGGGCTTAAATCCGCTCTCACACTTCGTGATGAGAGGTGGCGCAGAAGGAAGAAACCCTCATCCGCTCTTTGACTCAAGCTATTACTTGCATCAAAATCATTCGGCCATGCAAGGAGTAAATCCGCTCGTTCATTACCTATTGCATGGAGCAATCGAAGGAAGAAACCCTCACCCGTTGTTTGACAGCGATTTTTATTTGAGCCAGTTTCCTATGGAAAAGGCAAAAGAAATTACAAATCCTCTTGTCCATTTCCTTCAATCTCAAGAGGAAATCAGAGACCCGCACAAACTGTTCGACGTGTCCTTCTATCTGGAGAATAATCCTCAGCTTGCCAAATCAGGCGTCAATCCCTTAGTCCACTTTTTGCAGATCGGGATGAAAGCCAAGAGAAATCCTCACAAGCACTTTGATGTGGGGCAGTATTTGGAGAGAAACCCCGATATCGATCCGGCAAAGACAAATGTTCTTATTCACTTCTTGAAGAAAAGAGCGTTCGAACAACTCTTCGACAATAGTCCAAACACCGAATATGCCAACGAATGGCCGAACATTCTATATGATGCACGCCAAAAGGATTCGCTGTTCAGTCAGTTTCTTTCTCTCGTGAAGAACCGTTTACCAATCGTTCTCTTTATCTATCATTACTGGGATGGCGGGGTGTCCAGGCATGTAGATGATCTGTTGAAAATGGGACGAGACAAATTTCTGCCTCTAATCCTTCGCTCACAACCTTCAACCAACAACGAAAATGGGGTGCTGCTCTCCGCTCCCACAGCCAATTGCCAACTGCAAGTCACGACCGACCTACAGAGTGACTTCGGTCGCCTGGTCATGTTTCTGAAAGATGCGCAAGTTCAACGCATCCATGTGCATCACACACTGGGCTTCGGACCTGTTATCAAACGTCTTACTGAAGAACTTGACGTGCCCTTCGATTTTACGGCACACGATTACTACGTTCTTTCACCTCAACCGCATTTGAGCGACAGCAATGGAATATTTTCCGGCGACCCAGCTGAGCAGGATTTCTCATCAATAGCACAAGAAACGCTAGCACCCGAGTCTCGACTCTGGCGTCACCAGCAGAAATGGCTGATTGAAAATGCCAGTCGCGTAATAGTTCCAAGCAAAGATACAGAACAACGACTGCAAAAATATTTCAAAGACCGGCAATTCATCTGCGCCTCCCACAAGTGTTTTGAGAATCTGGAAGAACCACTTCACATTCAAGCCTTAGAACCGAACGCACCGCTTCGCGTGCTG
Source organism: Candidatus Obscuribacterales bacterium (assembly GCA_019745505.1). GTDB lineage: Bacteria > Cyanobacteriota > Vampirovibrionia > Obscuribacterales > Obscuribacteraceae > QKMZ01. The sequence goes on along the minus strand of JAIETE010000234.1, from coordinate 8,577 downwards.
GTGATTGGCGAAATGCAACCTCATAAAGGAGCCGCAGTTCTGAACGAAGCGGCCCAAATCGCCAAGAAGAAAGGACTACCAATCACTTTCGAGCTGCTGGGCGCTACTTCTTTTGCTTTCGCCCCTGCCACCCACTCGAATCTGGTCTTGCACGGCAGATACGATGAAGGCGAACTACAGACCTTAATTAGAAGGTGCAATCCGCATATAGTCTGGTTTTGTTCGCAGTCGCCGGAGACTTATTCCTACACATTGTCAGCCGCCTTCGCCGCCGGCTTGCCTGTTCTGGTACCGGAGATTGGCGCATTTCCTGAACGCATCCAGGGTCGCCCATGGTCCTTTGTGCAGCCCTGGAACGCTACTGCAGATGAATGGTTGGAGCGACTTTTGGAAATTCGAAATGAGCACTTCGCTCAAGGAATCCCCCCGCGGCTGATCGATGGGAAACTACCACAAGCGAACAGCGAATTCTACGACAGCGAGTATCTAAGCTGGATTAAGTCATCCAGCTCTCCTGCCGCACCGCAATTGGTGCAGGCAAAGCGACGCGTCAAACCGAGGGCCCTTGGCGTCCTGCTTTGTTATAACGAAGGAGACCAGCTGCCTGACGCGATAGAGCATCTTCTGGCGAACGATCATGAACTTGTAGTTTGGGATCACGGCTCCAGCGATGAAACACCCGACGTGCTGAACAGATACCGCAAACATCTGATTGAACACAAAGTAATTGCCAGAGATTTTGATTTTTACGAGATATATGCAGCCATGTCGCGCAATCTCATATCCAACTATATTTCCCGCTACGACTGGATCAGCTGGCCGGATCAAGATGAAATTCTGGAAGGTCCTGACCGCACCAACACCTACTATGAGAGCGTTGTCGAAGTCTATAACTCGCCGCACGATTGGCTCCTATTTCACAACTTTCTCTACTGGTTTACATCCGAAGATGATTCGAGCATCCAGTCCCCGTCCAGACGCATCCGGCGCTATAGCCGATTTCCGCTGACAGCCGACAGAGCTCGAGCCTGGCGCTCTAAAGCGACGAACATACGCTGGTTCAATCACAATCCGCCCGAAGGCGAGCGCTATCCCAAAATGTTCAATCTTCGCCACTATCAAATGCGCAGCCACGAGCGGGCGCTGGACAAGATCAATAGTTCGCGATCCGGCATACAGAGAGGAAGTGCTATCTTCTACTATGCAAATATGAGCCGCTGGCCGGAACGCATAATCATAGAGCCAGACAAATTGCATTTCGACGATGGAGTCAGTGAGCTAAACCATGCGCCGATTTTCGACTGGCAGTACATTTACGGCACCGCTCCCAACCAGGGTCCACCGGGAAATATTCCTGAGCTTCCCATTCTTCGCAAAGACTAAAGCAACATCGTGAATACACCCAGCAAAACTGAATTTGAAGTCTACAAGCGCCTGGAAAAAGAGTACGTTTTGCTCGATCGCAAGCAGATTCGCAGAACAAAGAACATCAGACTGATTCCTCTCGTCGAGAACCGGTTTGGTGGAAAGCTTTCATATGCGGAATGGGCGCATGTAATCGGCATTTTTCAAACCCTGATTTACCTGAACACAAGAGAAAGACTGGGCAATACAATTCTGGACATTGGCTGCGGCACTGGTCTTTTGGCAATCGCCAGCGAGCCGTTCGTGAGCGGTGGCGGAAGGTATCTCGGGCTAGATGTAAAAAGAGAAGTCATAGAGTTTTGCCGTTCGCACTATCCATCCCCACCTTTCGAGTTCATTCATTCATCAGGCGCCAACGCCGTATACTCACCAGGGCAGAGGGGACAAAAGGCGTGGCCGCTGGAAGACAGCAGTGTTGATTTGGTAACTGCACTTTCAGTTTGGTCTCATCTGAATGAAGACGACGCACAATTCTATCTGCAGGAAGTGAAGCGAGTCTTGCGCCCCAATTCACGAGCGATAATTACCGGCTTCCGTCTCGATCACCTCTACTACGATCATATTGAAGAGAGATCAGATGATCAAGGGCTGTTCAATTTCAGCCGCCAGAATCAATGGATTTTCGATCAACCGACTTATGGTTCCGCTTCCTGGTACCATCCTAAATGGGCTGATATCCCAGAAAAGGCGATTGGTTTCACTGATAAAGGACTGGAAAAATTGATCGCGACTTCGGGATTGAAATTGATCGAATATCATCCTGGCTGCTGGAAAGAAATACCAGGTATCTTCTTTCAAGACATTCTGATCTTTGAGCGATAACAAAAGTGCATTTTAGTCGATCACCACTGATAATAGCCGGAATGGGACGCTCAGGGACGTCGCTCACGACATCGCTGCTTCAGAGCGCGGGTCTGCATGTCGGCGAGAATTTCCTGCCTGTTTATCCTGGGGCGGTAAGAGGTTTGTTTGAGAATCTTGATTTTGTGCATTTCCACAAAAAACAATTGAGAGAGCTCGGTCAACCGGAAGAAGGATGGGTAACGAGTCCCCTTCCGAAAATAGGCGAAACTGCCAGATTAGAGGCCAGACAGTTAATCGCGCAAAATCAAAAGGATACAGCCTGGGGCTGGAAAGATCCGCGCACTACAGTCTTCTTGAACTTCTGGAGCGAACTTATCCCAGATGCAAAATTTCTTTTTCTGATTCGCAGCCCGTGGAACGTCATTGACTCTCTGTACAGAAGAGGAGACGCGGCATTCTTAACGCACCCAAGTCTGGCACTAGAGGTCTGGGAGTTCTATAACAATTCCCTGATTTCGTTTGTCGAAGAGCACCGCCATTCGAGCCTGGTTATTCATATAGACACAGTCATAAATTCCCCGCAGAAAGTGATTCGACTGATCAATCAGAAATTCGGTTATCAACTTGGCACCGCAGACGAAGAGTTATTTTCGAAGGATCGAGTTTCTACAGAAGAGCCGCCCCTGTCGCTTGCGGCCGCAGAGTTAATGCCTGAGATCGGCAGCGTTTGGGAACGACTGGTAGATCTGGCCGAATGGTCACCATCTACCGAGACTACGAAAACAAAACTGGAAATCCGGAATTCCGCTACCGGCGCGATTTTGTCTCAGTGGCAAAAAATGCGCGCACTGGAGAGGCAAATAAGCGCAACGGCTGCAGCCGGCGAAAAGAGAATTGCTGATTTGTCAAATGAACTGAGGGCGGTGCAAGAAAGCCTGGCAACCGAACTACAACGTCACACGCGAGAATCTCAGTTGAGAGTCGGGTTGCGCACAGCTAAAAACCTGATCATTCAAACAATAGCCGGCAACAAGGCAAAACGCTGAGGCACTGCTTTAGAGAACCCATTGGGTCCGAGAACGATAGAGGCGGCGGATCGTATTCTTATCAGCTTGGGATAACTGCTCGACCACCCGGTTTTCATGCATAATATCGTCTCGATAAGGCGAATGAGCCTTAATGCCTAAAGCATGTCCAAACTCGTGGGCGGTCGCAGCTTTCAACTTCTCCAGCGTGCTGTTAACACCGAGGGAGAGTTCCATTACCACAGGCGGAGTGCGCGGATTCTTGCCTTCACGCAGAGCCTCCGCGATCTTGGCATAGGGAATCGCCTGGGCGCATGTATAGCCGCCTGTAGAGATGCCACCAGGCTCGGTGGCGCCGGCGAAATTATCATTGAAGAAGACCAAAATATTAGCTTCTCTGGGATTGCCGGTGAAATCAAAAGAAAAAAGGCCCTCTTGCTCGAACGGCTTCCACATCTCTATGCCGGAGCAAACCGCCTCTCCCATTTCATCCGTCCAGCCATTTACTTGAGTGAGGCTGGAGAACGGATTGGGTTCGGTGCCTGAAAAACACATTTGTGCGACCGTGTTGACGCGAGTAGATTTCAATTCTTGAAATGGCAAAGAGGGCAGCTGCAAACCGGGGCTGATCCAGACTCTCAGAGGCATTCTCCGCGGCTCCCAACGCACCCACTGCATTTTGAGATCTGGCTCGCCGGGGTCATACCAATCGCCGGCACTGGCCCGGTTTCCTCTGTCCAAACCAGGAACGAGGTGCACACCGCTAGAGCCGGGCGGCACCGTCTGCCCGCCGCTATAGCCCACACCAGCCGCACCCGGACCGGGTCGCATCAGGGACTGAAAACCGGCCTTGGGCAGCTTGCGCTTGACCACTTGAGCATCGGCCGGCTCATAGGACGCGCAAGGCGCCAGAACCGCCACTGCAAGCAAGGCGGAAAATAACTTTTGCAGGCTCAAAAGGCTCGACAATTTCAGTAAACACCCACTTTGAAAATGCATCGCGAACCGATACTGAAACTAAGTACTGGTTTTATTTTAACGACAAGAAGCAAATTCCTGCTCTCAGTCTAATATTGAAGGGGCAGGAATCCAAACAAAAGTCGGGAAATAAGGTGTCCAATTTATACGACGCAATGAGCCTCAATGTAGCCGAAGCAATTGCCAGGCAGCTGAAAATTAAGCCGGAGAGTAAATTTGGGTTGCCGACCGGGCGCTCTCCGGTCGGATGTTATCAGATCCTTTCGGAGTGGTCTCAGCAGGGTGCTCTGGACTGGTCGAAGTCAAAGTGCTTCGCCCTGGATGATTACATCGATGTGGATGAGGAACAGTCATTTCACTATTTCCTCGAATCCAATCTCTACAAGCAGACCAATTTGCCGCAGGAGAACCGTTTCAGCCCCCGAAATCAGGACGATTACGACTCCGTAATCGAAGCTCAGGGAGGCATGGATATGTGCGTATTAGGGCTGGGAACAAACGGTCACATCGCCTTTAATGAGCCCGGCACCCCGCAATTGAGCTGGACACATTGCCACTGGCTCACCCAGTCAACCAGAGAAGCCAATGCAGCGGCATTCGGCAGCGTAGACAAAGTCCCGACAAGAGCCATAACCATCGGCATCGAAACAATTCTGGCCAGCCGGCAGATCATTCTTATCGCCAGCGGCGAGAAGAAGAAAACCGCTCTGGCTAAAGCTCTTTCCGGCGAAGTAACAGCTCAGGTACCAGCTTCATTCCTGGCTTTGCATCCGGCAGTGAGGGTTTTCCGAGACTTCCAGATGTAAGCTTCGGCAATTTTTGCCTTTCTCAGCCATCTTTTGGCGTCTTTTGGCTACAGTGTTTAGAATGGAAGGCGTAGCTTTTCGCTGGGACCAAACTGCTCTGACCCGATTTGCAACAAGGAAGGATCAACCGGATGTTGAAGGCTCGATTTCTGACTGCCATGTTTGCCACCAGTCTATCCGCCTGCGCCTGGCTGCCTTCGATGGCTGAAAGGACAAATCCGGACATGATTCCGCCGGACGTAACCTTTCCGTCTCCGGGAGCGCCGCAGATATCTCCCACCAGCACGACCTCAACCTCAACAGCCTCCGCGGCAACGACAGGCGCGGCCAATCCGGTGCCGGATACGCCTGCGCCCGGCCAGGGAGCCGCCCCTCAGCAGCCGCAATTCAATCCCGGACAGGCAGGTATCTCACAACCCCCGGCATCAGCCAATCAGGGCAACCCGAGAGTGCCAATCAACCAGCGTCCTCCTGTTTATCCCGGAGGGCAGCCGCCCACGGCATCGACCGAAACAAGACCGGATCCCATCTGTGTTTTGGAGACGCAAAAGGGCGTCATCATGATCAGGCTCTTCCGCAAACAAGCACCAAAGACGGTGGCGTCGTTCATGGAAATGGTGCAAACAGGTTTTTACAACGGACTGACATTTCACCGCGTGGAGCCGGGTTTCGTAATTCAGGGCGGCTGCCCGAACGGTGACGGCTCGGGACTCTACAGCGATCCCAAAACCGGCAAGCCGAAGATGTTGCCGCTCGAGACAACCACGCAACTCAGTCATAATGCGCCGGGCGTAGTAGCAATGGCGCGTTTTCCGAAAAATCCCAATTCCGCAAGCTGCCAGTTCTACATCACGTTGCAGCCGCAACCTCGGCTCGATCACCAGTATTCTATTTTCGGCGGCGTGATCAACGGCATGGACGTAGTCCATAAAATTCAAAAAGGCGACAAGATTCTGTCGGTCAGCCTGAGAGAGCAATAATCTTTACAAAATGGCTGCCGGTGCGACTTTCGCCTTATGGTGTAAGAGTCTCATGCTCGCCGAAAGGCGAGAAGGTGTATATTAAAAGAACTGCTGCCGAGTATACGGCAGTGCGCCCTTCAGCCAATTGGCTCGCACTGCAAAGGTCAAAACTATGGCCGACCCGCAAGAAGACGACGACAGAACCGATAGCTCCACCCAGGGTGCAGAAACTCTGCCGGGTACGGAGGAGCAGTCTGTTGCTTTCCTCGACAATCTGCGTTCTTCATATACTCCAACCAGCAGAGGATTAGGCTATTACGGCGCAGGGGCAGGTCCACGCAACCTGCGCACCAGCTTTCAAATGCCGGGACAGGCTCGATTTGGCTTGAGCGCGCCTTTCGCCTTTGACGAGAGGACGGCCACGACTATCGACGGCGAGAAGATAGAAGCCGAAGAAGATGAAAATGACTCGCTCAGGCGAACAGAAAGATTGAAAACGGGCGACACGCTTCGACAATTGCCCGACCAAGAAATTCTGGAAATGAAGAACAAAGATCGGCTGATCATCTACAAAACGCTCGGCTGGATCATGGAAGACGGAAAGGGCAATCCGATTACACGTCAAATTGGACCAGACGGCGATACCTCCACCTTCGGGCTGGATCGAGGCGGAGAAGTAATCGCGCAGGCAATTGAGTTGTCCGGAATTACAACTATATTCTTCAACAACGGCGATAAAATCGTCTTCGATCTTTCAGGAGTTTCGTCTATTTCTCGAAAGAAAGACTCCGTCTTCTTGCGCGAACCGATCCGAAAGGTGAGCAATTTCCGATCGCCCTTCAGATACCGCGCCTACTAGGCACGGGCAGCGGAAAAATTATTAGAGCAATTCTTTTACAGCCGGCACGACATGGTTGAGCAATTTATGCCCACCGACGTGATTCAAGTGTGTCGTATCCCAATAGTCGTCATCGTTGAAGTCTTTGGAATCACCCAGATCAACGAGCTTCACGCCGGGCATATCGGCAAGTTTGGCAATCTCTTTTTGATAGCCTGCGTAAAATCCGTCAGGCAGAATGTCTAGATTTCGCTTCGTCAGCGGCATATTGACCAACACGACTTTCACACCTCGCTCGCGCATATTTTTCAATGTGCGGGCAAGAAAACTCATTTGCAGTGAATGGTCTTTTTCCGTAATTTCCTTGTAGCGGCCTTGATACTCTTTGACGCTGTTATTCCAGCGATCTTCCGTGGAGCCTTCCAGATTGAAACCGCCGCCCTGAGCGGTGGTATCGGATTTGGTGGCAGTCGGGTTGGCGATGCCGAGAATCGAATAAACCTTGTTGATTGCCTTATCGGTTTCCATTTGCATGCGCCATCTCTTTCCATAGAAATAGCAGAGGTGCATGGCCAGCCAGTCCGCCTTCTTTTCAAAGTCCGGCAAGAAGGCTCCGGCATATTTGGGGAAATTAGAAAGGTTGACTATTTTCTGGAAAGAGAAGGTTGCCATCGGAGAAGATAGACTGTGGTCGTGAAAATCGCGAGGAGCGATACCATATACGATGACCTTTGGCGTCTTCTCTCCTTTAACGAATTCACTCGTGATCAAATAGGCATCCGATGCCATTTGCCCAAAAACAGCCAGACTGTAGACATTCTCTTGTCCGCAACCCACCGCTTTGAGCTGTTTTTTCAACGCTTGCGAATCGTGATAGTGAAAGATATCAGCGATATTCTTATTCTCGGCGACGTCCATCGCCCAGAAAGGAAACATTACCAGAGACGAGCCCAGCAAAATTACATCAGGCTTTTGTTTGAGAGCCTCAAAGCCTTTGATCGTCTCTTCGACTGATGCTCCGCTGTTCCAGCAATTCGCATCGGTGGGATTTTTCTTGCCGTCGCCGACAAAAGTCCAGAGCCCGGCATTGATCGCGCCGAAAAGGGCAAGCGACCAGAGCACACGGGTGACGATTCCCCTGCGTTTGCCGGTCTTTTCACTGGTGGAAACGCTGGAAACCCCACCTGCAAGGCTTTCCGGCTTCGCGACCTTCTCTAATGGCTCAGCTGACGCGGGCAAAATTACCTCAATACCTGAAATAGCACTTGACTATTTTAGAGAATAATCAAGGCAAACAAGCTAGAGACGGTTAATGTCAAGCAGAGTGTAACCTAGATGGAATTCGGATCGGCATACGGAGGCAGGCTGTCCTGAATACTGGGCGCCTTCTTCGGCATATTTTGCTGGAAAGGTTGAAACGGGCTAACCTGACCGGGCTTGCCGGGTTGAATCTTAAAAGGCGTGATGCCCATCGAACCAGGCGCGCCCGGCTCAATCTTGTACTGGTAGACACCGGGAGGCATATTCTTCAAATCGCGCATCTGGCGGTTCATTTGGGAAAACATCTCGGACATCATGCGATTTATGGAGGAAAGATCATCACTGCCGCCTGAAAAAGGTTGCATAGAAAAGGGCTGCATTGAGAACGGTACAGTCAATGAGGGATCTGAAGGATCTGTAAGCGAGAAGGGATTCGCGCCACGGGGATAGGCTTTCGGCATTGGACCAAGCAATCCGGG